>JAHEJN010000001.1 GCA_024638845.1 Acidimicrobiales bacterium | reverse complement strand
GGGAGGGGATGTCGGTGAGCCAGGGAGCGTCGGCGCCGATCAGACCCGGACCGGAGAACGGCCCGACTGCCTGCTCGACGAGCTCGACCAGCCAACGACTGGGCAGCCGTTCGGCATTGCGCCGCAGATCGCCCCGGGGCCAGGTGATGGTTGCTTCGTCGGCCGCGGCGAACACCGCGAGCAGGTGGCGTTGGTCGTCGAGCGGTCGATCGGCTCGCAGCGGCAGGCGCTCGCGAACCACCGAGCGCTCCCGATCGGGCAGGAGCGAGTCGTCGTGCACCCGGCCGGGGAAGCTCCCCTCGGCCAGCCCCACGACGAACATCTGGCCGAGATCGACGCCCACCGCATCGTGCGGTGAGGCCACGAGCACCCCGGAGCCGAGCCGCCCGACGCGACCCAGGCTCGCCTCGAGCTCGTGCAGCAGCGTGCGGCGGAACACCGACGGACTGGGTGATGGCTCGACGATGTCGAGGCCGGCCAGGCGGTTCAGCGCCGCTTCGACCTTCTCGGCTGCCGCCACTTCGATGGCTGGCCAGTGGTTGCCGGGAGAACCCAGATGCGTGCGCAGTAACCGGGTGGCCCATCGTGACCGCTCGCGCCAGCTCGAGCCGGTGGAGGCAGTGGTGTCGGCGACCAGTTGCTCCACGAACGCGGCCAGCGAGTCGCACCGCGCCGCGTCGCGGTGCACACGCTCGATCAACCACTCGCGATGGTCACCGGCGGCCTCCGACTCGGCCCGTTCACGCAGCTCGGCTGCGTGACGACCGAGGCGTTGGGCCCACTGTCGGGGCCCGTCGACCACCCCAGCGGCGCGCGACAGGCGTTCCCAAGCCGACGAGGGAGCCAGTCTGCCTCGCCACCGGATGGGCGCAGACGCCAGCATGGCCATGACCTCGGTGCGGCGGAACCGATGGTCGGGCAGATCGAGCAGCGCGACGAGTGTGCGGCCGTACACGCTTTCGGCCAGGGTTCGCGGCGTGGTGCCGTTCACGGCGATGCCGGCCGCGGCGAGGTGCTCGTGCAACAGTCGGGCGTAGGGATCGCGCCCGGGGTGCAGGACGGCCATTGTGTCGAGGGCCATCCCACGGCGGGCCGCATCGACGATGGCGCGCACGACCACCCGCACCTCCTCGTCGGCGTCGGAGCCGCTCACCACCCGCATTGGCGTCGATCGGTCGCCGTCGAGCGGTGTTGCCGCAACGAGATCGGCAGCGGTGACGGCGATTCCGAGTCGCGCGACCGTGGCGGCCACGGGAGCATCGGCCGCCTCGACACCGGTGACGCCGACGATCGTGGTGCCGGGAACCCGTGCGTCGATGGCCACCGCGAGTCCCGCCATCGAAGGCGGCACCGACTGGGGCAGGTACCAGACGACGGCGCCGAGTCGGACGGCCAGGCTCGGGTCGGCCGCCACCGAGTCGGATGCGGCGGCGGCGAGATCGGTCTCGACGTACCACTCGGTGTGGAGCCGGGCCCACACGGCCCGGTGGATGCGGACGACATCGGCCGCTCGGCTCCCCTGCGCCGCGAGTCGTTCGAGCTCGCCCGGGCCGAGCTCGCTCAGCTCGCGATGCGCGGCAACCAGGGCTCGCTCGGTGGCGGGGTGTTCCCGCACCCGGGCGAAGACGCCGGGGTTCGACGCCAGGACGCCCCGCACCGTCGCGGCCAGCACGGCGGTCGACACCGGTCGACGGCCGGCCGCCGCCAGGCGCGGACCGCCGAGCAGCTCGGCCAGCCGGTAGGCGGTGAGGAACTGCACGGCGGCCACCCCGGCCCGCTGTCCGGTGACGACGGACCGTCCGAGCGAGCGGCGAGCGGAGACTCCTGCGTAGTTGTGGGGCACGACGACTGTCACCGAGGCGAGCGGGTCGTCGCCCTTGGCCTCGGCAACGACTTCGGCCAAGTGCGCAGTGGCCGGCGGCCCGTAGGGTGTGGTGATCAGCCGCATGCTGCGCGAACCCGGAGCTCGTCGAGACCGCGAAGGGTGAGGCTGCCGCGCCAAGTGGGCGTGGCCAGGAGCTCGATCGTGGCGAATCGGTCGAGCAGGCGGTCGAACACGACCCGACCCTCCATCCGGGCCAGCGACGCACCCAGGCAGTAGTGGATTCCCGAGGCGAAGCTCAGGATCGGGAGGTCGCGCCGGCTGATGTCGAACTCCCCAGGACGGTCATAGAGGCGTGGATCGCGGTTGGCGGCGCCCAGGAGGGTCACCACCGTGTCACCGCCGGGAATGGGCACGCCTGCGACCTCGATGGGCTCGAACACCCGACGACCGTCGAGTTGCACCGGGCTCTCGAAGCGCAGCATCTCCTCGACGGCATCGGCCATGCCCCCACGCTCGGCCCGTAGCGTCGCGAGCTGATCGGGGTGTTGCAGCAACGCGTACGCGCCGTTGCCGATCAAGTTGGTGGTGGTCTCGAATCCGGCTGCATACAGCAGCACGAGAGTCGCGATCATCTCGTCGTGGCTCAGGGCGTCGTCACCGTCGCGGGCCTCGATGAGGCCACTGAGCAGATCGTCGGCGGGGTCGGCGCGGCGCTCGGCGATCAGATCGGTGAAGTACAGGCCGAACTCGGCGGCCGCCGCGTCGGCCGCCGCCGCATCGTCATCGCTGACAATGGGCTCGAGGGTCTTCACCAGCGCGGCAGTGAGCGGCCGGAAGGCGTCGCGATCGGCCTCGGGAACGCCGATGAGCTCGCTGATCACCCGGACCGGAAGCGGGTACGCCAGCGTGTCGATGAGATCGACCTCGCCGGCGGCGGCCACCTCGTCGAGCAGCTCGTCGACCATGCTCACGACCCGATCGTGCAGCGACTCGATGCGTCGCGGGGTGAACGCCCGGCTCACCAGCCCCCGAAGCCGCGTGTGGTCGGGCGGATTCATGAACAGCATGGTGACCTGGCGGGTCTCGTCGGGTCCTCGGCTGCGATTGCCGGCCACGATGCCACGACCGTCCTGCTGCTTGCCGCAACGACTGTCGCGCAGCACCTGCCGGCTCTCCTCGAAACCGGTGAGATACCACACCGGCAGCTGCTCGCTGCGAAGGGCCGGACCCATGGCCCGCAGCTCCTCGTAGAGCGGATACGGGTCGGTCCGGCCCTCGAGGGTGGCCATGAGCGCGTGGGCCACGGCGTCGACGGGGCCTCGACCGCTCATGACTCCGGTGGTGCCGGCGGGATCATGACCGAACCCTACGGCCACGATGCCGCGGAAGCCGACTCCATCAGGCGCAATCGATCGGGCCGGATACCGTGCCGGACATGCGCATCCTGGTGACCAACGACGACGGCATCGACTCGATCGGACTGCACATCCTGGCCCGACGCATGCGTGAACACGGCGACGTGGTGGTCGTGGCGCCCGACTCGGAGTACTCGGGGGCGGGGGCGGCCGTCGGAGCCCTGCATGCGTTCGATCCCGAGGCCCACGAGGCCAGCATCGACGGCATCGATGCCGTCTGGACGATCAACGGACCGCCGGCGCTGTGCGTGCTCGTGGCCGGCCTCGGGCCCTTCGGCCCGTTCGATCTCGTCGTCGCCGGCATCAACCCGGGCGCCAACGTGGGGCGATCGGTGTACCACTCGGGCACCGTCGGAGCGGCACTGTCGGCCCGCCTGCGCGGGGTCACGGGCATCGCCGTCAGCCAGAAGGTCGACTCGTGGGGCATCGAAGGACAGGCGTGGGACGACATGATCGCCGATCAGAAATGGGAGACGGCCGCCGACGTCGCCTCGGTGGTGGTGGGTGCGACCATCGCCCGCCCGCCACTACGGGCGCAGGTCATCAACGTGAACGTGCCCAATCTGCCCACCGACGAGGTGAAGGGCTGGCGCCACACCACGGTGGCCGGGCGTCCGGCGCGTTCGTTCGCCACCGCCACTCTCGAGCCCAAACCGGGTCACGAAGGGGCACACAAGTTGCGGCTCGACTGGGGCGAACCCGATGACGCCGACCCCGACACAGACACCGCGGTCGTGGCGAACGGCGAGGTCTCGATCAGCTGGCTCACCGAGCTCCGGGCCGACGACGTCGACCCGGGTGCCGTCGGCTTCGCCCTCGACACGCTGGTCTGACACCGAGCGGCCGGATTCGGCTAGTCGGATCGCACCATCACCGCGCTGATCTCGTCCTCGTAGGCGACCACCCAGTCCGAATCGGCGATCATCACGGTTCGAAGGGGATCCTCGACGCGTATCAGCGCCCATTCGATCCCGAACCGACCGAACAGTTCTTCCCATTCCGTGGTGGTGTCGTTGAGCTCGGAGACTGTCGTGAGGAACTCCTCGCCGTACACGTCGGCCCGGCCGTCGGAGAACACCTCGATGTCTCGCCAGATGAGGTATCCGCCCCACCCGTAGGCGTTGTACCCGTGCTCACCGGCCAGATCGGCGTCATACAGATAGTCGACCGCGGCCACCGGGTACAGCTCCGCCGTGGTTGCGTCGTTGGTGGCGAAGGTGCCAACCGCCCGCACGCCGACCACCAGCGCGAGCACTGCGGCCACGAGAGCGGCGAAGATCGGGCCGACCGAGAAGTCGCGGTCGCGTTCGCCCGAGAGCCATGGGCCGAGCCGTGTTTCGGCGACGGCCGACGAGAGATGCCGGGCCAACACGGGCATCGTCACGACTGCGGCCAACGCGACGTGACGGAGCGAGGTCAGCCCGGCCGCCACTGTGCCACCGACCAGGAGCATCTCGGTGACCGTCGGCCGTCGCTTCGACGCGGCCAAGACGACGAAGGCCACCAGGATCAGAACCAGGAACGGTCGAAACGTCGCCGCCTGGAAATCAGGGGAGTGCCACTCGGCGATGAGTGAACGCATCTGCTCACTGCGCAGGGTCTCGAACGGGTAGATCCACAGCCTCGGGCCTGACGGGTTCATCGCGGCGGCCAGGAACGACACGCCGGCCACCTCGGCGAGGCGGCGGGTGGTCGCCGGAGCCAGTAGGTCGCCTGTGTCGCCGAGGAACCGGCGTTGCAGCGCATCGCCGATGGCGTAGGTGGCGAGAATCACCACACCGAGGAGGAAGCCGGAATGCAGGTTGGCCCATACGACGGTGGCCGGAACCGCCCACCAGAGCTTGGTCGGTGAGAGCTCACCCGCCCGTACCTTCTCGACCAGCCAGACGAAACCGGCCGCGAACGCCAAGGTGACCAGCTGAGGCCGGGCGCCGTAGGCCACCGAGGCCACGAACATCGCACCCATCGTGAGCACGACCTTCTGGAGGGGACCACCATCGACGGTGCGGTACGTGAACCATGCCGCTACTCCGCCGACGATGGCGAACAGCACCGAGACACCGGCGAAACCGCCGACGGAGTACGCACCCCATCCGAGCACCTGCGTCAGCCATTCGTGGGTGACCCAGCTGTTGTCGGGAACGGTGAAGGAGAAGACGTCGGACCTGGGGATGCCGTTGTTCACGATCCATTCCCCGGTGCGCAGGTGCCAGAACAGGTCAGGATCGATCGCCGATCGCACGGTGAATATCCCGACGAACATCGCGAACAGCCACCGAGCCAGCCGGGCCGCACTGAGCGGCGCCGAACCGGTGCCGGCGTCATCGGCCGAAGAGAATTCGGGGGTCTGGGTCTGGGGGCCCGATTCGATGATGGTGGTCATGGCTCCGTGCTTGCTCGATTGTCCACGCCTTCCGTCGGCGGTCGGGCTCACGATGTGAGCCCGACCGCCGAAACGAGATCGTGGTGTCCTCTCCTCAACTCGATGGCGAACAGGCCGAAGGTGAGAGATGACCGATGCGCTGTTCGCGACGACAACCAGTCGAGCCGTCGTCCCCCTCGCGCCCGGCCAGACCCGGCGCAGCACCCGGCCCGGTCCGGTACCGGCGAGCATCCCGGCGCCGCCTGTGGTCTCGGTCGTCATTCCGTGCTTCAACGAGGCGGCCCGCATTCCCGCCCTGGTGAAGGCCTTGCGTGCATGGGAGCCCCCGTTCCGCCACGCCGAGGTGATCGCGGTCGACGACGGATCCTCCGACGACACCGCAACGCTGCTGGAGGATGCGGCTACCGAGCTGGCGGATCACATCGATCTCCGGGTCGAGCGCCTCGACGAGAACCGGGGCAAAGGGGGTGCCGTCCAGCACGGAGTCGCCCGTGCCGGCGGGACCTACACGATCTTCCTCGACGCCGACCTCAGCGTCGGTCTCGACGCGATCGGCCCCACCATCGGCCGCCTCGATCACCACCACGCCTCCATCGCCTTCGGCAGCCGCCGTCATCCCGACTCACACCTCCCGGTGAAGCAGTCGTGGCGCCGTCAGCTCGGAGGCCGGGCGATCAACGTCATCGCACGGGGCCTCGGCCTCACCACCAGTCACGACACCCAGTGCGGCTTCAAGGTGTTGCGCCGCGATGCCGCATCGCACCTGTTCCCGCTCGTGCGGGAACAGCGATTCGCGTTCGACGTGGAGCTGCTCTTCCTGGCCGATCGCATGCGCTACAAGACGATCGAGGTGCCGGTCGAATGGACACACTGGGAGGGCTCGACGGTGAGCCCCGTTCGCGACGGGTTGGCGATGGTGCGCGCCATGGTGAAAATGCGCCGTCGCTGGCGCCGGCTCTGAGCCGCCGTTTCGTCGACGACTAAGGTCGACCCATGAGCGACCACCATGCCCGCCTGCCCGAAGGCGGCCTCTCCGTCGAGGAAGTGCTGGCCGAGGTCGCCCGCGATCGCGTCGGCGACATCGATTGGCGCAGCGGGAAGGCCTTCAGCCTGGTGTACAACGCGGCCGACGACGATCTCGAGCGCCTCCAGCACGCCATCGCCGACGACTTCCTCCACGAGAACGCCCTCAATCCGTTTGCCTACGCGACGCTGTTGCGCATGGAGCAGGAGATCGTCGAGATGGCAGCCGACCTGCTGGGCGGCCCGCAGCACGCCGGCGCACTCACGTCGGGCGGAACCGAGAGCATCTTCTGTGCCGTGCAGACGGCCCGCGACATGGGGCTCGAACGCGGCATCGACTCTCCGGTCGCCCTCGTGCCGTCGACCGCTCATCCCGCGTTCACCAAGGCTGGGCACTACCTGCGCCTGGAGGTGCGTCGCGTGCCGGTCGGCACCGATGGCCGGGCCGACGTGGGCGCGATGGTCGATGCGATCGACACCGACACCGTGTTGCTGGTCGGGTCGGCGCCCTGCTACCCGTATGGCGTCATCGATCCCATCGCCGACCTGGCCGCGGCCGCGTCCGAACACGATCTGCTGTGTCACGTCGATGCGTGCCTCGGCGGGTGGATCCTGCCGTTCTGGGAGGCACTGGGCGAGGCGGTCCCGCCCTGGGATCTCTCGACACCGGGCGTCACCTCGCTGTCGGCGGACCTGCACAAGTACGCCTATGCCTTCAAAGGCGCATCGGTGATCCTGTACAACGACCGCTCGATGCTGAAGAGGCAGCACTTCATCTTCGACGACTGGCCGGGTGGGCTGTACGCATCGGCCACGACCGCAGGCACCCGCCCGGGGCCGCCCATCGCCGGCGCGTGGGCCACGTTGCACCATCTCGGGCGTGACGGCCTGATCGCCAAGACTCGAGTCGTGCGCGACACCGCCCACACCATGATCGGTGGCCTGCGTACCATCGGCGACCTCCACACCGTGCACGAGCCCGACATGAGCGTGGCCTGCTTCGGCTCGCCCACCGTCGACATGAATGCCGTGGCCGATGTGATGGACACGCGCGGGTGGCGCCTCGACCGCCAACCCGACGGGCTGCACTTCATGGTGTCGCCGGGCCATGCCGGCCACGCCGAAGAGTGGCTCGGCGACCTGGCGTTCGCCTTCGCCAACCACGGTGAGGCCAAGGACGTCTTCGCTCCGTATTCCGGCACCGCCTGACCCGCATTCGGTCTATCTGGTCTCCGGAACGAGACCGGGCGGGCCGATCTCGACGTGGGTCGGGGTGGTGAACCGGACCCGTCGGTTCTCGCTCGGCTCGGTGACCAACTCGACCATGACGGCCGGATCGGTCGATCCACCGAGCGCTCGCGTTCCGTCGGGCGTGATGGCGGTGATGATGGCCCGCACGGGTTCGTCGTTGTCGTAGAGCACCGTCGACGCCTCGACCACGGCGGCACCGGCGTGGTGCGGGTCGAAGACCCGGGTCGGGTATCGATCGATGACCGGTTGGACGTCGGCGAGGCGGAATCCCTCCGTGGGAGGCTGCGCGCCGAACACGCCGAAGGCCTGTTTGGTGGCGTAGCCACCGTTGCCGTGGATGAGCGCACGCTCACCGGTCGCGCGGACCGCGTCGATCATGGCGGCGAGCGAATGGGTGACGTAGTTGCTGAGCGGGCCACCGGCGAAGGTGAGGCCACCGGTGAGGGTGAGCTGCCTCGAATGGGCGATTCCGAGCTCGCTCATCGTGATCTCCACGACCGAGGGGAAGCACGAGTAGAGATCGAGCAACGCCACGTCGTCCACACCCACATCGGCCAGCCGCAGGGCGGCCCGACCGGTCTCCCGGATCGACGGGGAATCGTGCAGGTGATGCCGCTCGACCACCCGGTTCGGGGCGCGTCCCCTTGCCGCGCTGTGCATGAACACCATGTGCTCCGGCGCAACGCCGAACCGCCGGGCCGCGGCCATCGAGCAGATGATCACTGCGGCTCCCTGGTCGACGAACCAGTTCGAGTTCATGGCTTTGGTGTAGGGCCACGCGACCATCCGGTTGTCGGCGGTCGGCGTGATGATGGCATGGGCGGACATGGGTGATCGGGTCCAGGCGTACTCGTTGGCCACGGCGACCCGGTTGAAGCCCTCCCAGAGGACACCGATACGATCTCGGCAAGCGTCGTGGCTCTCACCCCGATGGGCACGAAGTGCGCTCTCGAACAACGGGTACACGTTCGGTGGTCGGTCGAGACCCCGCTCGTCGGCGACCGGATCGGTCATGTCGAGCCCGGTGCCGAGGCGGGTCGCAGGAGCATGACGGGTGCGGGTCGACAAGAGCTTTCGACCGGCTCGGCGCAGCTTGTGACGACCGTAGATCGACTCGCCCCCGACGATGGCACCCACGTCCAGAGCGCCGCGCGTGATTGCCTCGGCCAGCGTGCTCAAGGCGGTGAGCGGAGCGTCTCCTCCGGGGTGGGTGAGCGCAGTCGCAGCGTCGGACCCTCGGACCCGCTCGGCGATGATCGCACCGGGGTCGGGGTACGGCCAGGCGCCGGCCACGACCACGATGAGCTCCATCGCCGCGAGCAACCCGCCTGTGGCGCTGGCGTCGGTGGCCGCCCGGCGAAGGGCCTCGGTCATCAGCACAACCGGCTCGACGACATCGTCGAGCTCACGGAACCGGTTCGTGATCTGACCACCGCCGATGAGGACCGGCAGCCGTTCGTCGGTCACCGGGTCAGAGGCACAGTTCGGCCATGCGGCGCACGAGATCGAGGTCGCCGTTCACGAGGAGGGTCGTGACCACCGAGTCCTCCCACAGCTGGAGCTCGTCACGGATCTTGTCCCACGGGCCCAACAGCGCGATCTCTTCGCACATCGCCAGCGATACGGCAGCCGTTGCCGCCGCCTTGTCGCCCTCCAGGTACAACGCCTGGATGCGGTCGCACTCGGCCTCGTACCCCATGCGCACGAACACCTGATTGTGGAAGTTCACCTCCTTGGCACCCATGCCGCCCACGTAGAGGGAGATGAGCGGTCGGATGAAGTCGGCGCAGGCGTCGACGTCGTCACCCGGGATCACCAACCCCATGCACGCGACCTCGAAGTCGTCCCAACTGCGGCGGGCGGTGTCGCGATCGAAGCCCTCCTGCAGAGCGGTGCGGTAGAAGTCGTCGTGCTCGGGCGAGTACAGCCACGGCAGCCAGCCGTCGCAGATCTCGGCAGCCAAAGCGATGTTCTTCGGGCCTTCGGCGCCGAGGTAGATCGGGAGATCGACGCGGTAGGGATGAATGGTCGACTTGAGCGGCTTGCCCAGACCGGTGCCGCCCGCCAGCGGCAACTGATACTGCTCGCCGGCGAACTCCAGCCGATCCTCGCGCGCCACGATGCGACGAATGATCTCGACGTACTCGCGGGTGCGCGCCAGCGGCTTGGGGTAGGGCTGGCCGTACCAGCCCTCGACCACCTGAGGCCCGGACGCACCCAGACCGAGGACGAATCGCCCGCCACTCAGGTGGTCGAGCGTCATCGCCGCCATCGCGGTGGCGGCCGGCGTGCGCGCCGACATCTGCACGATCGACGTACCGAGCTTCATCGTGGTGGTCTGTGAACCCCACCAGGCGAGCGGTGTCAACGCATCGGATCCGTAGGCCTCGGCGGTCCACAGCGACTCGTAGCCCAGCCTCTCGGCTTCGGCGGCCAGCTCGGGGACGCCCGCCGGCGGTCCTGCGCCCCAGTAGCCCGTGCTCAGTCCCAAGCGCATACCCGTCCCTCCGGAACGTGGATCGTGTGACGCTCAGCTTGGCGCACCCGTCCGTGTCCCCGCCAACCGGCCGCGGAACCGCCGGGTCAGGCCGCGAGGCCGGGAGAGTCGCCCTACCCTGCGGTCATGGCCTGGGATCCGACGCAGTACCTCCGTTTCGAGAGCCAGCGCCTGCGCCCCGCAGTCGAATTGCTCCAACGCGTCCGCGACGACGCCCCCGCTCGGGTGGTCGACCTCGGTTGCGGCACCGGCAACACCACGGCGTTGCTCACCGATCGGTGGCCCGGGGCCCACGTCGTGGGCGTCGACAACTCGTCGGCGATGTTGGCCGTCGCCGAGCACGACCATCCTGATGGCACCTGGGTGCAGAGCAGCATCGACCAGTGGATACCCGACGCTCCGTTCGACATCGTGTACTCCAATGCGGCCATCCACTGGCTCGACGATCACGCGTCGCTCCTGCCTCGGCTCGTGGCCCACATCACTGCGGGCGGGACCTTCGCCATGCAGGTTCCCGACAACTTCTCCGAGCCGACCCACCAGGCCGCCATCGACGCCGCCCGGGAGGGCCCGTGGGCCGAGGTACTGGGTCCACTCATCCGACCCTGGCCGGTGCTGCAGCCTGTCGAGTACACCCGACTGCTCGCGCCCCTGTGTGCCGGAGTCGACGTGTGGGCGACCAGCTACGTCCAGGTGCTCACCGGCGACAACCCCGTGGCCCAGTGGACCAAGGGGGCCGCCCTGCGTCCCTACCTCTCCGCCCTCGACGACGACGCCGCCGACGCGTTCTTCGCCGACTACGCCGCTCGGATCCTGGCGGCCTACCCACCCGAGCCCGACCGCACGACGCTGTTGCCGTTTCGTCGGGTGTTCGTCGTCGCCACGGTGCACTGACCCGTGATCGATCGCGACCTCAAGCGCTCGCTGGGCCAGATGATCAAGGGCGTCCAGGTGGTGGGGGCAACCCACGACGGCGTGGCGCGCGCCTACACCTCGCACTGGGTCACCCAGGTGAGCTTCGACGAACCCATCGTCATGGCCAGCGTGAGTCCCAAGCACGACACCCATCCACTCATCGTCGAGTCGCGCCGCTTCTCGGTGTCGATCCTCGCCGCCGACCAGATCGCCGAGGGTCAGTACTTCTCGTATCCGGGCCGCCGCTTCGAGTACGTCGCCGAGGAGATGATCGAGCTCGACGATCACGGTCTGCCGTGCGTGCCCGGCTCGATTGCCTGGCTCACCTGCGACGTGTTCGACCGAATCGAACGATTCGATCACGACCTGTTCCTCGCCACGGTCGTGGCGGCACGTGAGGGCCGGCTGGGGGAGCCGCCGCTGCTGTACTCGTCACGACACGGGTGGCGCGTCACCGGCGAGAACGCCCGCGAGCCGGGCACGTCGATCCGCGACCAGCTCCTCGCGCGCCTCGACGACACGACCTAGTCCGTGAAGAAGCCACCGTCGGGATGCAGGATCGCACCGGTGAAGTAGCTCGACTCGTCGCCGGCCAGGAAAACCGCACAGTCGGCGATCTCGTCGGCCTCGCCCTTGCGGCGCAGCGGAATGCTGTCCATGAGCTGGGCGCGCTGCTCGTCGGGGAACAGCTCGGTGATCTTGGTCATGCTCGTGTCGATGAAGCCGGGGCCGATCGCGTTCACGCGGACGCCCGCAGGCCCGAGCATGCGGGCCGCCTTCTTGGTGAGCATCCAGACGGCCGCTTTGCTCAAGGTGTAGCCGAGCGGTCCGGCATCGGGATGCTTGGCCGCCACCGACGCGATCGTGATGATCGACCCGCGGCCGGCGTCGAGCATGACCGGCGAGACGGCCTGCATGGCGTGCATCGTCCCGATGAGGTTCACGTCGATCACCCGGCGCACCTGGTCGATGTCGGTGTCGACGAAGTCCCAGCCCGGCCGCTCGAGGTAGTCGAGCGCGCCGGCGAGCACCTTGACATCGGCGTCGACGTCGCCGGACCAGTAGTTGGCGTGGCTGATGCCGGCGGCGGTGACGAGCGCATCGATCCGGCCCCCGCCCAGATCGAGGGCTGCGGCCACCAGCGCATCGTTGTCGGCCCGGGTGCTGGCCTCTACGCGCAGGCCAAGGGCCCGACCGCCTCGGGCCTCGACCTCGGCGGCCACCGCCTCGGCGGCATCGGCCTGGATGTCGCCCAGTGCCACCGCAGCTCCTTCGGTTGCGAACTTGAGCGCGCACGCTCGGCCGATGCCGTTGCCCCCACCGGTTATCACGGCCACGCGTCCGTCGAGTCGGTTGGTCATCGCACGACGGTAACTCCGGGCCCGACGCCGCGTCAGTTCGACACGTGGCGTGCCTCGGCCCGGAAACGCAGCGGCGGCTCACGGAACTCCTCGATCGCATGGGCCAGCCAGCCGGCCGTGCGGGCGACGGCGAAGACCGACTCGCCGACGTCGGGCCCGGTACCTGCAAGCCAGGTGAAGGTGCCCAGGGCCATGTCGACGTTGGCCAGGCGGTTGGCCCGCCGGGTGGCCGCCTCACGAACGGCAACCGCAAGGGCCAATCGGGGATCATCGGGCCAGGCGACGCCCGTGAGCTCGTCGAGCATCTGCTGGCGGGGATCGATCTCGGAGTAGACCTTGTGCCCGCAGCCGGGCACCGGCAGTCCTGCAGTCAGCCGCTCGCCCAGAGCGTCCTCGGCCGACCCGAGCTCGGCGGCGCGGGCGATGAGCCGGTGCACTGCGGAGCTCGCAGCTCCGTGGACCTGGCCACCGAGGGCACCGAGACCGGCGCTCACACACGAGTACGGATCGGCGCGCACCGAGGCGGCGATCCGAACGGCGAAGGTCGAGGCGGCCAGACCGTGATCAGCCAGCAGGACCAGGGCCGCTTGGAGCACGGCCACACGATCGGGCGTGGGCTCGAGGGTGCTGATGCGTTGCCAGAGTCGCTCGGCAATCGAGGTCGGCTCGTCGTCGACGCTGGTCACTCGCGGCAACGCATCGACCATCACCCCGATGAGCCGCCGACCGACCGAGGCCACGGCCTGCGGCGCGAGGTCGTAGCGAAGGGCGTCGGCGGCCGACGCTCGAGCCACGGCGATACGAAGGCGATCGAGAGAACCGATGTCGCCAGGATCGGTGGCAATCGAGGAGGGCGACGGCCACTCGCCGGTGTCGTCCCACAACAGGTCGGCCACGGTCTCGAAGGTGGTGCCCGCCCTGACCAGGTCGACCGCCGGAATCCCCCGATACTCGTGGCCGGAGGGTCGAAGCCGGGTGACGCTCGAAGAGATCACCGTCGACAGCTCACCCGAGGCGGTTCGGCGGGCTCGATCCCGCAGACGGTCGATCTCGACCGGATCGAATCGGCTCGATCGGCCGTCGAGGTCCATCTCGCGATGGATCAACCCGCGGCTCACATAGGCGTACAGCGTCTCGCGCTTCACCCCGAGGCGGGCGGCGGCTTCATCGGTGGTGAGCCGGTCGGTCATGACAGTCTTCTCAAGGGACTTGACTCGATCAACGTTGAGTGGATCAACGTTGATCAATGATAGGTTCTCCCGTCATGCTTAGTCCATGAACCCTTCCGTTCCGACTGTTGCCAGGCCGACCGCCTCGCCGCTGGTGGCTCCCCCGGGCCTCAAGGGCGTGATCGTCGCCGACACCATGATCGGCGAGGTCCGAGGTGACGAGGGCTTCTACCACTACCGCCAGTACGACGCGACGGCTCTGGCCCGCACGCGCTCGCTCGAGGCGATCTGGAAGCTCCTGCTCGACGGCCACCTGCCCGACGCTGCGGCCGAGATGGCCTTCGCCGTCGACGTCGGCCGCCGACGGGTGCTCGACCCCGAACTGGTGCCCCTCGTGCGAGCGATCGCGGCACGAGCCACCACTCCTCACGCGGCACTCGAGTCGCTGCTGCCCCTGGTGCTGACCGATGCGGCCCCGAGCCTCGATCTCGACTCGGCCCGGCGGCGCGAGCAGGTCCTCACCCTGGCCGCGGTCACGCCATCGCTGCTCGCGGCCTGGTACCGCTGCCGAAACGGGCTCGACCCGCTTGCCGCCGACCCCGACCGCTCCCACGCCGCCGACTGGCTCCGGATGGTCACCGGCGCAATCCCGACCGACGACCACGCCAGGGCGGTCGAGATCTACCTCGCCGCCACCATCGACCACGGCTTCAATGCCTCGACCTTCACCACTCGCGCCGTCACCAGTACCGGCGCCGACGTGCCCGGCGCCCTCGCCGCGGGTGTGGCCGCGTTGTCCGGCCCGCTCCACGGGGGCGCGCCCCGCCGTGCCCTCGACATGGTCGACGCCATCGGTGACCCTGCCGATACCGAGGCATGGGTCACCGACCGACTGGCGAACGGGAGGAAGATCATGGGCTTCGGTCACGCGGTATACCGCGCCGACGATCCGCGCTCGAACCTGCTTCGAGAAGTGGCCCGGAGCCTCGGAGGCGACCTCGTCGAGCGGGCGGTCGCCATCGAGCCACGCATCCTGTCGGTGCTCCGCTCCCACAAGCCGCGCGCCACGATCGTCACCAACGTGGAGTACTACGCGTCGATCGTGCTGCACCTCGCCGGACTCCCCGCCGAGATGTTCACCCCGACCTTCACCGTCAGCCGGATCATCGGCTGGTCGGGACACCTGCTCGAACAGGCAGCCGACAACAAGATCATGCGTCCCAGCGCACGCTACACAGGGCCCGAACCCACCCGGGGAGGGTGAGCGGCGGCGAGAAACTCCCAGCTTCGAGGCGCGAGCAGCGATCGAGTCGGCTACAAACGAACGGCATGGGCCCGTCCAGGAACAGCGTGGTTCTCCGGGCTCACCACTGCTCGTTCGTCCATTCCTGGAGCTCTCATGCGCCGCACGAAGATCGTCGCCACCATCGGGCCGGCCTCTCGTGAACCCGACGTTCTCGAGCAGTTGATCGAGGCAGGTCTCGACGTCGCCCGCATCGGAAGTGCCCACGGCAGCCTCGAAGAACACCTCGAGACCCATCAACGCATCCGCGCCGCCGCCGACCGAGCCGGTCGCAACGTCGCGACCCTCATCGACCTCGCCGGCCCGAAGGTACGGTGCGCGCCGTTCCCCGAGGGCGGTGTCTTCCTCGACGACAACCAGACCGTGTCGGTGGTCGTGGGCACCGAGAAGAGCGACGGCGACCACATCGCCATCGACTACCTCACGGTGGTCGAAGACGTCCAGCTCGGCGACCACCTGGCCATCGGCGACGGCAAGGTCACCCTCGAAGTGGTCGACAAGACCGCCGACGAGGTGCTGGTCCGCACCTTGAGCAGCGGTCTCGTCCAAGGCCGACCCGGGTTTCAGATCCCGAGCGATCGGCTGCGCATCGGCACACCGACGCCCGAAGACCATCTCTACATCGACGCGTTCGTCGCCGCGGGCGTCGACATGATCGCCGTCTCGTTCGTGAAGCACGCCGACGACATGCGCGCGGTCGGCACGCCTCTCCAGCCCGAGGGACCCCTGCTCATCGCCAAGATCGAAACCGTCGCCTCGGTGACGAATCTCGAGCAGATCATCGACGCATCCGACGCCGTCATGGTCGCCCGGGGCGATCTCGGTCTCGACTTTCCCATCGCCGAGCTGCCGCACCTCCAGAAGCGCATCATCCGCGCGTGCGTCGCCCGCGGCCGTCCGGCCATCACCGCCACGCAGATGCTGGAGTCGATGGTGACCGCGCCCACACCGACGCGGGCCGAGGTGAGCGATGTCGCCAATGCCGTCTTCGACGGCACCTCGGCGGTGATGCTGTCGGGCGAGAGCGCCATCGGCATCGACCCGGTGAACGCCGTGGCCACGATGGCCCACATCACCGAACGAGCCGAGCGGGAGTTCGATCACGGGTTGTGGCTCGAAACCATCATCGAGTGGACCAACGCCGCGGGCAGTGGCGCCGTCTCGGCGCTCACCACCGATTCGATCTCGCGTTCGTCCGTGTATGTGGCCGAGCAGGTGGGGGCCAAGGCCATCTTGTGTCTGTCCCGCACCGGTCTGACCGCCCGATCGGTGTCGCGATTCCGCCCCGAGGTCCCGATCATCGCCTTCAGTCCGATCGAGCGGACCGTGCGTCAGCTCGCGCTGAGCTGGGGAGTGAGTGCCGTCCTCGGGTCGGACTCGTCGTCGTCGAGAGAGCAGCTCGACGAGGCACTCATGGCCGTTCGCGGCCACTACGGCATCGCCTCGGGTGATCTCGTGGTGATCACCTCGGGTCAGTCGACGGTCGCTCGCGCGACCAACACGCTGCGCGTCGAAGTCATCCCCTAGCCTCCGCCGCCCTCCGACCGTGATTCGTGCCACCATGCGGGAATGGCCGAGATCGACCCCGAACCTGCGTCAGCGACCACCCGATCGGCCCACCGAGCGGCCGCCGCCGTTCTGTCGTTCGACGACCCGGCCGACACCGACCGGGCCACCCGCGGCCGGATCGGGAGCCACCCCACCGGTCGCATCGAGCTCGACGGCAACGCCGTCTGGGACATCGCCCGGCACGACTTCCTGCGTCACGGCGCGCCCGCGCCCGACACGGTGCACCCGGGGCTCTGGCGCCAGGCCACCCTCAACGCCCATCACGGCCTCTTCGAGGTGGCCGACGGCGTGTGGCAGGCCCGCGGCTACGACATCTCCAACATCACCTTCCTCGCCGGTCGCACCGGATGGGTGATCATCGATCCGCTGACCACGACGACCACGGCCGCCGCCTGTCTCGAGTTGGCCAACGACATCCTCGGTGAGCGACGGGTCGCCGCGGTGATCTACACCCACAGCCACGTCGATCACTTCGGTGGCGTGCTCGGCGTCACCTCGCCCGAAGCGGTGGCCCGCGGCGACGTTCGGGTCATCGCGCCCGACGGGTTCCTCCACGAGGTGGTGCGCGAGAACGTGATCGCTGGGCCGATCATGACCCGCCGGGCGATGTACCAGTTCGGGCCGCTGCTCGCCAACGGCCCGGTCGGCCAGGTCGACTGCGGCCTGGGCAGCGCCATTCCCCTCGGGCCCGTCGGGCTCATCGCGCCGACCGAGACCATCCACGAGACCGGGACCGAGCTCACTGTCGACGGCATCCGAATCGTGTTCCAGAACACGCCCGAGGCCGAGGCGCCCGCGGAGATGAACTTCTTCTTCCCCGACAAGGCGCTGCTCTGCATGGCCGAGAACTGCACACACACCCTGCACAACGTGTACCCGATCAGGGGCGCCCAGACCCGCGATGCGCTGTACTGGTCGAAGTACATCGCCGAGGCGCTCGAATTGTGGGGCGACGACACCGACACGATGTTCGCCAGCCACCACTGGCCCAGATTCGGCACCAGCGACGTCAGGCGGTTCCTCGTGCTCCAACGCGACGTGTACCGCTGGATGCACGACCAGACCATGCGTCTGGCCAACCTCGGCCACACGCCGACCGAGATCGCCGAGGCACTCAGCCTTCCGGCGTGCTTCGCGCGCGACTCACACGTGCAGGGCTACTACGGCACGGTCTCGCACAACGCGAAGTCGGTCTACACCCGCTATCTCGGCTGGTACGACGGCAACCCCGCCAACCTCGATCCGCTACCACCCGTCGAGGCCGGTGAACGGTACGTGGAGCTGATGGGCGGCGCCGATGCCGTGATGGCTGCGGCGCAGCGCGCCTTCGACAACGGCGACTACCGATGGGTGGCGCAGGTGGTCAACCACGTCGTGTTCGCCGATCCCGACCACACGGCCGCCCGCCGACTCCAGGCCGACGCCCTCGAACAGCTCGGCTATCGGTCGGAGTCGGCCACCTGGCGCAACGCCTACCTGATGGGCGCCCACGAGCTCCGTCACGGCACGCCCGACTACGGGGCACCGCGGGGACGGTTGTTCGTGCACGCCATGACCGCCGAGCAGATCTTCGACTCGATGGGCGTGCGCTTCGACCCGGAGGCCTTCGGTGATGCCGACGGGACGTCCTCGCTCGTGGTCAACGTCACCTTCACCGATCTCGACGAGCACCACGTTCTCGGCGTCGTTCACGCCGCCCTCCATCAGCGGCCGTTTCAGCACGCCCCCGACGCCGACGCGGCGCTCACGTGCTCGCGAGCCGCCCTCGCCGACGTTCTCGGCCGGTTGGCCACGCTCGACGATCAGATCGAGGCGGGCACCTTCGACGTCTCGGGTGACGTCGACGCCCTGAGGCGGCTGTTCGACTCGCTCACCGTGTTCACGACCCAGCGACTGATCGAGCCGTAGTCGCGACCCAGCACCCGGTTGTGTGCGCCGGGCGGAGCGTCGCCATACTGCCGGTGCCTATGCCGGAGGTGGTGCAGCCATGCTGGCCTGCAAGGCGCCAACGATCTCATCGACCGCGCCTTCGACATCGGCAATGTGGTAGTCGCGGTTGCGCTCCACCTGGCGGACGGTGCGGATGCTCTCCAGGTCTTCTATCCAACGCGTGGACACCAGCCCTGGCCTGACACCGCCTTCGAGCTGGTCGGCCAGCCAGGTTGCGACGCCCGGTTGGAGGCTTGCGGTGTTGCAGTGCACGGTGCCGGGAATATTGTGCAGCCACGCGATCTTGTGCTGCAGGCTGCCGCCATGACACACGTAGTAGTCAGCGCTGGACGCCACCGAGATCGCGTTGGCCAGACTCATCCCCGTGACGTTCACGATCGGGTTGGCAATGCGCCCGCCGAGTCGGCGCTCGAGGCTGCACGTCCAGGCGCCGACGCGGCGCGCTCGAGCCCGGATGGCGGTACTCAGGACACCCTTACGGACCAACTTGCGCAGCAGGCGTAACGGCCCACGGCCGCTCGGCTGACGGTAGATCGCCCGGTGAAAGTCGTTGGGATAGGAAAACCCATCGAGAACGAAACCCACCCGAGGAAAGGCCGCTGCCATGACGGTGACCAGGCGCCACAGCAGTTCCTCCTGGTTGTCCGCCGTGCGGGCGTCGAGGCGCGCCGACAGCCACACCACCGGCTGGCATGCGCGCAGCGCAGTGAGTGCGGGATCAGTGAGTTGCGGGTCGCGGCGCTCATGGAGCAGCCGGGTTACCTTGTTGCGCAGGTCAGCGGGTATCTGCGTGGCGCCGAGCCGAGTGGTCATCACCGCTTGGAAGCCCGCCAGATGGTCGAAGCGGTCGAGTCTGGTGACGTCCATCGCGACACCACCGCTGAAGTCCTCGACCGGCAGCAGCGGTTCGTAGACGGCGGTGACCCGCAGGATGCCACCATCCTCCGGGCCTTGCCGGGAACGGGTATAGGCATCGACCGCGGGGAGTTCATTCCACAGATTGTGAGCGAAGTTCGGATGGCCCAGCAGCAGGGCGGATTTCCCCGGCGACACAGCAGGCAGAGGCGCCGCATCGAGGTCCGCTTCCAGTGCCTGCAGCAGGGTCTTCCACGGGCGATTCTGCTCGGCATGGGTCTCGCCCAGGGACCACAATGAGGTGTCCCCTGAGGGCTGGTAGGCCTCGCTCAGCGGGAAGCCATCCTTGACGCTGCCGGCCAGTAGCCAGATGGCCGGTTCGCAGGGCACACGGTAGGCGACGGAGATATCGCCGTAGGCCGGACCACTGCTATCGGCCACATGGCACACCGTCGGGGCGAGGCGGCGGCCGGTGCGTGGGCACACGACTCGGAAGTGGCCGTGATCGAGTATCTCCTGCTGATAGCGGCGCACGGCGCGCGTGAAGACAAAGGAGTTCGCCACAGCCAGTGACTGGTCGAACGCCTCGGCATGCCTCATTGGCGTGCACAGGACATACGCGAAACTCTATTCCGCTCGGTGCAAGAGGGCGGCATCGTTGCCACGACGTGTCGCCATCAGCTGCTGCACCTCTTGACGTTCCCGGCGACCCCTGGCAACTAGCCCAGCACGGCCGCCCGCGCCGCCCGACGCGACCGCTCGGCATCGTCACGGACCCAACAGTCGGCCAGATGGTCGTTCACCAGCCCCATGGCCTGCATGAAGGCGTACACGGTCGTGGGCCCGACGAAACTCCATCCTCGTTTCTTGAGGTCCTTGGCGATGGCCGTCGACGCGTCGGTGATCGAGACGACCTCGACCGGAGGAGCCTGGTCGATGGCACAGTGCGGCCAGAAGTACGCAGCCAGCGAGCCGAGCTCGCCGATCATCTCCACTGCCCGCGCCGCGTTGTTGATCGTCGACCGGATCTTGCCCTGATGACGCACGATGCCGGCATCGGCCAGCAGGCGTTCGACATCGGGCTCACCGAATTCGGCCACCACGTTCGGATCGAAGTCGGCGAAGGCCTCCCGGAAGTACTCCCGCTTGCGCAGAATGGTCAGCCACGAGAGGCCCGACTGGAACCCTTCGAGACAGAGCTTCTCGAACAGGCGATGATCGTCGACGACGCCGAACCCCCACTCGGTGTCGTGGTAGGCGAGGTAATCGGGCGTCGATGCCCCCCACGAGCAGCGGGGGCGGCCGTCGTCGGCGACAACGATCTCGATCATGCCGCCGCTACCCGGCGTGGGGGGAGGCGATGGGTTCGGACCCGACCTCGTACACCCGACCGTCGGCCACTTCGTACACGAAGCCCCGGATGTTGTCCTTGTGGGCCAGGAACGGGGTGAGCATCAGCCGTCGCATCGACTGGCGGACATCCTCGTAGGGGTCGTCGAAGGACTCGATGGCCCACCACGGCTTCATCCCCGTGTCGGCGACGAGCTCGGCTTTGAACACGTCTTCGTCGACCTTCTGCAGACCGCAGTCGGTGTGGTGCAGCAACAGGATCTCGCGGGTCCCGAGCAGGCGCTGCGACAGGCACAACGATCGGATGACGTCGTCGGTGATGATTCCGCCGGCATTGCGGACGATGTGGGCCTCGCCGTTGGCCAGACCGAGGATCTGGAACGTGTCCATACGCGAGTCCATGCACGACACGACCGCGAGGCGGCGGGAGGGCGCAACCTGGAGATCACCGCCGTCGAAACGCTCGGCGAACCGAGTGTTGTTGACGACGAGATCGTCGGTGTTCGGGGTGAAGGCTTCGTCGGCCATGCGATTCTCCGGATCAGTATGGCCGACGCTCGGCGGGCACGAGCTCATCGACCACGAGATGATCGCCGGGCGTGGTGCGATGAACGGCCCGGAACAGCAGATGCACGGCGACCGGCAACGTGAGCACGATCGCCCCGACGGCCACCGCCAACCGCGAGGCACCGCCCCATCCGAGGTCGAGCGACGCGCCCACCGCCACGATCATGAACGCCACGGGGCTCGCCTTCCCGGCCGCATGGAATCGGGCGTAGGACGTGCGGAACCGCAGGACCCCGACGCCGGCCAGTACCGCAACCACAGCCCCGAGCACCATGATCGATCCGGCAACAGTCTCCATCAGGACTTCTCCTCGCTCATGATGTACCTGGCCGCAGCAACGGTTGCGGTGAACCCCACGACCGCCATGACCACGAGAACGATCAACGCGGACGGGTCGTCGCGTCGAGCGGCGTCGACGGCAATCGCCCCCATGGCCGAGACGAGAACGACGTCGAGCGCAGCCACTCGATCGGCCAGCGACGGGCCGACGAGCACCCGCACCAGCGCGCAGAGTCCGGCGAAGACGAACCCTCCGGTGGCAACGGCCACGATCATGGCTGCACTCCTTCCCCGTGGGTCATGGGCTCGGCGACGGGCAGGCCCGCGCAGGCCAGACCGGCCAGCTCCTGGACGTGCCTCTCGACCTCGTCGCGCCGCTGGTGATCGAGCAGATGGAGATAGAGCGTTCCCGACTCGAAATCGGCGTCGACGGCCGCGGTGCCGGGGGTGACGGTGACCGCCACCACCAGCAGCAGCAGGTGACTGCGCGTCCCGTAGGGCACATCGACCGCAACAATCGACTCCCGGGTTCGGTCGGTGGGCGTCACCACCTCGTACGAGACCTTGAGCGTGGACACCACGAGATCTCCCAGCACCAGTCGGGCGAACCGCAGAAGGGGTCGCAGTACGATTCGCCCGCGCGTGCCCGGCCCGAGCCCGAGCATCAGGGTCAACGACGCGAGCACGAGCCCCGACACCACGTTGGCCACCGACACCTCGCCCCAGAGCGCGCACCATGTGAACACGAGGAGGACCGCGGTCACTACTCGGCGGGAATGGAGCTGCCGCGTCATCGGATCACCGCCTCGATGTAGGGCTGGCGGTCGAGGAGCTCGACGGCCGCTCGCTCGCTCATGTCCCAGAGCGGCCCGGAGAAGACGGCCACGGCAAGGGTGCCCGCCACCGCCAGCGTGGTGGCCAACACCATCGTGCCGAGCGATCCGCGAACACTCGGCACCGCCGGAGCACCCGCCGGCTCCCCCCAGAAGACTCCCAGCCAGATCTTGGTCATCGACAGCAAGGTGAGCAGGCTTCCGGCCAGGGCAACGATCACGATGGCGGTCGATTTCGATGCGATGGCAGCATCGATGAGCGCCAGCTTGGCGACGAACCCGGAGAACGGCGGCAGTCCTGCCAGGCTCAACGCCGGCACTGCGAACAGTGCAGCCAACAGCGGCCACCGCATGGCCAGGCCGCCGATGCGATCGAGTGACGACGTGCCGTGGGTCGACTCGACCAGGCCACCGACCAGGAACAGCACGGTCTTCACCGGTATCTGGTGTACGAGGAACAGGATCGCTCCGGCCACCCCTGCCACCGAGAACAAGCCGAGTCCGAGCAGCATGTAGCCGATCTGGCTCACGATGTGGAACGACAGGATGCGCTTCATGTCGTCCTGGGCCAACGCCCCGGCCACACCGACGAGCATCGTTGCTCCCGCCCCGGCCAGCACGACCGGGCCCAGATCGACCATGTCGGTGAGCGTCTGGAAGCGGATCAGCGAGTACACGCCGATCTTGGTGAGCAAGCCCGCGAACACCGCCGTGATGGTGGTCGGCGCCGTCGGATAGCTGTCGGGAAGCCACGAGAACAACGGGAACATCGCCGCCTTCGAGCCGAAGACCACCAGGAACCACGTTCCGATTCCGATTCGGGTTCCCGTGTCGAGCTCGGGAATTCGTTCGGCCAGGAGCGCCATGTTGACGGTTCCGGTCGCGGCGTACACGAAGGCCACGCCCAGCAAGAAGAAGGTCGAGGCCAGCAGGTTGATCACCACATAGGTCATGCCCGAGCGGATCTGCCCCTGCCGACCCTGGTGGGTGAGCAGCACATAGCTCGCCACCAGGATCATCTCGAAGGCGACGAAGAGGGTGAACAGATCACCGGTGACGATGGCCAGCGCAACGCCCGACGTGAGCACGAGCAAGACCGGTACGACGACATCGGGATCGGCACCCGCGGCACTGCGTCGTTGGCCGATGGCGAAGATCTCGACCACCAGAATCGTGGCCATCGCCACCACCAGCACCAGAGCGGCGAACATGTCGGCGACCAGGACGATGCCGAGCTCGGGATCCCAGCCGCCCACCCGGACGACGATGGTCCCACTCCTCTCGACCTCGATGAGAATGGCCACGGCCGCCGCCGTGACTCCCACCAGAGTGGTGAGGACGACGGCATCGCGAAGACGGTGCCTGGCGCGAAGCGCGAGCGTCAGCGCGGCGGCCAGGAGAGGTCCGACCACGCTGAGGGCAACGACCGTGCTCACGCCGCATCCTCGGAGACGGGTTCCGGGGACTCCTCGTTCGCGAGCAGGGCCACCCGCCGGTCCTCGAGGTCGTCCTCGACGAGATCGTCGCCCGAGAGGGCGTTCTGACGTCGGGCCAATGCGAGCAGGAACAGGGTGAGGCCGAAGGAGATCACGATCGCGGTGAGCGACAACGCCTGCGGGAGTGGATTCGACATCTCCTCGGGTGAGCTGCGATCGGCGAGCGGGGTCTCCCCCGCCGGGCCACCGGCACTCAACAACGCGAGCACGGCGCCATGGCCGAGCATCGAGAACCCGAGAATGATCCTGCTCAGGGAACGCGCGGTGACGAGATACGTACCGACCGAGACCAGCCCGGCCACCGTCACGACGAGGGTGGCGTTCACGACCCGCCCTCCACCTTCGCCGCGGTCTCGGATTCGGGTGAAGGATCGGCGATACGGGAGATGCCCAACCCGTCGAGCACCGCCATCACCAGTCCGACCACAATGGCGGCGACGCCGGCATCGAACACCAGCGCCGTGCCGCTCTTGACCTTGCCGAGAAGGGGAACCGTGACGTCGACCACGCGCTGATCGAGCACGGCGTCACCGAACGCGACCGGCAGCACCGCCACCCCTGCAGCCAGCCCTGCGCCGATCCAGAGCAAGGTCGTGCTCGTAGCCGGTGCCCGCCTGCCGGCGATGGCTCGCAATGCCACCAGCGCACCCAGCACGAGGCCGGCCGCGAAGCCACCGCCAGGCTGATTGTGGCCGGCGAAGAACAAGTAGATCGCCACCAGTACCGCGGGTGGAGCAGCGACGCCGACGCCGAGTGCGACTATGGGTGAGCGGGGGGTGATCATGCGATGCGACGTCTCCCCCCGGCCGCGCCCAGAGCGACGACGCCGATGGCGACGACGGCGAGGACGACGATCTCCCCCAGCGTGTCGAGACCGCGAGCGTCGGTGAGGATCACGTTCACCACGTTGTTCCCGCCACCGGTCTGCACGGCCTCGGTGACGAGCGCCTCCCTCGGCGGAGTACCGTTCGGCTGCGACCGACTCGCGACGAGGGCTACGGCCACAGAGACTCCTGTCGCGACGGAGATGACGACGCGAGTGACGAGCCATCGCCGGTCGGCCCAGGGGAATCGACGGGTGAGATGGCCGAGGCCGATCACGAACCCGACCACCACCACCGTCTCGACCAGGAGCTGGGTGATGACCAGATCGGGCGCACCGTAGGTGGCGAACAACCCGGCGACACCGATGCCCAGTCCGCCCAGGCCGAGAGCCGCGCCGAGACGTGAGTCGATTCGTGCGGTGACGATCGCGGCGACGACGACGGCAAGCCCCAGAATCGGCTGTACCGGTGTGTCCCACCGGTACAGGACGTCGAGGTCGACGGCGAACCAGAACGGGGCGACGGCGAGGGTGGCAACGCCCATGACCACGACCAGATAGACGGGCAGGGAGCCGTGCTGCACCTGCGCCGTGACCCGACGGGCGGTCACCACGACCTCGTCGATGCCGCGATCGACCAGGCCGGCTCCGATCGCCGCCGGCGGCGAGGACGCTTCCCTGGCGAGAACCAGCCCGAGGGCAGCGCCCACCACCACGATTCCCGCGGAGAGTCCGAAGGCAACGGTGAACCCGGGCCATCGGAGAAGCGCGAACTCGGCGGCGGCCGGATCGAGGGTGCCGGCCGCCCGCGTCACCAGGGTCGTCACCGTTCCCGCTGCTACGTAGCCTCCGAGGCTGAGCACCGTCAAGGCGACTGCCGGCATCGTCATCGGCCACCGACGAGCGCTGACCTCGGTCGGCGTATCGGAACGGCCCCCGAACATGCCGATGAGGAAGCGCAGGGTGTAGGCCGCCGTCAGCACCGAACCCACGACGATGAGCGCGGTCACGGCAACGGCCCCGAATCCCTTCGACTTGAGGCCCGCCTCGATGGCCGCCTCCTTGGCCATGAAGCCGAGCAGCGGCGGCACACCCGCCATCGACGCTCCCGAGACCGCGGCCACCGCGAACGCGATGGGCATCGAGCGGGCCAAGCCGTCGAGCTCGCGGATGTCTCGGGTTCCGGCCCGGACGTCGACTTCGCCGACGACCATGAACAGCGCCGCCTTGAAAGCGGCGTGAGCAACGATGATCGAGAGGGCGGCAAAGGTTGCCTTGGGCTCACCGAGCGACAGCAAGACGATCATCAGCCCCAGCTGGGACACCGTGCCCCACGCCAGGATCTGCTTGCCGTCGACATGACGGAGGGCACCGATCGCGCCCCAGAGCATCGATGCTCCGCCCAGCGCGAGGCCGAGGTTCTTCCAGACGGCGACGTCGGTGAAGGCCGGCCCGGTGATTGCGACGAGAATCACTCCCGCCTTCACCATGGTGGCCGAGTGCAGGTAGGCGCTGACCGGCGTCGGTGCGGCCATGGCGCCGGGAAGCCAGACGTGGAACGGCACCTGGGCCGACTTCGTGGCTGCGGCGATCATCACCAGGACTGCGGCAATGCCGGCCTCGGAGCCCTCGAGTTGCGGGAGCGATTGCAGCGAGTCGGTGCCGGTGCCGTCGACGAGGATCACCAGGCCGGCGAGCAGCGCCAACCCGCCGGCCGCCGTGATCATGAACGCCCGGCGGGCCGCGGCACGGGCCTCGGCCCGACGATTGCGAAAGCCGACGAGCAGGAATGACGTGATCGAGGTGAGCTCCCAGAACAGGAACAGGGTCCAGACGCTGTCGGCCCACACCAGGCCGATCATCGCCAGGCCGAAGGCGAGCAGGGTGACCGCGAACCGGACGACTCCCTCGGCGTCCTTCGAGAAGTATCCGGCGGAGTACACCATCACGAGGGCGCCGATCCCCGCCACGATGACCGTCAGCAACGCCGCCATCGGCCCGATGTGGAAGGCGATCACCAGGTCGAGATCGGCCACCCAGGTGACGGAGAAGGTCGCCGAACCGTCGCCGGCCAGCAGCGCCGTCGCCCAGACGGTGAGCCCGGCAAGCGGGAGGGCCGCGAGGCCGAACACCGCTCGGCCTGCCGGCGAGGGGGTGGTGTCCGAGGCAATCACAGCAACTATCCTATATCGCTTTTCTATCAACTACAATAAAATTGCGATATTAGATAGTAGGTATTATGCTCTGACTGATGCACCTCGACCAGCGACCGGAACGACCACCCTGGAGCTTCCTCACCAACCACGCCCACGTGCTCGTCGCGATCAGCCGGAACCCCGAGCTTCGTCAACGTGACATCAGCGATCTGGTGGGAATCACGCCGGGGGCGGTGCAGCGAATCGTCCACGAGCTCGAGGAGGGCGGCTACCTGCGCCACGAGCGCATCGGGCGTCGCAACCGGTACGAGATCCTCGACTCCCGACCCCTTCGCCATCCCCTCGAAGCCGACACCACCGTGGCCGCGCTGCTCCAGTCGCTGTCGTCACCCGACTGACCTCGGCTGCCTACCCCACCGCCTCGGCCACGGCCTCGGCTGCCTACCCCACCGCCTCGGCCACGGCCTCGGCTATGCGCCCCGGAGCCTCGAGCGGGCCGAAATGGGTGAGATCGTCGAAAACCCGCAACGTCGCCTGCGGCATGGCGTCGACCGCCATCACACCCATGGCGGTCGTGAGGGTGTCCTCACCACCGATGCCGACCGTGAACCGAGGGGCTAGGACCGAGAGGTCGTCGAAGAGACCGCACCGCCACGCCTCGAACAACGTGGCTTCGGTCGCGGGGTCACAGCGCAGTCTCACGGTGCCATCGGGTTGATCGGCGAAACCGTGTTCGACGTAGGCCCCGAGCACCTCGGGATCGACGGACGCGAACGGCGGCCGTGAACGGTAGCGCTCGAGAACCTGCTCGCGGCTCTCGAAGACGGCCTTTCGGCGGCGGGCGCCCTCGGCCAGCGGGTTCTCCGTGGCCAAGGAGGCCGCCAGGAACGCGCGCGAGGCGATGATGGGCTCGAACACGAACGCCGCCTTCACGGTGCCGGGCCTGCGCAGCTCGGCGGCCGCGATGGCGGCGCCGCCGAGTGACCACCCGAACGCACGGATCGGCCCGCCTCCGACCGCCTCGACAACGGCGAGGAGGTCGTCGGCCACTCGATCCCAGCTGAAAGTGGTCCGATCGGTCACCGTCGTGGTGCCGTGACCCCGGAGATCAGGGGCCACGCACCGGTATCGATCGGTGAGCGTGCGCGCCATGGGCTCGAAGACGCGGCCGTGAAACCCAGTGGCATGGCACATCACCAGCACGGGGGCGCCGGCCGGACCGCCGAAGTGGTGCACCGTGAGCGCGACGCCCTCTGACGAGCGCACGCGCAACGGCGTCTCGGGGCTCACGCCGGGTTGGAGAAGTCGGCCTCGTCGCCCCAGGTGTCCCAGTAGGTCACGGTCTCGACGGGCGGGCGGCTGGCCGGCTTGAAGTCGGTACCGACCGTGTAGCCGACGGTGACCAGCGCGCACTGGGTGTAGTCGGCAAAGGGGATGCCCAGGATCTCGGCAGCCTGCTGTTCGTAGGTCAGGTGAAGGGTGGTGAACGAGGTACCCAGCCCGTGGTCACGAGCCGCGAGCATGAAGCTCCAGGTGGCGGGATGGATCGACCCGTAGGCTCCGGCCGCCATCAGGTTGGGCAGGTTGTCGAGGCGCCCTGGCATGCACGGGATGACCCACACCGGCACCCGCTCGAAGTTGTCGGCAAGGTAGGTGGCCGAGCTCATCACCCGTTTGAGCTGTCTCCCCTTGTCGCTCCGGGGCTCTCGGTCCATGGGTTCGTAGTAGTCATACCAAGCATTCCGGTAGAGCTCGGCGACGGCGGCCTTCTTGTCGGCATCGGTGACCACCATGAATCGCCACCCCTGGGAGTTCCCGCCGGTAGGTGCCTGTACGGCCGACTCGAGGCACTCCTTCAGCACCGACGGTTCGACCGGTCGATCGAAGTCGAGTCGCTTGCGCACCGCGCGTGTCGTGGAGAGCAGCTCGTCGGCGGTCAGGTTCAGTCGCATGGTGGTTGCCTTCTTGGGGACCGGATGAATCCGGGCAGTTTCGCGCAGCGGGGTCGCAGAGAAGGAACCCGTAGTCTGCTGCGGTGGCACCGTCGATCATCAGCAACGACCGGGCTCGGCGGATCGCGCTCGCCGCGCAGGGCTTTCGCGATGCCAGACCGAGCGGGCGCGTCGATGCCCGTCACTTCAGCCGGGTGCTCGGCCGGGTGGGGGTGTTGCAGCTCGACTCGGTCAACATCGTGTGCCGGGCCCATTTCATGCCCGTGTACTCCCGCCTCGGTCCCTACGATCGCGAATCGCTCGATCGCTGGGCCTACGGGGGTGCGCTCTTCGAGTACTGGGCCCATGAGGCGGCGCTGTTGCCCGTGCGCCACCGCCACCTCATGGGATTTCGGATGGCCGACGAGCCGCACTGGAGCTCCTTCGACCGCCTGAAGCAAGAGCGGCCCGGCTACATCGACGACGTGCTCGACATCGTTCGCCGTCGCGGTCCCCTCACCGTGAGCGACCTCGACGACCGAGGCCCCCGGAGTGGCCCCTGGTGGGGCCGCGACCACGGGAAGCTCGCCCTGGAGTACCTGTTCGACATGGGCCTCGTGACCACCGCCGACCGCATCGGGTTCAAGCGCGTGTACGACGTCACCGAGCGGGTCTTCCCGCCCGACATACTGGCCCAGCCCGCGCTACCGCCTCATGAGGCCCAGAAGGAGCTGCTCGTCCTCGCGGCCCGCTCGCTCGGAGTCGGCACCGCCGAGGACCTCGGCGACTACTACCGGATCCGTATGCCCGTCACCCGGCCGCTGCTCGACGAGCTGGAACGACAAGGGCGCCTCGAACGCGTCGATGTTCGGGGCTGGTCGAAGCCCGCCTACCTCCACCCCGAGGCGGTCGCGCCGCACTCGGTACCCACGCGCACGCTGTTGTCGCCGTTCGACCCCGTGGTGTGGTTCCGTCCACGAGCGCTGCGGATGTTCGACTTCCACTACCGGATCGAGATCTACGTGCCCGAGGCCAAACGGGTGTACGGCTATTACGTTCTGCCGTTCCTCCTCGACGGTGAGCTGGTAGCACGGGTCGACCTGAAGGCCGACCGGTCCGCCTCCACCCTCGTGGTCAAGGGAGCCTGGGCCGAGCCAGAGGTCGATCGACTCCACGTGGCCCGGGAGTTGCGCCACGAGCTCGAGACCTACGCCGCGTGGCTCGATCTCGCCTCGGTCGACGTCGTGGGCAACGGCGATCTCGCTCCCCTGCTCTGAGCCCCCACACCCGAGGTGCCCCCGTCGGTCGGCGAAGTGAGCCACACTTCCCCCATGAACGGACCCCTCGACGGAGTACGGGTACTCGACTTCTCGGCGGTGGTGTCGGGGCCGCTCGCCGCCCAGATCCTCGCTGATCAGGGAGCATCGGTGGTCAAGATCGAGCCCCCCGGCATCGGCGACATCTCGCGCATGCTCGGCCATCGGGTGGGCACCATCTCGGCCATGTACGCGGCGTGCAATCGGGGTAAGCGATCGGTTGTGCTCGACCTGCAGACACCCGAAGGGGTCGAGGTCGCCCTCGAGCTCGCCCAGCAGTGCGACGTGGTCGTCCAGAATTGGCGGCCCGGCGTGGCTGATCGGCTCGGGCTCGGGCCCGACGCGCTCCATGCCCTGAACCCGCGGCTCGTGGTGGCTTCGATCAGCGGGGTCGGCCCCGACGGCCCCTACGCCGACTGGCGGGTGTACGACCAGATCGTGCAGGCCCTCGTCGGTGTGGCGTCGATCCAGAAGCGGACCGCCGACGCCGAGCCCGACCTGATTCGCACCCTCATCTGCGACAAGTCGGCGGCCATGTTCGCCGCCCAGGCGATCACCGCCGCGCTCTTCGCCAGGGAAAGGGGTGCCGGAGGCCAGGTGATCGATCTCTCGCTGCTCGACGCCACCTTGTACTGGCTGTGGGCCGACGTCTTCACCGCCCACACCTTCACCGGCGCCAAGGCCGTACCCGGTCTGTCGATCCCGCGCTCGTACCGACTCCAACCCACTGCCGACGGCCACGTCGTGTACGTGGCCGGCAGCGACCGCGAGTATCACGGCCTGGTCCGGGCCCTCGACAAGCCCGAGTGGTGGGACGAGCCGCGTTTCTCCGACATCACGATCCGCCAGCACGCCGACACGCTGCCCGTGATCTCGAAGCTGGTCGACGCAGAGTTCCGCACCTTCGCCACCGCCGACATCCTCGAACGCCTCCGGCAGAACCAGGTGCCCTCGGCCCCCGTGCAATCGCTCGACAACGCATTGGCCGACGCTCAGGTGCTGCACAATGCCATCGTCGACGAGTTCGACCACCCGACCGCAGGACCCATGCGCCTGCCGCGGCCGCCGGTGGAGTTCAGCCAGACCGCGGCCGACTTCGTGATCGACATCGATGCGCTGGGTGCGAGCACCGACGAGGTCCTGCTCGACCACGGCATCTCGTTCGAGCGGTTGCGCTCGCTTCGCGCCGAAGGGATCGTCTTCGGGTGAAGGTCGGCGTCACCGTCCGGTGAAGGTGGCCTTGCCCGGTCCGTGCTCGATGAAGCTCTCGACGCCGATGGCGCAGTCGTCGGTGGCGAAGCACTTGGCGAACTCCTCGGCCTCGACCTTCACCGCTGCGTCGAGGGGAAGGTGCAACCCGCGCATCATCGCCGCTTTGGCCATCTGCAATGCCGCCGGACCAGCCGCATACCCGGCGGCGAGCTCGACCGCGGCGTCGTAGACGTCCTCGGCCGGATGCACCGCCGAGGCCAGACCGATCTCCAGTGCCTCGGGGGCCTTCACCATCCGGCCCGAGTAGTTCAGCTCTTTGGCCTTGGTGATTCCGACCAGCCGGCTCAGTCGTTGGGTGCCGCCTGCGCCAGGGATGAGGCCGAGGAGGATCTCGGGCTGACCGAAGACGGCGTCGTCGCCGACGATCCTGAACTCGGCGGTCATGGCCAGCTCACACCCGCCGCCGAGCGCATACCCGTTGACGGCGGCAACGGTGATCTGGGGCAGGTTCTCGAACGCCAGGAAGGTCCGGTTCAGTCGAGTGGAGAGCTCGAGCGCCGAGTCGTGGTCGAGCTCAGGGAACTCCTTGATGTCGGCGCCGGCGGCGAAGATATCCGGTCCTCCCCACAGCACGACGGAACGAACATCGTCGTTGGCCGCCACCTCTGTAATCACCGCGCCCAGATCGGCAACGAGCGCGGCACTGATTGCGTTCATCGGTGGTCGATCGAGTCGCACCGTGGCGACCCGTTTCTCCTTGTCGATCTCCAACTTCACCAGGTCGCCCATGGCGCCCCTTTCGCTTGCCGCTCGGTCCGTTCTAGTGCGTCACCTCATCCGGCAACAAGGCTTGCGAGCGACCACCCCGCCGCCACCACGCCGACGATGATCATGAGGATGGTCCGGCCCAGCGGCGGACGGTCGAGGTCGGTCTCGCTTCGGGGCCGCTCGGGAGGACGGATGAGGGCCATGAGGTTGCCGGCGGCGAGCGCCCCGCCCATCGCCAGCACCAGATAGGCCAGAAGGTTCTCTCCGAGGAACATCGGAACGAGTCTGCCAGCCGAGACTAAAGATCGACACCACCGGTCCGATTGAAGGAGACGGGATCATCTCGCACGGATCTCCGTTGACACGGATGGCGCAGAGGCCACCGGCTCCTGCATGCTTCCGCAGGGCCGCAGCGTGGCCTCTGCCCACCGTGCGCCTCGCGGATCAGCCCAGCACGAACTCGTCGTAGGTCTGCATCCAGCCGGCGACCTTGTCGGCATACGCGCCCGAGGCGTTGTACCGCAGGAAGGATTCTCGCAGCATGCCCTCGTCGGTGAGCGGCGAGACGCGCGAACAGAGGTATTCGCCCACCGAGGCCGCGCCGTCGTACATGTTCTGCACCTCGAGGATCTCGTCGCCGTCGCCGTCGACACCGGCGGTCTTCCACGAGTTGGGCAGGAACTGGAACGGCCCCACGGCGCGATCGAACGCGGCGTCGCCGTCGACTGCGCCGTCATCGCTGTCGACGACGACCTGAGTGCCCGCCAACGAACCGTCGAGCAGTGGGCCGAGGAAGGGGGACGACAGCCGGCCGTCGCCGAGGACCCGGCCACCCTGGTCGCGACCATGGTTCGACTCCACCCGTCCGATGGCGGCGATGGCCTGCCAACGAAGACCGCAATCGGGACGTCGTTCGGCGGTGACGGCCTCGCCGGTGAGGTAGGCGTCGAGCGTCACCAGTGTGAGCCCGAGGCCCACCACTGTGCCGTTGAGACGTTGGTCGCGGAGGTCGACGAGCATCTCGGGCACGGCCAGTTCGAGCTCGTCCCAGCGCGGCCGCAGCGCATCGAGCTCGGTCTGTGTGGCCTGCCGGGTGGCCTGGGACCGAGTGCGTGCGGCGGCGAGGTCGGCCCCTTCCGAACGTTTGTCGGCGAGCGCCTCGACCAGCCGGCCGTGGTGCCCGAGCAGGTCCTCGACGGCGACGTCGACGAGGGTGGAGTGTGTGGCATCGGTGTAGACGGCCTCGAGATCCTCACCGGTCGGCGGGAGAACCCGACCCCGCACGTATCGAGCGACCGCGGCGTCGGCGAGGGCGTCGTCGATCACCCCCAGCGCAAGCGTGGTGACGGCGGCCTCGGCGTCGACGTGTCGGTGCTCTGACTCCAGCTGCGCCTCGATCTCGTCGAGCTGGGCCAGCAGCGCTTCGAGTCGATGGCCCACCTCGCGTATCTCGGCCAGCTCGGTTGCGGCGTCGAGCAGCGAGCGCCGAGTGACGTCGATGTTGGCGCCGGTGACACTGACCAGGGTCGATCGCGGATCGAGAGTGCCCACCGCCGTCCACTCGTCGACCAGATCCACCGTCTCGAGCGCCGCCAGCAATTCTGTGTCCACTGCCGTCAGGACGATGTCGGGTGCCTCGACGTCGGGCGCAGTGTCGCTGTCGGACTGGGCTCCAGCCGGCGTCGTCGCCAGGACCGCGAACAGAGTGAGAACGCCGAGGACGCGACACAGGCGGAGAATCGATCTCATGGGCAGGATCACGCGTCGGACGACGCTATCCCCGGGGGTTGATCGGCAACGTGATCGGCGAAGTGGCGCAATCGGTCGAGCGCGTCGGCTGGCGCCTGCTGTGATCGCTCGAGTGACGATCGGATCGATCGATACGTCTCGGCCGACAGACCACATCGACGGCACACCTCGAGATGTTCGGCGACGCGCCGGGCGTGGCCGGGCTCGAGCTCGGAGTCGAGGTACTCCTGCAGGAGCGTCGCGGCCGCCGCGCAGTCGAGCGGTCCCGAGTGGCCCATCGCCCGTCGACGACGTAGACGCGACCAGCGCATGGTTGACGATCCTCCCTCGGCACACTCCGCAGTGCTGCGTGCATGCTAGGCCGCTACGGCGGTACTCCGACGGGTCGGCGTCCACTCTGCGGTCAGCTCGCCACCATCCAGGCGCGAGCAGCATCCGGTTCCGCTGCGTCACCCTCGAAGAAGCGATCGAAGGCTTCCTGCTCGAACTGGTTGTCGAACCGGTCCTGGCGGGTGTCGGTGTACCCGAGCACGCCGGCCATCTCGAAGGCGGCGCGGATACCCCGCCGCGCCGCGTTCTGGCACTTCTGCTGGGTCTCGTCGAGCAGCTGTTGCGACAGGACCTGGGCGTCGGCCACCGTTCGATTTGCCTCGAGGGCGGCCTCGGCGAGCATCTCGGCGGAGGTGAGCCGGGCCTGCGTGACGATCTCGTCGGCGAGCGTGGCGAAGGCCTGGGCCCGTTCAAGATCGGCCCGCATCATCACGATGCGCTTGCGCATGCCGTCGAGGGCGCGGTGTACGTCGTCGCGGTTGTAGCCGCGAAAGGCCGATCGGAGCTCGGGCGTCAGCAACACGTCGTCGCTGCGCCGGTACGCCTCGACCAAGGGGGCCGGTGGAGGGGGCGGCAGCATGGTCAGCGGCAGCTCGACGGCCTCGAGTCTCGGCGGTGGAGGCAGGTATGAAGGATCCATGATGGCCCGGAGGTCGGCGGATGTGACCGTCCCCTCGTCGGCGGTCGACCATCGCGATTGAGGAGTTCCCGAGAATCGCCAGAACGTGACCGTGGGAGATGACGAATCGGAAACCGGTGGACCGTACCGACGCCCGCCCGCGCCATCTCCCACGGCAGATTCAAGTGTGTCGGTCCACGCCGAGTGACACCATGAGCAGAGGTCCCTGAGTCATCGGGCCCGTCACTAGGGCGAACGGTGGAGACGCTCAGCCGAACATGGCCAGCCACTGTTCGGCCGACTTCGGTGCGAACACGAAATTGTGTTGCCGGGTGTGGCCCATCGACGCCGAGGCATCGGGCGAGTACAGGTGGCCGGGATACAACGTGGCGGTGTCGGGCACCTTCGCCAACCGCTGAGTGAGACTCTCGTAGAGCTGAGCCGGGTCGCCGCCGGGCAGGTCGGTGCGGCCACACCCATCGAGGAACAGGGTGTCGCCGGCCAGGAGGCGGCCGTCGACCAGAAAACACTGGCTCCCGGGAGTGTGGCCCGGGGTGTGGATGAGCTCGATGCGAACGGCGCCGATCTCGAGGTGGTCGCCGGTGTGATGGGAGATGAGGTCGGACTCGCCGAGCCCGGTGACCTTCCGCACGAACTCGGCGTCGTCGGCGTGCACGTGGACCGGCACCGTCCGCTGCTCGAGCAGCTCGCGACAACCCATGATGTCGAAACCCATCATGGCGCCGCCGACGTGATCGGGGTGATAGTGGGTTGCCAGAGCGCCGGCAACGGTGAGACCGTCGTTCTCGACCAGCTCGACCACCCCGAGCGGATCGTAGGCCGGATCGATCACGACGGCCTTGCCCGACTCGCGATCGCCGATGACGTACACGAAGTTGCGCATCTGGGCCGCCAGCGGATCGCCCACCGCGAAATCGCGGCCCGACAGGAGCTGTCGGAAGTAGAGCCGCTCGCCGTGTTCTTCCGAGGCCGGTGCGTCAGTCATGGGCGGGCGACTCGGCGAGGGCCGAGGCCGAATCGGTCGCCAGCGACAACAAGCGGCTCATCAAGTGGTCGAGAAGGTCGTTGCGATCTTCGCCGTAGCGCACGACGACGTCGGCCGAGGTCGCGAACGGCTCGACGAACTGCGCATGCATCGGCTCGACGAACTCCTTCCACTGACGCTCGACGTCGGCGACGTCGCGCCCCCGCTCGACTGTGTCGCGTGCCACCCTGCGGTCGAGGCGCAGGCCGGCGGGGACGTCGAGGTAGATCGAGAGATCGATGCCGGCTCGTACCGACTCGAAGGCGTACAACAGGATGCCGTCGAGCACGATGACGTCGGCGGGGCCGACCGACGCGGTGTCGGCGGTGCGGGTGTGCGTCGAGAAGTCATAGAGCGGCACCTGGATGGGTTCGCCGGTGGCCAGGCGGTTCACGTGTCGGGCGAAGAGGTCACCGTCGAGGGAGTCGGGGTGATCGAAGTTCACCGTGCTGCGCTGGGCGGGGGTGAGGTGCTGCAGGTCGTGGTAGTAGGCGTCGAAGGACACCTGCGCCGCCCGCATGCCGATCGCGGCACATCGACTCTGGATCTGACGAACCAGGTAGGTCTTGCCGGCCCCGCTACCGCCGCACACGCCGAGAACCGGAGCTCGACGCGGGGTCGAGCGGTCGGCGCCCTCCGATGCTTCAGGCTCCGAGTTCGCCTCCTCGACCACGGAAGCACACCTTAGGCCAACAGATCGGGAGGTTCATCTCCATCGGGATCGGATTCGTCGACCGAAGCGGGCTGACGTCGGCGCCACGCCTCCTCGGCCAGCGACACGACTTCGCGCAACGGAAGCCCGGTGCGCTCGGCCACGATCGCCGCGTCGTCGTGTTCGACCTTCACTCGCCCCTCGGACACCTTCACCCTCACCGGCCGCCCCTCGACGTCGACCTGCTCGACGGTGCGGGCCTGTGGCCATCGCTCGAGCTGGCGACCACGCACACCGAGCGAACCCGTCTCCCGCACCAGCGTGCGGGCCACTTGTGCGGCGAGAATCGGGTCACACAGCGCACTGACCGTGTGAGCGGGGCGACCTTTCTTCATCAGGATCGGGGTGATCCATGCATCGTGGGCACCCGCCTCGAGCACGGCGGCGAGAGCATGGGCCAAGGTCTCGCCGGTGACGTCGTCGACGTTCACCTCGAGCTGGGTGACAGGTTGCCCGTCGGCGGCCGCAGCCGTGCGCTCACCGAGCACCACTTGGGTGACATTGGGTCGATCGACGAGGTCGGCGTCGCCGGCACCGAACCCGCTGGCTCGCACCGTCATGTGGGGCATCGGCCCGAAACCGGCCCCGAGGGCGGCTACGAGGGCCGCGCCGGTGGGAGTGGTGAGCTCGAGGTCGATCGGCACTCCGTGGGAGGGGACGCCCGAGAGCAGCTCGACCGTGGCCGGTGCAGGATTCGGCATGGGGCCGTGTTCGGACTGCACCATGCCCACCCCCGTGGCGATGGAGCTCGTGTGGATCTCGTCGACGGCGAGCACTTCGAGCGCGGCGCACGTGCCGACGATGTCGATGATCGCGTCGAGTCCGCCCACTTCGTGGAAGTGCACCTGATCGGCCGGGCGGCGGTGGACCTGCCCTTCGGCATCGGCGAGCGCCGTGAACACCGCCTGTGAGCGCAACCGCACCCGCTCGGGCAGACGGGCCTCGTCGATGAGCCCATGGATGTGGGCGGCGGTTCGGACCACCGACGACTCTTGCACCGCCACGGTGGCGTTGGTCGCCCCGATGCCGCCCCGCAGCGTGGGTTCGACCCGGAGCTCCCAGCCGCTCACCGGGAGACGATCGAGGATGCGTCGGATCTCCTCGACGTCGGCGCCGGCGTCGACGAGCGACCCGAGGGCCATGTCGCCGGCGATGCCCGAGAAGCAGTGGAACCACGCAATGGTGGGAAGGGAGTTCACGCTCCGGTCGCCTCGCGAGTGTCGGCGCCGGTGCGGTCGGCAATCAGGGTGAGCATGCGCACGGCGCCGACGGCGGCACCGAAGCCGTTGTCGATCCCCACCACCGTGATGCCGGAGGCACACGAGGCGTGCATGCCGAGCAGCGCCGTGATTCCCTCGAGCGACGACCCGTAGCCCACGCTGGTAGGCACGGCGATGACGGGACCGCCGGCGAGACCACCGATCACGCTGGCCAGCGCACCCTCCATTCCGGCGACCACGATGACGATGTCGGCGCGGGCCACGCGGTCGATCTCGGACAGGAGACGGTGCAGCCCGGCCACGCCACAGTCGTCGACTCGTTCGACGCGAACGCCGTGGGCGACGAGGACGGTGCGACACTCGGTGGCGACGGCCTGGTCGGCGGTACCGGCGGTGACGATCAGAACGGTGGCGGAACCGATATCGGGCGCCAGGAGTGGAGCGGGCCGCCACACGATGGTGTTGCCCGTTCGTTCACCGTCGCCGTGAGCGCCGAGCACGGCGTCGGCCTGATGGTCGTCGACGCGCGTGAGGATCACCGGCGAGGCATCGCCACCGAGGAGCTCCCCGACGATGGCCACGCACTGCTGGGCCGTCTTGCCGGGGGCGTACACCGCCTCGGCGGTTCCCTGCCGCAATGCCCGGTGATGGTCGATGCGCGCAAAGCCGAGATCGGCGAACGGAAGGCGCCGCAGAACGGCGACGGCGTCGTCGGGCCGGCACGTGCCGGCCCGGATCTCGTCGAGCAGGAGGCGCAGGGTGGTCTCGTCCACTCCCCCATCCTTATCGGTAACCGACGACGATGCGCCATGCCTATCCTTTCGGCCGTGACCACTGCCTCCTCACTTCGCGTCGCTTACCTCGGTCCGGCCGGCACCTTCACCGAGCAGGCGTTGAGAACCCAGCCCGATCTCGTCGAGGCCGAGCACTCGCTGCACCGCACCTTTCCCGACGTCTTCTACGCCGTCGAGCACGGCGACGCCGACCTCGCCTTCGTGGCCATCGAGAACTCGATAGAGGGCTCGGTGAACGTCACCATCGACACGCTCGCGTTCGAGAGCGAGCTCAAGATCCAGCGGGAAGTGGTGATTCCCATTGTCATGAACCTGCTGGTGCAACCGGGCACATCGCTTCCCGACGTCGAGACGGTGGTGTCCATTCCCATCGCCATCGCCCAGTGCCGCGGGTGGCTGAGGGAGAACCTGCCCGCCGTCGACCTGCGGGCGGCGAACGCGACCGCCGAGGCGGTCGAGATCGTGGCCGAGGCGGCCGATGGATCGATCGCCGCCATCGGAACGTCGCTGGCCGCCGAGATGTACGGCCTCGACATCCTGGCCGCCGACATCGAGGACCATCCGGGGAACGAGACCCGCTTCGTGGTGGTGGCGCCCGAGGGGGTGCCCACACCGACGGGCCACGACAAGACGTCGATCGTCATCTTCCAGCGCGCCGATCAACCCGGGTCGTTGTTGGCCATTCTCCAGGAGTTCGCCGGCCGCGGCATCAACCTCACCAAGCTCGAGTCGCGGCCGACCAAGCAGGGCCTCGGTGACTACTGCTTCCTCATCGACTGCGACGGCCACATCGGTGACGAGGTCGTGGCCGATGCGCTCCGCGATCTGCGGTGGAAGGGCCACGGCGTGAAGTTCCTCGGTTCGTTCCCCGCCGCCGGACTGCCGGGGGAGAAGCGACCCGCCGAGAACGCCGACGCCTGGGCCGATGCCGACGCATGGGTAGCCGACATCCGCTCCACGATCATCGATTGACCGGTTTGCACCGACCGATACCCTCGTCGGCGGAGGGATGGCAGAGCGGACGATTGCACTGGTCTTGAAAACCAGCGGGCCGCAAGGTCCCGGGGGTTCGAATCCCCCTCCCTCCGCCGAGACCGCCCGTTTGAGCTACGTTCAGCGCGTACCTCCGTCGTCGTGGGAGACAAGAAGATGGTGAACCTCGATCCGCAGGTCCAGGCCGTGCTCGATCACATCGCGTCCCAGCCCCAGCCCGAAACCGAGCCGACACTCGACGAGATCCGCGCCGGGGCCCGAGCCGGGCACGTCGCGCTGTCGCCCCCCGGCGTCGAGATGGCCGAGATCCGTCGGGAGGAGGTTCCGGGCCCCGCGGGCGACGTGCCAGTGATCATCGACATACCCCGCGCCACCGAAGACGCCCTGCCGGTGCTCGTGTTCTTCCACGGCGGGGGGCTCATGCTCCTCGACGCCGAGGCGTTCAACCCGACCTGCACCGAGATCGCCCAGCAGGCCGACTGCATCGTGGTGAACGTCGACTACGACCGCACGCCCGAACATCCGTTCCCCGGCCCGCTCGAGAGCGCGCTCGCCGCCTACAACTGGGTGCGGGAGAACGCGGCGTCCTTCGGCGGCGACCCCGCTCGTATCGGCGTGTGCGGCGATTCGGCCGGCGCGTGTCTGGCCACGCTCGTCTGCCTCGAAGCCAAGGGCGCGGGCGATCCCCAGCCCACCTGCCAGGCGCTCGTGTATCCCCAGGTCGACCTGGCCGACATGTCCGAGAGCATGCTCACCGTCGACGCCTTCGTGAACAAGGGTCTCATCGACCAGCTCACCGGCGCCCACGGCGTGCCCGACATCCTCGACCCGCGGGCGTCGCCGTTGCGGGCGGCCGACCACTCGGGCCTGGCCCCCGCACTGATCGTGGCCGCATCGTACGATCCGCTCCTCGCTCAGGGTCGCGCCTACGCCGCCGTGCTGCGCAACGCCGGCGTCGACGTCGACTACTCGCTCTACGAGGGCACGTGCCACGCCTTCGTCACGTGGGGAGCGGCCGTCGATCGCGCCAACGAAGCGGTCAGCGAAGTTGCGGCTTGGCTCAAGGCGCAGTACGCCCGTTAGCCGAGCCGGCGCTCAGACGATGATCCACTCGGTCTTCACGCGGGTGGCCCCCGACACGATGGTGAGGCGGAGCAGGCCGCCGGCCACGTCGGCGAAGCTGAAACGACCGAGATGATCGGCGGTCGTCTCGCGGGTGGCATCGGTGGTCTCGAGCACGATCGTTGCCTCGGCCGGTGGGGTGAACTGGCCGACCAGGCGGCGTTCGCCGTCGCCCATGATCGCCAGTTCGACCTCGACACCAGGACTGGTGAAGGTGAGCTGGCGGTCGGAGGTGGTGGCCGACCGGGCGCCGACCAGATCCTCGCTGACCGAGTCGAAGGTGAGCGCCGCGAGCTCGTCGTCGATGCCGAACCAAGCGTACGAGCCCTTGGCTGCGTCGAGGACGTGTCCGGGGATCGGGTCGGTCGTGGCGATCGCCTGGGCCAACAGGACGAGCAGCTCGTCGTCGGTGAGCGGTGATTCGTCGGTCATCAGTTCTCTCCCCCCGCTTCGGCCATGTTGAGGCGCAGTCGATCGAGGCAGCGACTCCGCGTGGGGCCGATGCTGCCGATCGGCCGCCCCGTGATCTCCGAGATGGTGGCGTAGTCGATCGCAGGCACCGCACAGACCAGACGCAGGAGCTGGCGACACTCGTCGCTCAGCATCACGAAGGCGTCGATGGCCTCGCCGATGGTCTCGTCGTCGAGCAGACGATCGCCGACCGGGCGGGCCAGAGGGTCGGGTCCCTCGTCGATGAGCTCGGACGGCCGGGTTCGCTGCCGTTGGCGCACCACTCGCAGGGACTCGTTGCGGGTGGTCGTGGCCAGCCATGAAGCCAGCTTCGTCGGGTCGGTGATCTTGGTGCAGTTCTCGGTGAGGCGGAGCCAGACGGTCTGGGAGACGTCGGCGGCAGCGGCCTCGTCGAGCCGGAACGAACGGGTGATCGACCACACGAGCCGGCCGTAGCGCTCGACCAGCTCGTTCCAGGCCGAGGCGTTGCCATCGATCACCGCCCGCAACAGCTCGGCGTTCGAATCGGAACTTCGGTTCACAGGTGGGCACTGTAGGAGGCGGGTGGCAGGGGCGCGTTGCATGTGTACATGAGCGCCTCAGGTCGGTCGTGATACATCGGCGCCGCGATACACGCCGAAACAGGTCATGGCGGTCGCCACCGCGGCGTCGGCCGGGTCGCTGCTGGTCCAGCACCGAGCAGCCGCTCTGGCCAGGGCGGATGCCGGGTCGAACCCGGAGGACAGGTGTCGATGGAACCGAAGCATCACGGGAGCGGTCTGTTCATCGGGTAGTGCGGCGACAGGGGCGACGACATTGGCCACCCCGAGCCCGAGCAGGGCGCTCGCGGTACCGAGGAGCTCGTCGCCCGCCCACACATCGGCCACACCGGCGTCACATGCCGGCAACACGACGGTCTCGGGCACCGATCGGAGCCCTTCGAGGTCGTACACCGTGAGCGCCCCGTCGTACAGGTGCAGCGACGAGAACATCGGGCTGTCGGAGCGGAACTCGCCATGGGCGGCAATGTGGGCCACCCGGGCCGAACCGAGTGCATCGAGGGTGGCACTCACCGTGGCGTTTCGGCCGGTGAGGATGGTCGAGTCACCATGGGCCCGGCGGAGTCGCCGAACCTCGGTGCGGCCGCCGGGAAGGTCGGGTCCCGAGATCAACGCCACCCCGGTCGGCCGGCGACGGTCGGACCGAACGCGCCCGCCGTCCAGGCCGATCGACGCGCTCGGGCTCACCGTGAGCGGGCGTGCGCGGAGCCGGGGAAACCCGGCCCACGGCATCAGATGGAGCGCACCGGTGGGAACGATCACCACACCTCCCGTTCCCTGGGGCACGAGATCGTCGATCAGAATGCGCCCGAGGTCGTCCAACGAGACGACGAGGGACGCCAGCGCCGCGGCTCGCGCGGCGGCGCTCCCCCGCCTCGTCGCCAGGCGCTGCATGGCGAATCGTGCACCGTCGAGGGGCGCATCGAGCTGCGACGCGCGGCCGAGATGGTGCAACGAGGCGCGCCCCCGTGTGACGGTCACGGCGTGGAGGTTCCCCTCGTCTTCGAGGTACTCGACGAAGTGGGCGGGGCCGAGCCGCTCGACGATGTCGCTGACCCTCAGCTCATGTCGCACGGCGTCGTCTCGTGCGCCGACGCGGCGAGCCCGGTCGCGTATCGCCGATTCGAGACGACCGACCTCTCGCCGGGCGTTGCGATCGTCATTGCCGGCGAGGCGCGCCGCCTCGAGATCGGCCCGAGCCGAGCGCAGGGCGACGAGCTCGCCGGCCAGGGCCTCGTCTTCGGGCGGTCGAGTGGGCACCAACGTGAGCGTCGACGCCCGCAGACGATCGGCCCATCGCAGCACCGTGCCCGGGCGGCCCGACTCGAGCGCCAGGTGCTGTCCGAGCGCGGCCAGCGACACCGCGTGGCTCGACGCACCGACTCGGAGCTCGGTGGCGCCGAGGACCGCTCGGTGCTCGTCGATGATGCGGAGGCCGGCGCGGAGCGCTGCCAACGCACCGCGGCGATCGCCGTCGGAGCGTCGGAGGATGGCGGTCGCCAACCACGCCTGCGCCCGACGGTCGACTCGCCCCGATCGTCGGGCCTGGGAGGCCCGTTGGAGCTCACGGCGAGCCCGGTGAGTGTCTTCGTGTCGGAGGGCGAGCTCGGCGACGAAGATGCGCACGTCGTCGGCCTCGGTCGACCAGCCGTGCTCCTCGAGTGCGTCGATCACTTCGCTCGCCTCACTGTCCCAACCCTCGACCGCACCCGATGCCGCCCGCGCTCGAAGCGTCGTGTAGCGGGCCATGGCCAACCATCCGGGTCGACCAGCCGCGCCGAACTCTTCGGCCGCCTGGGCGCAGTGGGTCACGGCGGCGGATGCGTCACCGGCGGCGAGACACGCTCGTCCGAGCAACAAGCGGGCCTCGGCGAGATCGACGACGTCGGCGACCGATTCGAGCGCCTGCACGCCGGCCGCCGCCGACCCTTTCGCTTCGCGTGTGAGCCCGGCCGCCAGAAGAACGGCGCAACGATCGGCCTCGAAGACGCCGCGCGCCCGGCCGGGGAAGTCGATCCTCTCGTAGCGGTCGCGAGCCCGCTCGAAGGCATCGAGGGCGGCCACGATCTCGCCGCTGCGACCCAGCACGAAACCGAGGTTGTGCGCCGCTCCCCCAGCGAGCAGATCGTGACCCTGGGCCACCGCAAGCTCCTCGGCGACCGCGAAGTCGAGGGTGGCCGCCTCGACCCGACCACCGTAGGCCAATGTGATCCCCCGATTGCATCGCACGCGGGCGCGGAGGATGTCGTCGCCCGATTCGTCGATCACGTCGATCGCCCGGGTATAGGCGTCGATCGACTCGCTGATCCGGCCCATTCGCTCGAAGGCGCGCGCCCGTCGTACCTCCAGCTCGGCGAGGTCGGTTCCGGTGACCACGCCCTTGACCCGTTCGGCCTCGGCCAGGGCCAGCTCGGGTTCGCCGAGATCGCTCAACACGCCGGCCAGCGAGCTCCGGGCGAGCGCAACCTCGTGGCCCAGGCCGAGTCGGTCACCCCGGTCGATCGCCTCCTCGTGGAGCCGACGCGATCCGTCCAGGTCTCCGAGCTCACGAATCGCCATTCCCTTGGCGACGAGGGCCACCACCGTGGCCGACGCGGAGCTCGCGTCATCGGCGAGAACGGCTTCGGCCAGCGCCAGCGCCTCGCTCGGATCGGCCTGCCGGAGGCTGGCTGCGTGGCGGGCTCGTTCGAGTTGTACATCGACTACGGGCACGCTCATCGGTCACAGAATACGGTCGTAGTCATCGGCAGGCTCGACGATCGGTCCCGAGTCTGCGAGCCCACGACGAAAAGAGGTCCCTGTGGCGGACAACGACGACAAGCCGACCGAGTTTCCCGGCCCCGACCCGCTCACCGACGTCGCCATCGGTGAAGGACCCAGCGGCCCCTACGCCTATCACCCGCGTCGCCTCCTCGTTCTGGCCGACGAAGAGGTGACCCTTCCCGAACTGCGGAAGATCGGGGAGCAAACCCAGGCGCTCCTCGACGAGCTCACAGCGGGTCGCGTCGACATCGCTCTCCGTAGCGACTTCGTGATCCTCGAGTTCGACACACCGCAGGACATCCCCCGGCTCGTCGAAGCGCTGCGCAGCGCCGGCCACGTGGCCACGCCCGACATCGCCTACATGGTCGACTCGCTGACGGCCACGCCGATGTCGTTCAGCGGCGCCATCCTGGCGAACCCGATGTCGTTCAGCGGGCTGTACTACTCGGCTCCCATGAGCTTCAGCGGCACGATCGTGACCGACCCGATGTCGTTCAGCCGTCGCAGCACCGCCCGGCCCTACGCTCCACCGAAGCTGCCCTTCGCCCACAAGCTCGCCGCAGGAGTAGGCAAGCCCCAGGTGGGAGTGATCGACACCGGCTACCTCGAAGTACCGCCGGGCGAGAGCGGCACCGGACTGTGGAAGCTGCCGAGCGGCGACCTGATCGAGCTCCCCGACCCCGACGACAACCTGGTTCTCGACCCCGCAGCCGGCCACAACGGCTTCATCCAGGGCGTTGTCCTGGCCGGTGCTCCGAAGACCTCGCTGCGCGGGCTCGGCCCGATCCGCAACGACGGAGTCGGCTACGAGAGCGACATCGCCGATGCCCTCGACACGATTCGCACCGACTGGGCCGCCGCGGGTGTGTGCGCCCAGGCGGTACTCAACCTCTCCTTCAGTGGCTACTACGAGAGCGACACACCTCCGCCCATCCTGGCCCGGCGCATTCGACGGCTGGTTCGGGGCGACGTCGTCGTCGTCGCCTCGGCCGGCAACGACGCCACCTGCCGCCCGACCTTTCCTGCCGCGATGAACGAGGTCATCGGGGTCGGGTCGGTAGGCCCGTGCGGACCGTCGTGGTTCTCGAATCACGGATCCTGGGTCGACGCGTCGGCTCCGGGGGAAGACGTCGTCAGCATCTTCTTCGACAAGTGGAACGGTGGATTCGACCCCCCGCCCGGCACCGATCTCCCCGATCCCGACGACTTCGAGGGATGGGCCATGTGGAGCGGCACGTCGTTCGCGGCGCCGCGAGTCGTGGCGGCGATCGCTCGCCAGATCCAGCTGCGGAACTGCACCGCGCTCGAGGCGGTCGCGCTCGTGTTGGGTCGACCGGGGCTGTTCCGGCTCCCCGACTACGGCGTCATCGTCAACCAGGGCTTCTGAGACGCGACGAAGGTGCCCTGCCGGTCCGCCCGGGCAGGACACCTTCGTACTCGTCGCGCCGATCGACGGAGGGGGTGTGTCGATCGACGCTCGCTCAGCGCCGCGGTTCTCGCCGCCCCAGCGACAACCGTGCGCATGCTTGCTGTGGGTCGGCCCCGCCTGACCGACCCACAGCGTTCCCACCGTGAACCGATCCGGCGGCTCGGGTGAGCCGTGCCCGTCGAATCGGTTCACTGGTGACATCTGAGGCGACCCGCCATGAACGTCGCGGCTCGACCGAGGTCGAGAATCCGGGAGTCCATCGCCGCAGCATGAACACATGAGCGGTTGCCCCGGGCGCTGATACATGAAGGCCGAGAGTTTCTACGAGTAGGTTCACCGGCGTGGCCTCGACGAGCGATCACACCGACCCGAGGGTGAACCGCCGCTGGGCACAGTGGCGCCGCGACGTCGAGCTCGAGTCCTACGCCAATCGGTTCGCCGAGATGCAAGCGACGGGCGAGCACGCCCACGGTGAGGCGGATGCGGTGGCACGACTGCTGCACATGGGGGGATCGGTGCTCGACGCGGGGTGTGGCATGGGTCGCGTCGCAGTCGAGCTCGATCGCCAGGGGTTCGATGTCGTCGGGGTCGATGTCGACCCCGACATGCTCGCGGTCGCCCGGTCCCGACGACCCGACCTTCACTGGGAGCTCGCCGACATCGGCATCGTCGACCTCGGTCGGACCTTCGACCTCGTTCTCCTGGCCGGTAACGTGATGCTGTTCGTGCCCGAGGGCACCGAATCGACGGTGATCGCCAACATGGCCCGACACGTGGCGCCGGGCGGACGGTTGGTCGCGGGCTTCTCCCTCGCCGGCAGCCCGGTGGCGGGCATCGGTCTGGCCGAGTACGACGCGTTCTGCGCCGACCTCGGCCTCGAGCTCATCCACCGTTGGGCCACCTGGGACGGCGAGCCACTCGCCGCCGTGTCGGCCGACGACGCGGCCGACTACGCCGTCAGCATCCACCGATCCGACTCGCCAATCCGAAACCCCCACGTTCGATAGCGGTATCCGCCACTGAGCGTTGGGATTCGGGGCAGCGAGGAGGGCTCACCTTTTCAGCGGACCAACAATCCCATCCCGCCAGGGACATCGTTCCCGGTCATCACATCTAGTCGGCGGGGGGCGGGGGCAGGGTGGTGAGGTCGTCGCCGTCGATGTTGTCGCGCATGGCCTCGGCCACACCCAATACTGCGCCGAGCACGCCGGCGTAGTCGGCCGGCACGATCAGCTTGGTGGCCCGTCCGTCGCCCAGTCGGGCCAGTGCTTCGAGATACTTCACTGCAAGCAGCTCCGAATCGGGGGCGCCGGCGTGGATACCGAGGAACTCGAGACGGGTTGCCTCGCCGGTACCGGCGGCTACCTGCTCGAGGCGGAAACGCTCGGCCTCGGCCCGGGTCCGCACCGCCTGCGCCTCGCCCTCGGCCTCGAGGATGGCCGATTCGCGCACACCCTCGGCCTCGAGGATCCGCGACTGCTTGTCGCCCTCGGCCCGGGTGATCTCGGCCTCGCGGAAGCCCTGCGCCTCGGTGACAGTGGCCCGACGGGTGCGCTCGGCCTTCATCTGCTCGTGCATCGCGTTCATCACGTCGACGGGCGGATCGATGCGTTGGATCTCGACTCGAACCACTCGCACGCCCCACTTGTCGGTGGCGTCGTCGAGGATGTTGCGCAGCGCGGTATTGATGGTGTCGCGGGAGGTCAGCGCAGCGTCGAGCTGGAGATCACCGACGAGGTTACGCAGGTTGGTCTGGGCCAGCTTGGTGATGGCCAACACGAAGTTGGCGATGTTGTACACGAGCCGCTGGGGGTCGGTGGGCTCGTAGAACACCACTGCGTCGACCGAGACCACCACGTTGTCGGCGGTGATCACTTCCTGGGGTGGAACATCGACGACCTGCTCGCGCATGTCGACCAGCCTCATCTTGTCGATGAACGGCACCAGGATGTGCAGACCCGGCTCCATGGTGGCCTTGTACTTGCCGAGACGCTCGACGATGCCCCGCTGGTAGGGGCGCACGATCTTGACCGCCGCCGCGAGGAAGACGATGAGGCCGAAACCGATGATGCCGAGAACGATGAGACCGACCATTTCAGAATTCTCCTTGGAAGGAGTTGGCGGTTCGCACCTTGACCACCGTTCCCTTCACCTCGATGACTTCGACTTCGACTCCGTTGGCGATCGGACGACTGTCGACCGACTCGGCCCGCCATTCCTCGGAACCGAGCCGCACCATGCCGCGGCCCGTGGCACCACCCGCGATCTCCCCGACCATGGTTCCGCGCATGCCGACCAGACGGTCGGCACCGACACCCATGGGCATGGGAATGCCCTCCAGGGACTCGCGGGCGTACTTCCAGAGGATCCCGAAACCGATCAACCCGCCGAAGATGAACACCAGCCAACCGATGGCCGGGGAAACCCCCATGAATCCGAGGACGGCGGCCAATGCTGCGCTGACGCCGAAGGGCAGCAGGATGAACCCGGGAAGAATCAGCTCACCACCGAGAAGCACAGCGGCGGCGACGAGCCAGATCAAGCCCCACGTCTCCGGTTCCATGCGACCAACCTATCCGAGGCGGTGATCAGCTGCGCGACAACAACGGCGGTCCGAGGACCGGCGGTGGACGCCGAAAACGGGGGAGGAAGAACTGCACGAGCGGGCCGATACCCAGGGTGAACCACACGGTGCCGATGCCGATCGTGCCGCCGAGCACGAGGCCGACGGTCAGCGCGGTGATCTCGATTCCGGTCCGAGCCTTCCAGATGGCGAAGCCGCGCCCATGGAGCCCGGTCATCAAGCCGTCGCGGGGACCGGGGCCGAGCCCGCCACCGATGTAGAGACCCGAACCGAGGCCGATGATCACCGGACCCGCGACCATGAGCGCGATGCGCCAACCCATGGCCGATGGCTCGTCGAGCACCCGCAGCACCAGGTCGACGGTCGTGCCGATGACCAACGCATTGAGCAGTGTCCCCGGACCGATCCTCTCACCGAGGGGTACGAACAGCGTCACGATGCACAGCCCGGTCAGCACGATCACCGCACCGAGTGACAGCGGCGTACGTTCCGCCACCCCCTCGTGGAACACGTTCCAGGCGCCGAACCCGAGACTGCCCGCCTTCATCATGGCCACACCCACCCCGAAGAGCATCAGGCCGAAGATCACCTGGGGAGTGCGTCGCACGATCTCGTACCACGGCATGATCAAGAACACCACAGCAGCGTACGGCCGCCGCGACGAGCCGGCGCTCAGAGTGGGCTGAGCAGGTCGGCCCGGGCGACTAATCGGTCGAGCGGCCGTACAGGGCCAGCTCCGTCGAGGTCTCCTCGTCGAGGTGGTAGCTCTCGCTGTGGTCGGGGAACGCCCCGGAACGCACGTCGTCGGCATAGGCCTTCAACGCCGCCACCGCCACCGACTTCACGTCGGCATAGCGGCGCACGAACTTGGGCACGAACCGATCCTCGATACCGAGGACGTCGTGGAAGACGAGCACTTGGCCATCGCAGGAGGCGCCGGCACCGATGCCGATGGTCGGTATGTCGAGCGACTCGGTGACGAGCGCTGCCACCTCGTCGGGGACGCCCTCGATGACGATGGCGAACACTCCTGCGTGTTGGAGGGCCTTGGCCTCGGCGACGAGTCGCAGTGCGGCTTCGGTGCTCTTGGCCTGGACGCGGAATCCGCCGAAGGCGTTGACCGACTGCGGCGTGAGCCCGAGATGACCCATCACGGGGATCTGCGCCGAGATGAGCGCCTCGATCATCGGTATGCGCTCGGCGCCGCCCTCGAGCTTGACGCACGCGGCGCCGGCGCGAACGAGTTGCGCTGCGTTCCGTACGGTCTCCTCGACGGAGACGTGGTAGCTCATCCACGGCAGGTCGCCGACGATCAGCGCGCGTGGCTTGGCCCGGGCGACGGCCGCAGTGTGATGCGCCATGTCGTCGACGGTGACCTGGAGGGTGTCGTCGTAGCCGAGCACCACCATGGCGAGCGAGTCGCCGACCAGGATCAGATCGGCTCCGGCTTCGTCGACCATGCGGGCTCCGGGGGCGTCGTAGGCCGTGAGCATGACGAGGGGGGCGTCGCCGTTGCGGACCTTGGCGGCCGCGATCGCGGGAACCGTGACGGGCTTGGTCATGTCGTTGTCTCCATTCAGTCCAGCGCCCAGAAGGCTGCCGGCAGATGCGCAGATCGTACCGCGAGGGGCTCGCTACCGTCTACCGCTTGAGTGGGTACGAACGCCGCAGGTGATTGAACGCGCAACTGGGGCAGGCCTCGACCGCGTACACGGTGAACTCGCCCTTGCGCTGGCGAAGGCGTTCCATCTCGGCGGCCGTGGTGACACAGCGGCCGTGGGCGGGAAGCCGCGGGCCGAACACGTACCGCACGATGACGAGGTTCGCGTCCTCGCAGATCGGACAGAGATCGGTGGTGGGCTCGCCCACCTGCTGTGCCGCACGAATGAGCTCGGGGTGGGCGTCACACACGTCGTTCACCGACAGGTGACCGGCCCGATATTCGGTGACGAGCGCCAGGCGCGCGAGTCGATAGTCGATCTCACCCGGACGTGAACCCTCACGGGAAACGGCATCTGGTCGGATGGGCACGCCCCGAGAGTAGGCCGCGATCGGTCTGGACGCGAGGCCAGGGTGGCAATCGGGTGCCGTACGCCGTGGAACCGATCAACGCATCGAAAGCGATTCGAGTGCCGCTCGGGCCTCGGACACACTCAGTGGCCCGTGCTCGAACCGGAGGTCTCGCAGGTGGGCCAACGCCTGCCCCACCCGTGGACCGGGGCCGATGCCGAGGAGCTCCATGACATCGGAGCCGTCGAGGGGAACGCCCGGATCGTCGAGGTCCTCGGTCGCAGCCAGGTGGTCGAGTACAACCATCAGCCGATGGGTCGCATCGTGGTCGACGCGCAGGGCGAGGTCGAGGGCACGTTGTCGCTGTTGGCCGGTGCGAAAGGCCCAGCGCCGGCTGGCGGGTACCCCCGCCAACGCATCGCCGACCGTGGCGGCCCCGACAACTATTGCTCCGAGCGAATCCGCCACGGCGTTCGGGAGGCGCATCCTCGCGCTCCAGGCCCGAACCCCCGCCAGCCGATGGTCCGACGTGTCCCACCATGCGAGGGCTGCGAGCCGGGCGAGATCATCGGCAGGATCGGCCTGGCCGACCGCTCGCACGGGAGCCTGATCGTCTCGGTCGAGGGCGGCGGCCACGCCCGGCAACACCCGACGAAGCAGCCCGGTCGCGTGCAAGAGGAGGAAGGCGTCGCCGGGATCGTCGACCTCGAGCAGCTTGTCGAGCTCGTCGCGGATTCGCTCGACGGCCACGATGTCGAGCCGGTCGGCCATCTCGGTCATCGCCTGCACCACGTCGTCGGCCGGAGCGAGGTCGTACCGCGCCGCGAAGCGCGCCGCGCGCAGCATGCGCAGCGGGTCGTCGGAGAAAGCCGTGACGGCACCGAGCGGGGTGCGGAGGTGGCCACCGACGAGATCGGAGACCCCCGAGAACGGGTCGACGAGCTCACCGGCCGGGAGCTCGATGGCCATCGCGTTCACGGTGAAGTCCCGCCGGGAGAGATCGGTGTCGATCTCGGTCGCGAAGGCGACGTGGGGTTTGCGTGACTCGGCGGTGTAGGCCTCGGACCGATGGGTGGTCACCTCGATGGCGCGACCACCGATCCGGAAGCCGATGGTGCCGAAGCGCTCACCCTGAGCCCACACTGCGTCGGCGATCGGCCCCACGATGGCTTTGGTCTCGACCGGAACCGCGTCGGTCGTCAGATCGATGTCGGTTGCAGGATCGAGCGGCAGATCGAGCCAGAGATCACGTACCACTCCCCCGACCAGGTACACCCGGTGACCCGTGCCGTGGAACGCCCGGGCGATCGGCGCCATCTCGTCGACGACCTCCCCGAGGTGGGCGAAGGGCACGGTCAAGTACCCGTTGGCACGGCGGAGACCAACGCCGCAGCTGTGGCAACGACGTCGGCCCCGGGGCCGGAACTGGTCGAGGCTTCGAGGGCGGGGGTCTCGCCCAGCAGCGCTCCCACCAGGGCGGTCGTGGATGCCGTGAGCGCCTCGAGGTCATAGCCCCCCTCGAGGAACGCCACCACCCGCCGAACCGGCGATGCCGCGACGATCCGCTGCACGAGGGCGTGGTAGTCACCGGCGGACAGGCCGAGATCGGTCAACGGGTCGGATCGGTGTGCGTCGAAGCCGGCCGACACCAGCACCCAGTCGGGGCGGAATTTCTCGATGGCGGGCACGAACACGTCGTCGACGGCGCGGCGGTACACGTCGCCGGCCGCACCGGCGGGCAGGGGCACATTCAGCGTCGACCCGAAGCCTTCGCCGACGCCTCGTTCGTCCAGGGCACCCGATCCCGGGTACCACGGATACTGATGGATCGACATGAACAGCACCCGGGGATCGTCGAAGAAGACATCCTGGGTGCCGTTGCCGTGGTGCGCGTCGATGTCGACGATGGCGACCCGCTCACCGAGGGCGGCGAGATGTCGGGCCGCTATTGCGATGTTGTTGAGCAGGCAGAACCCCATCGACACCGACCTGGTTGCGTGATGACCCGGTGGTCGCACGGCACAGAACGCAGTGGCGGCCTCGCCACGCCTCACCGCGTCGATGGCGACCAGACCGGCTCCGGCCGCCAGCCGGGAGGCGACCAACGAGCCGGGGCTCATCACGGTGTCGGCATCGATGCGACCCCCTCCCGCGGCGGCCGTCTCGACGACCCGGTGCAGCACGGCTTCGTCGTGCACCGCCAGGACCGATGCGTCATCGACCGGAGTGGGCGCCAGAGGGACCAGCGCGTCAGTCCACGGCTCGAGCCCCCGCAGGACCGCGTGCAGCCGTTGGGGCCGCTCGGGATGATGTCGTCCGGGCTGGTGATCGGTGAAACGTTCGTCGGTGACCAGAGCAATGCTCACGGTCCCGACGTTAGTGGCGGAGAAACGTTCCGGTGCCGAGGTCGTAGTCTGTCCTCCATGATCTCCGGCTGCGACCGAGGCGCCCATGGCTGACCTCCGCACCTCCGACGTGCGTGAGGGATTGCGGCTCGCTCCCTGGCACGACAACCCGACGGGCGTACACCTCTTCCCGGCCAGCGACCGACCCCTTTGCGCCCTCGCCCTCGAGGAGTTGATCCACGAACTGAGCAGAGAGGGCATCGACCGGGTGCGGACGTCCGCCTTGAGCCCGGTCGAGGCCGCTGCGTTCATCGCCAACGACTTCACCGTCGCCGGGCGCCTCGCTCTGTTGCACTGCACCCTCGTGCGGGCTCCACGCTCGCGGACCCCCGAGGTCCGGCGGGGCCGGCACCGTGATCACGACCAGATCCTGGCTCTCGACCGACGGTGCTTCCCCGAGCTGTGGCGATTCGACCACGCACTTCTCGTCGACGCGCTCGAGGCAACGCCGATCACGCGATTCCGAGTCGCAGCCGATCTGGAACCGCTCGGGTACGCCATAACCGGCGTGGCCGGAACGACCGCGTATCTCCAGCGCTTGGCCGTCGATCCCAGCCGGCAGCGCGTCGGCCTCGGTCGACATCTCGTCGACGACGCCCGCCAGTGGGCGTCGCGGCGGGGCGCAACCACCATGTTGGTGAACACTGCGACCGACAACACTCCGGCCCTCCAGTTCTACGCAGACCTCGGCTTCACCCGTCGCTCGACCGACCTCTGTGTCATGGAGCGGCGACTCGATGCCTGAAGACCGGTGGGTCGCCGTCACGAGCCCCCGCGTGCTGGTCGCCCTGGTGCTGATGATTGCGTTCGTGACCGCGCTCGCTCCGACACCCGAGGCGGGGGCCGGAGCTCCCGGCAACCTCCGCGTCGCCTCCCAGACCTCATGGGTCCGATCCGACGGCGTCTTCCAGATCGACCTCGACGTCGAGGGACCCGCCGGCGGGAGTGTCGAGCTCACCGTGCACCCGAAGGTCGACAATCGCAGTGAATTCGAATCGAGCATCACCGACGGGCCTCGCGATCTCCCACTCCTCGTGGTGTCGAGCGCGCTCGACGGCCAGTCGCAGGTCTCCTTCTCGGTGCCGCTCACCGTCGATCCCGAACCGGGCCGCCTCACGCTCGTCGATCCCGGCGTGTACCCGGTCGAGGTGTCCCTGCTCGACATCGACGGCACCCGGATCTCGCGCCTCACCACCCACATCGTGCTGGTACCCGACACCCTCGCCGGCGAGGAACCGCTCGCCGTTGCGCTCACGGTGCCCCTTCGGACCGACGTGGCGCTCCAATCCGACGGCGTCGTCGCGGTCACACCTGCCGATCAGGGCAGCATCGACTCGCTCACGTCGGCTCTCCGAGCGGTGCCCGACGTGCCGGCAACCCTTTCGGTGTCGCCCGAGACCGTGAGCTCGCTCGACAACGCTCGCCTCAACGCGCTGCGAGACGCCCTGAACGGCCGGCTCCTGTTGCCGAGGCCCTTCGTCGATCTCGACATCACCGCATGGCTCGATGCCGGCCTCGACAGCGAGTACCTCAACGCTCTCGCCACCGGCCTCACGACCACCATCGATCTGCTCGGCATCCAACCGGCAACCAACATCTGGCTGGCGGGGAGCACGTTGACGCCCAACAGCCTCGCGACCCTCGGAGGTCTCGGGTACGAGCAGATCGTGTTCGAGGATGACCAGCTCGAGGCGCTCGACCCGTCTGCTTTCCCGCTGACGCTGACCCAGCAGTTCCTGGTCGAGGACGCGAACGGGCAGCGATACCCCTCGGCGGCGATCGATGAGGCCCTCGCCACCCGTTTCGCCGTCGGCGCCGATCCCACGTTGGCGGCGCACCAGATCCTCGCCGAGATGTCCGTTCTCTTCTTCGATCAACCCGGCCGGCCACGCGGGGTCATCGCGGCACCGCCCGACGACTGGAGCGCCAACGCAGGCCTGCTGCGCATCGTGCTCGATGGTCTCGACGGGAACCCGATCCTGGTACCGGTCACCGTCGACATGTGGTTCGACACCGTGGGTTCGGCCTTCGAGGGCGGCCAGAACGCCGACCTCGGCTTCATCCTCGATCGCGAGATCGAGAGCACACCCGCGTTCGACCTGTCGGCCTTCTCCCGCCGCTACAGCACCGCGGCTGCCTCGCTGTTCAGCTTCTCCCGCCTCGTCGGCCCCGACGACCTGGCCCTCGCGGAGATGAACGATCTGCTTCTCATCGCGGGCACCACCGGGCTCTCGGCCACGCAGTCCGACCAGTACCTCCGTGCGATCACCGCCGAGGTCAACGAGTCGATTGCGGCGATCCGCCTCATCGATCCGCCTCGACGCATCACCTTTGCCGCACGCGATGGAGCCGTTCCAGTGGTGATCGAGAACGGAATCGGTCGCGACGTGTCGCTGCTCGTGTCGATGAGCAGCGAGAAGCTCGAGTTCCCCGAAGGCGACAGCGTGGTCGTCGACATCCCACCGGGCGTGCACGAGATCTCCCTCGACGTCTCGGCTCGGACCTCTGGCGACTCCGTCCTCGACCTCACTCTCTCCTCCCCCGACCGTGGCATCACCCTCGACTCGACCCGGGTGAGAATTCGGTCCACTGCCCTCAGCGGCCTCGGGCTGATCATTGCCGGGATTGCACTACTGTTCCTGCTCGTCTGGTGGATACGCACCCGGAGAAGTCGGCGACCGAACCGTCGCCTGATCGTGGCCGACGCTGACCCGGCCCGTAACGTGCCCACGCCCCAGAAGGTCTGAACCTGGCACCGACGAAGGATTTCTCCATGACCAATGTGCGCATCGTGACCGACAGCGCGTGCGACCTCACCAACGCCCAGAGCGAAGCAGCCGGCATCGGCGTGGTGCCGTTGAACATCCGGTTCGGCGACGAGGAGTTCGTTGATCGCGAACAGCTCGATCCCGAGACGTTCTACGCCCGCATGGCCTCCTTCGCCGGCCTGCCCGAGACGTCAGCGCCGTCGCCCGGTCGCTTCGAACAGGAGTTCCGGGCCATGGCCGACCAGGGTGCTACCGCGGTCGTCTGCATCGATCTGTCGTTCGAGTTGTCGGCCACGGGTCAGTCGGCCAAGGCGGCCGCCGACGCCATGGCCGCCGAGCTCGACGTGCGCGTGGTCGACTCGCGGACGATCACTGCCGGGCTGGGCACCATCGTCCTCAGGGCAGCCGAGGCCGCCGCGGCTGGTGCGTCGGCCGACGAAGTCGTCGCACTGGTCGAGGATCTCCGCGACCGAACCCGCGTCTACGGCGTGCTCGACACCCTCGAGAATCTGAAGAAGGGAGGTCGGGTCGGGGGAGCCAAGGCGCTCGTGGGATCGATGCTGGCCATCAAGCCGTTGCTCGATCTGAGCAGCGGCGTGGTCGAGGAAGCCGGACGCCAACGGACGAGGAAGCGGGCGCTCGGTTGGCTGCGCGACAAGATCGCCGAGGCGCCCGACGCCGAGAACTTCGCCATCGTGCACGCAGCCGCCCCCGACATCGACGAATTCGTTGCCAGTCTCGGCGACCTCATCGACCTCGACCGTGTCCGCATGGGCATGATCGGTCCGGTGATCGGTACCCACGGCGGGCAGGGAATCGTCGGGATCGCCTACACAACTCCCGCCACCGCCTGACCCACGTGGCACCGAGCGAGCTCTAACGTGGCCGACATCGACCACGCTGCGCGCAACTCCGACCGACATGCCGATCCGGTGACCACCGGCCGGCTGCTCGCCGGTCGCTATCGGCTGGTCGAGCTCCTCGCGACGGGTGGGATGGCTCAGGTTTGGGCCGCCGACGACGGCGTCCTCGGTCGCCGTGTCGCGGTGAAGGTGCTCCTTCGACATCTGGCCGATGATCCGATCTTCCTCGAGCGCTTCCGGTCAGAGGCCCGGCTCGCCGCCCGCCTCTCGCATCCCGGCATCGTGTCGATCTTCGACACCGTCACCGAACCCGGGGTCGAAGCCATCGTGATGGAACTGCTCGAAGGCGTCGATCTGCGCGCCTTCCTCGACGAACACGGCTCGCTGTCGCCGCAGCTCACCCGTGAGCTGGGCACCCAGGTGGCCGAAGCCATCCATGCCGCCCATCAGGCCGGGCTGGTGCATCGCGACATCAAGCCGGGCAACATCATGCTCGTCGACGACCGCCGCATGAAGGTCACCGACTTCGGCATCGCCAAGCCCGACGCCGGCCAGGATCTCACCGACCACGGCACGCTCATCGGCACGGCGAAATACCTGGCCCCCGAGCAGGTCGAGGGTGGGCCCGTCGACGGGCGCGCCGACGTCTACGCCCTCGGTGTCGTGCTCTACGAGTGCCTCACGGGCCAGGCACCCTTCTCCGGCGACACCAACCTCGCCATCGCCCTGGCCCGACTTCACCAAGACCCACCGCGGGTTCGGAGCTCACGGGGAACCGTGCCTCCCTCCCTCGATGCGGTGGTGCACCGAGCCATGGCTCGCGAGCCCGACGATCGGTATGTGTCGGCCGCCGAGCTGCGGGCAGCCCTCCTCGCGGCCGACGACGCCACGGTGCTCACCGAGGCCCCCGTCGACTCGACCACGCTGGTGGCCGCGGAACCGCCAGCGGCGCTGTTGACCACCGAGAGGCGCTGGATCGTCCCCACTGTGCTCATCGTCGTGATCGCCGTGGCGCTGGCGGTCGCCGGTGCGCTGATCGGCACCACCGATGTCGGACGCAGTGCCGTGACCCGCGCTCGCGAGGCGGTCGGCCTCGAAGAAGAGACGACGCCGGCCCTCGGCGACGTCGATCCCCCCGATGACCCTTCCGACGCCGACACGGCCGAGAGCCCGGTCGTCGCGCCGCGCGTGGTTGCGGTCAGCACCTTCGACCCGGAGGGAACCGGGGTCCCCGGTGAGAACGATGCCGACGTGGCCCTCACCGTCGATGGCGACCCGACCACGAGCTGGACCACGGAGGGCTACGACTCACGCGATCTCGGCGGGCTCAAGGCGGGGGTGGGTGTGGTGATCGAGCTCGACCAGGAGGTTGCCGTCGACGTGGTCACGATCGAGAGCCCTACCCAGGGCTGGGCGGCCGAGCTCTACCTCGCCAACGAGGTTCCCGACAGCAGAGCCGGTTGGGGATCGGCCCTCGTCACCCAGAGCGGTATCAACGGCAGCCTGCGCGCCGAGCTCGGTGGCACCTCGGCTCGGGCGGTGTTGATGTGGATCACCGATCTCGGTGATGGTCCTCCCCCGGTACGAGCCGAGATCAACGAGATCACCCTGTTCCCCGGCTGAACTACGGCAGGAAACTACGATCCACCCATCAGTCCCGAGGTCAGTGACCTTGCGCTCGCCGAAGCGGCACGAGACGGTGACCAGGCCGCGCTCGACGCGCTGCTCCGACGTCACTACGACCGCGTCTGGTCCATCTGCCGCCGAATGGCGGGCAACGACGCCGACGCCGCCGACGCGACCCAGGAAGCCCTGATCACCATCGCCCGACGTATCGACCGCTTCGACGGCCGGGCCAAGTTCACGACATGGCTGTATCGGGTTGCCACGAACGCCTGTCTCGACGAACTGCGTCGACGTGGTCGCCGTGCTGTGCCCGGACTTCCCGACCATCCGGCAGTGGAGGTCGACCCCTCCCCCGCCTTCGATACCGGCGTCGTCGAGCGGATGGCCATCGACGATGCCCTGGCCGAGCTCCCCGATGAGTTCCTGGCCCCGATCGTCCTGCGCGACCAGCTGGGTATGGACTATGCCGAGATCGCGGAGACTCTCGCCATCCCCGCCGGCACGGTGCGCTCGCGTATCGCTCGAGGCCGATCCCGCCTGGCCGAATCGCTCGGGAACCACAACCCTGCCGTCGAGCGTCCTACCCCCGAATCCTCATGAACGACGACCCCACTCTCGACGAGCTCGTCTCGGCCTACCTCGACGGTGAAGCAACCGTCGACGAGGTGGCGCGAGTCGAGGGGTCCGCCGAGCTCACGGCCCGTGCGGTCACCCTTCGGGCGGTGCGGGATGCGGTCGCTGCGCCGGTCGGTGCTTCACCCGATGGCCATCGCGACCAGGCCGTTTCTGCCGCGCTCCGAGCGTCGAGTACCGCCGCCAACGTCACCTCGCTCTCGATTCGACGGGCTCGATCGGCACGCGTTGTGCGTATCGCCTCGGTCGCCGCGGTCATCGCTTTGTTCATGTTGGCCGGGTCCCTCGTCCTGTTGAACCGCGACTCTGGAAACCAGAGCGAGACGGTCGCCTCGGCCGACACGGCCGCCGCAGAGACCGATGCCGCCGCCGACGCAGAGACCGATGCCGCCGCCGACGACGAGGCCGGTGCGCGGGCCGAGGAGCTGGCCGCGGAAGCCCCGGCCGAACCGGCGGCCGAGCCCGAGATGATGGCCGACGAAGCCATGGGCGAGAGCGCGGAGCCCGCCGCCGAGGCACCGGCGGCCGAGGAGGAGTCGGCCGCCCTCTCCGAGCGCGACGTGCTGGTGCGGTTCGTCATCGAGCCGCAGGCCGATGCCCTCGCCCTGACCGAGGCCCTGCTCGACGCGATCGACGCGACCGACCGAACCGGTGCCGACGACTTCGACGCAGAGGCTCCGTTGCCTGCATGCACGGTCGCGTACATCGACGGGCTCGAGAACGAAATCCTCGGAGTCACCGAGACGATGCTGAACGGCATCGACGTGGGCGCCGTCGCCTTCCCGGCGCCCGATGATCCCGACATCCGGGTCGTCGCGATCTTCGAGCTCGACGCCCCGGCGTGTACACCGGTCTCGCTCATCGGCCTGTAGGTCGACTCGGCATCCTCGGGCACTCCGACGATAGGCTGCCGCCATGTCGAGCACAGAACCCTCCGAGATCGAACGCCCGAGTGGCGCCGGCATCCCCGGCCTACCACCCGATTGGCCCGAGCAGGCCACCACCAAGATCGTCGACCTCATCGACAGTGTCCGGGTGAAGACCTCCGGGCCCGCCATCGGAATTGCCCGAACCGTGGTCTACGGCTTGATCATCTTCCTGCTGTTGCCCGTTGCGCTGGTGCTGGTGACGGCCGCATCGGTACGCGGTCTCAACGAGATCTTCCCCGGCTCGACGGGGCCGATCTATCTCGTCATTGGGGTCGTGTTCACGCTGGCCGGCGTTCTGTGCTGGAGTCGGCGCCCCCGAGGCGCAGCCGGCTGACCTCGGGAGTAGCCCCCGGGTTCCCCCCTCACACCGTCATCGCTGCCAGGAGTTCGCCGTCATGTCTGTCGACGCCCACAAGACGATCATCATCGGGTCGGGTCCCGCGGGGCTCACCGCCGCCATCTATGCCGCCCGGGCCAATCTCGAGCCGCTCGTGCTCGAGGGCGAGCCGTCGTCGACGAGCGATCAACCCGGCGGTCAGCTGATGTTGACGACCGATGTCGAGAACTACCCCGGGTTTCCCGACGGCGTGATGGGCCCCGAGCTGATGCAGATGTTTCGCGACCAGGCCCAGCGCTTCGGCGCAGAGCTGGTCACGGTGAGAGCATCGAGGGTCGATCTTTCGAGTCGGCCGTTCGGCGTATGGGTCGGCGACCCCGAAGCATCCGAGCCCACGTATCGAGGCGAGACCATCATCATCTCCACGGGGGCGCAGTCGCTGATGCTCGGGCTGCCCAACGAGAACGAACTGGTCGGGCACGGCCTGTCCACCTGTGCCACCTGCGACGGGTTCTTCTTCCGAGACCTCGAGATCGCCGTGGTCGGCGGTGGCGACTCGGCGCTCGAGGAGGCGATCTTCCTCACCAAGTTCGCGTCGAAGGTCACGGTCATCCATCGTCGCGACGAGCTACGTGCCAGCAAGATCATGCAGGATCGCGCCTTCGCCAACCCGAAGATCGAGTTCCGCTGGAACAGCCGGGTCGTCGAGTACTGCGGCGACACCAAGCTGTCGGGTGTGGTGGTCGAGGACACCAGCACCGGCGAGCGTGAAGAGCTCTCCTTCGCCGGCGTCTTCGTCGCCATCGGCCACAAGCCGAACACGTGGCTCTTCGACGGCCAGCTTCCACTGAAGGACAACGGCTACCTCCTCACCGAGCCCGACTCGAGTCGCACGTTGATCGACGGGGTGTTCGCCTGCGGCGACGTCCAGGACGACTACTACCGTCAGGCGATCACGGCAGCGGGATCGGGCTGTCAGGCCGCCATCGATGCCGAACGATGGCTCGAGGCCAACGAGGACTGAACCGGCCGGGAATACCGACCCGACAGGTCGGGTTTGCCCTGCCGTACCTGCTCGGCGTCCGATAGCGTTGCAGCACCAGATCTCGTTCGGCGACCCGCTGAACCCGGAAGGAACATCATGGCCGAAGGCATCACTCATCTCACGACCGATACCTTCGACGAGGAGATCGGCCGCGCGGCCGGTCCGGTGCTCGTCGACTTCTGGGCCGAGTGGTGCGGACCGTGCAAGATGATCGCTCCGGTTCTCGAGGAACTGGCCGGCGAGCTCGACGGTCAGGTCGCCATTGCCAAGGTGAACGTCGACGACGCCCCCGACATCGCCCGCCGCTTCGAGGTCATGAGCATTCCCACGCTGATCGTGTTCAACGAGGGTGCTCCGGCCAAGCGCATGGTGGGCGCCAAAGGCAAGGCCGCGCTCCTCGACGATCTCGGTGAGTTCATCGGCTGACCTCCTCCCCCGGCGATCATCGGCCCCACTGGGCATACACCCGAGCTCGGGCTCGGGGGTTTGCTGTTACCGTGACCGACGCCAACCGAACGGGTCGATCAGGAGCAGTCCGATTTCCATCGAAGGACTTCCGCTACACGAGGGCGATTCCGGTGATGCCGTCCACCAACTGCGTCGACGCCTCGGTCGGGTGGGCTTCATCACGACCGCGGACCACCGCCATGTCTTCGGTGCCGAGACGAAGGCCCAGGTGCTGGCGTTCCAGACCAGCCGGGGCCTTCTCCCCGACGGGATATGCGGCTTCCAGACCTGGACGGCGCTGCTCGAGGCTGATTTCGGTTTCGGTGAGCGCCCGCTCTACCTCCGTCAACCGATGCTGCGGGGTGAAGACGTCGCCGAGCTCCAGCGGCGCCTCGGATCGCTCGGCTTCGACGCGGGCCGCATCGACGGCATCTTCGGTCCCGACTCGGCGCGGGCGGTGGGTGAGTTCCAGCAGAACGTCGGCGTTCCCGTCGACAACGTGTGTGGCCGCGACACCATCATCGAACTGTTGAGGGTTGGCCCTCGCACCGGTCAGCCCTCGGTGGCCAGCGTTCGCGAACGGGAGCGCCTTCTCCGACCGGTGTTGTCGACCACGCCCGCCCGGGTGGTGGTCGGTGATCTGGGCGACCTCGGCGCGCTCACCGAGACGCTCGGTCGCACGCTGGCCGAGCGAGGTCTCGACGTCGCCATCGTCCACCACCCTGACGGATCGACCCACGCCGCCGCCGCCAACGAGCACGACGCCGCCGCCTATGTGGGGCTGGTGGCGTCCGACGGCGACGGCCACATCGCCTATTTCGCCACCGACGGCTACGAGTCGAGTGGCGGCCGCACCCTCGCCGCACTTCTGTCACGAGAAGTGTCAAAATATGGGATCGCGGTGGGGCCGCCCCGAGGAATGCGGCTCTCGGTGCTACGCGAGACGCGCATGCCGGCGGTGGCGTGTCGAATCGGGCCCAGCGACACCGTTGCCGACCTCGGCGAACCCCTCGCCCTGGCCCTGGGCGACGCGGTCGTCGAGTGGCTGCAGCGGCCGCTCTCGGATTGAAAACCGCCACGGATCGTCACGAAGAGCAGCGGATTTGCCACCTCTCGTGAGCAGCTACGCACAGGTTTACCCACAGGTGTGGACAATCAAGGTCGAGTCCAGGGACGCGCTACCCTAATCCACCACCTCAGGGTTTGGCTATTCCGGGTTCGGAGAACCGTCGACCATCGCTAGATAGATGCGTTCGAGGTCGTCGAGATCGGCGAAATCGATGGAAATCCGGCCCTTTCCCGCGCCGATGACCACCTCGACCTTGGTCTGGAGGTGGTCTTCGAGGAGCCGTTCGAGCTCGAGCAGCGCGACCGGACGATCAGCGTCGCCGCGCCCTTCACCCTTCGATCGCGACCCGGATCGGCGGACCGCATCGGTGCTCGCGGCGTCATCGTCGCCCTTCACCCGGCGCTCCAGCTCCCGAACCGACATCCCTTCGCGCACCGCGAGGCGTGCGAGTTGCAGCTGCCGGGCCGGATCCTCGATCGCCAAGAGGGCCCGGCCGTGGCCCGCGCTCAGTTCACCGTCGGCCAACAGACCCTGCACGGCAGGAGCCAACTGGAACAACCGCAGGAGATTCGTGACCGCGGACCGACTGCGGCCCACTCGGTTCGCGACAGCGTCCTGGGTGAGCCCGAACTCGTCGATGAGGTGCTGATACCCGGCTGCTTCCTCGAGGGGATTCAGATCACTGCGATGCAGGTTCTCGACGATGGCCTGTTCGAGCGCGCCCTGGTCCCCCACCTCGCGCACGAGCGCCGGGATGGTGGCCAATCCGACCACCTGCGCCGCGCGCCACCGTCGCTCTCCGGCGACCAGTTCGTAGGTGTCACTCCCGGTGGTTCTGACCAGAATCGGCTGAAGGACCCCGATCTCGGCGATGGAAGCGGCCAGCACCTCCAGACTGGCGGCATCGAAGGTGTCACGCGGTTGCCGGCGATTGGGGCTGATGGCCGAGATCGGAAGCTCGCGATACGCGGCGCCACTCGACTGGGTCGGTACGTCGTCGCCCTCGGCAACATCACCGGGAATGAGTGCTCCGAGACCCCGGCCGAGCCCGCTACGTCGCGCGGCCACCCGACACCTCCTCCGCTATGCCCCGATAGGCGATCGCCCCTCGCGAGGTGCTGTCGAACACCGTGATGGGCTGCCCGAACGACGGGGCCTCCGACAGCCGGACCGAACGGGGAACGACCTGACGACAGACCTTGGCCCCGAAGTGCTGTCGGACCTCGTCGGACACTTGGGCCGAGAGTTTGGTGCGGGCGTCGTACATCACCAGGACGATCGTGGACAGGTGTAGGTCGGGATTGAGGTTCCGCCGCACGAGATCGATGTTGCGCAGGAGTTGTCCCAACCCTTCGAGCGCGTAGTACTCGCACTGGATCGGGACCAGCACTTCTCGGGCGGCGGTGAGACCATTGATGGTGATCAGGCCCAGTGACGGCGGACAGTCGATGAGCACGTAGTCGTAATCGTCGATCACCTCGTCGACCGCGAGACGTAGCTTGCGCTCGCGGGAGAACGCGGGCACCAGCTCGATCTCGGCGCCGGCGAGATCGAGGCTGGATGGGCCGACGAAGAGGTTCTTCATCTCGGTCGACTCGATCACCTCGTCGAGGGGAACGTCCCGTAGCAGCACGTCGTACATCGCCGAGGTGAGGGTGCGAGGATCCAGACCGAGACCGGTCGACGCATTGGCCTGCGGGTCGAGATCGATGATCAACACCCGGAAGTCGAGCTCGGCCAGCGCCGCGCCGAGGTTGATCGTCGTCGTGGTCTTGCCCACCCCGCCCTTCTGGTTGGCGATGGCGATGACGCGTGGCAGCTCGGGCCTGGTTTCGGACGGCTGGGCCGCGATCTGTTCGCTCACCACGGGATCCGCCGTGTCGAGTTCGGGCTTCCGGCCCTCGGTGACACTCACCATGATCCCCTTTCGGCCGCGCCGTCGGCGCGCATCCTGTTGAGCTCGCGTGACACGGTCAAGGATCCTACCCCGTGGCCGATCTCGATTCCTTGATGGTCCCGGCCCTCCGGTGACGATGTTTCACGTGAAACATCTCCCGGCGATTCCCGCACCGATCGTTCGATGGTTTCACGTGAAACGTCTACCAGAGCGGCATCTTCCGGGGGAGCCCCCGACGACGGGGAAACCGTGATGGGCACGGCGCGACCAGCTCCATGACCACGTAGGGGCCAGTGGCCCGATCGGTGTGGCGCAGGCCGAGCGACATGATCGAGGCGGCGGGCCAACGCAACGCGGTGGTCGGGGGCTCGCTCACGACCAGCGTCCCTCCCAACCGCAGCAACGGTGCCCCACACTCCGCGGTCATCGGCGGTGGGCCGAAGCCTCGGGCGGTGACCACGTCGAAGCCGCTCCGCAGGTCGGCGGCGTGTCCGGCTGTCTCCGCAGGCCCGAGCCACAGGGTCACGCGATCGTTCCATCCGAGGCGGGCGACCATCACGTCGAGGCGGGCGATGACCCGTTCCCGGGCGTCGATGAGGGTGAACTCGCAGTCGGGCCATTGCTCGGCCAACACCAGCGCAGGAATCCCTCCGCCCGAGCCGAGATCGGCGACCGCGCCGGGTGTTGTCCCGATCGCGGCGTGATAGCCGAGGGCGTGGCGGATATGGTCGTCGATGGACGACGGCCCGATCAGCCCCAGTTCCTGGGAGGACTCGAGCTCGCGGCGGAGCGCAGTGGAGATCTTCGGTGGAGGCGCATCGCTCGCCTCCGGGTCCATCGCCGTCAGTCGGAGGGAGCCAACACGATGTGGCGCCGGTCGTCGTAGCCTTCTGACGTCGAGATGACCCCATCGAGCTCGGCCACCGCGTCGTGGATGACCTTGCGGTCGGTGGCCGGCATGGGTTCGAGCACCTTGGGCTGGCCGCTCTCTCGTACCGACTCGGCCAAACGCGTGGCGAATTCGGCCAGCGCGGCGCGACGCTTGTTGCGGTAGCCACCGATGTCGATGTGGACCCGACCGGTCAGCTGACCGTCGGCCACCTGCTGGACAGCGGTACGAGCGATGTCCTGGATTGCCTGCATCGTCGCCCCCTTGGGACCGATGAGCAGCCCCAGCTCGCCACCGTGGGCCCGGACCTCGTAGGTTTCCTCGTCGAGCGCCACCGATTCGAGATCGCCGTCGGCATCGAAGGCCTCCAGCAGCCCCTCGAGGAATTCCTCGACCACCGCAGCCTGGCCGGCGGCGTCCATGATCTCGTCGTTGTCATCGGTCATCGGAGCCTGCTCCTTCTGCGGCGCATCGGCACCGTTCTTCGGTTTCTTCGCTGGTTTCTGGTCGCTCGAGCTCGATTTCGGGGAGGAAGCCCGGGGGTCATCGGAGCCTCCGGCCGCCTTTCCGGTCTTTCCGGTCGCTCCGCGCGCTCGCTCACCACGACCGCCGCGCTCCGAGCCATCGCCCTTCTTGCGGCCGCTTTTGTCGTTGCGACCCGATCGGTCGCCGCCGCTCTTGCGCCGCGAGCGATCCCGTCGCTCGGCCTTGGCGCGTGGTTGGACGGGTCGGACCCGTGCCCGCACTCGGGCTGTCGACTTGCGCAACCCGAACATGGACGACTTCGCTTCTTCGAGCACCTCGATCTCGGCATCGTCGAACGGGACGCCGAGGGCATCCAACGCATGTCGTCGGGCCTCCTCGATGGTCTCTCCGGTGGTTTCGACCCATTCCATGACTATTTTCCTCTCCGCCGGCGGGTCGAGTTGGGTTCGTTCTTGGGCGTGACTCGACCGGACGACTTCTTCTGGGGTTTGACGGGCTTGTCGCCCGAGCTCGACGACTTCGCGGGACTCGGGCGGTTCTTGGGATCGTTGGCTCGCCGTTTACGAGGCGGACGGCTGGTCGGTCGACGACTTCCGTGGGCGCTTCTCGAACCGCCCGAGGCGGACTTCTTGTCCGGCGCGGCCTTGGTCTTCTGCGGCGACGGCGTTGCCTCGCCCGATGAGCGCTTCGCCTTGATCTCGGCCACCTTGGCCTCTGAGGCGGCCTTGGCCTCATCGCTGTAGAACTGACGGGTGATCAGGGACTGCTGACCGACCCGGAACAGGTTCGACACCACGAAGTACAGCGTGACGGCGGCGGCGAAGGTGAACGAGAACACGGGCAACATGAAGGGCAGGATCTTCATGATCATCTCTTGTTGGCTGTTCACGGCCGCGTGCTCGTCTCGTCGGCCTCTGATCTGGCGTTGCTGGACCAACGAGGTGATGAACACGATGATGATGATCAAGAAGTAGGGCCACGATGTGGCGATGCCGTCGCCGACGACCTGACGAGCCGATCGTGACAGGTCGAACCCGAACGACACCATCTCGTTGTTGGCGGTGAGGTCGCGGTACATCTCGTCGGACTGATCGAGATAGGCGGGATTGAAGTCGCGGGGGGCGAAGTCGCTCACCGGAATGGCCGAGAAGCCGGTAGGCCGGCCCTCGGTCAGGGCGACCGACTCGAACCCGCGGGCAAAGCCGGCCGAGCCGATGCCCAATCCGGTCTCGGTGAGGCGCCGGGTGATCCCCCGGACGACGTTGAACAACACCAGGAACAGCGGCAACTGCACCAGCATGGGCAGACAGCCACCCAGCGGGTTGACCCCGTGGGCCTGGTAGAGCGCCATCATCTCCTGATTCAGTCGCTCGCGATCGTCCCGATGCTGGGCCTGGAGGGCCTTGACCTCGGGCTGCAGCCGCTGCATGGCGATCATCGACTTGGTCTGCTTGAAGGTGAGGGGAGCCGAGACCAGCAACACCACCAAGGTGAGCATGACGATGGCCATGCCGTAGTTGATACTGGTGGGCCACAGGCCGTAGAAGAAGTTCAGGAGCGTGGCGAGAAAGTCGAACAGGCCGTCGAGAACGCTGGTCATGAGTCACCACACCAAGGGTCAGCCGATAGGGAGGACGGGGCCGAGGTACGTACCCGGACCGGGGGAACGGGGTCATACCCCTCGGATCCCCACGGATTGCAGCGTCCGATTCGTCGCAGGGTCAACCACCCGCCCTTGAGCGCGCCGTGGTTGGCGATCGCCTCGCGGCCATAGACCGAACACGTCGGCACATGGCGACACGGAGAGGGTCGTCCGGCTCGGGCAACCTGATACAGCGCGATACCGCGATCGAACACCCACGCGAGCGGCGATCTCATCGTCGGGCCTCGAGCCGCTCGAGCGCACCGATGACCGCCGCGGCGACCTCGTCGTGGGCCATGTCGGGTCGCGGGTCACGGACGGTCACGAGGTAGTCCCCGGGAACGACGAGCGGGTTCTCGGCCCGGACCAGATCGGCGAAGACGTGCCGGATCTGGCGCCGGATCCGATTCCGGCGCACCGCCGTGCCGACCTGCCGGGTGAGCGCGAAGGCAAGCCCGATGTGGTCGCCGTCGGTGGGCGAGAGATGGGCGATCTGGAGCCAGCCATGACGAACGCGAACGGCATCGGATCGGAGGCGCAGGAAGGTCGAACGCGTCCGAATCGCACCGATCAGGCCGACAGCCGTGCCCTTCCGCGCTGGCGACGAGCATTGATGATGGCTCGACCGGCTCGGGTCGACATGCGATGCCGGAAGCCGTGCTTTTTCGCCCGTTTGCGGACGTTGGGCTGATAAGTGCGCTTCACAATGGGATTCCTCTAGGGAGAGTGGGTCGACACCGCGACCCGGCGAAGAGCTCGACACCGGTGGTGGTTCGGGGGCCGGGTCACGACCTGGCCGCCGTTCACGAGTTCACAAGCGTCGATGTCTCCTGTGCAGAGAACGATGCAACGCTAGAGCCCATGATCGTCGACCGCAACGCTGCCGACGTGATCATGGGACGCGAGAACGACCGCGGCTCGGGCCCGTCCGATGAAAATGGCATGTGACCTGCCGAAATGATCGGGCCCCGCTCCACTGGCACCTCCAGCGATCGGGTGCTAGGTTCCCGAGTCCTCGCCTCTTCGCTGCATGCGACTCCGCAACGTGGTCGAGGAGCGACCAGTCCCGGGTACCGCAAGAGAGATTCCATGACCAGCAGACCCGAGGTTTTCCACATGTGTGGATGCGGTTGTGGATGCCCACGAAGCCCCGTAGCTTGGCTGTCCTCGGCGGCCGAACAGCAGTCAGGATGCCCCTTGTGAACGACATCGATCCCGGAAACGTGTGGGATTCCTGTGCGGCGACCATTCGAGCCGAGGTCTCCGACGCGGTCTGGCAGTCGACGTTCAACAACACCCAGCCGGTCGGCGTCGTCGACGAGACGCTCGTGTTGTCGGTACCCAACGCGATCGTGAAGGAACGGGTCGAGGGGCGGTACCTGAGCCTGGTTCGCGATGCGCTTTCCACCGCCGGTGCCGCCCATCTCGATCTGGTCATCGACGTGCGCCCCGAGTTCAGCACCCACGAGGAAGACCTCCCCGCTCTGGTCGAGCCCGAGCTCGTGGTCGACGACATCCCGTCCACCAGCGGCAGCGGCCCGGTGATCGAGGGCTCGCTCAACCCGCGCTACACCTTCGAGACCTTCGTCACCGGCCAGTCCAACCGCTTCGCCCAGGCGGCGTCGCTCGCCGTGGCCGAGACACCGGCCAAGTCGTACAACCCCTTGTTCATCTACGGCGACGCAGGTCTGGGCAAGACCCACCTCCTACAGGCCATAGGCCACTACGTCATCGAGAACTACCCCGAGTACTCCGTCCAGTACGTCAGCACCGAGACATTCCTCAACGAGTTCGTCGACGCCATCCGCACGAACACCCGTCAGCACTTCAAACGCAAGTACCGCGACATCGACGTGTTGTTGGTCGACGACATCCAGTTCATCGAAGGCAAGGAGGGACTCCAGGAGGAGTTCTTCCACACCTTCAACACTCTCCATCAGGCCAACCGGCAGATCGTGATCTCCTCCGACCGCCCCCCCGACTCGATCTCGACCCTCGAGGACCGGCTCCGTAGCCGGTTCAAGATGGGCCTCATCACCGACATCCAACCGCCCGATCTCGAGACCCGACTGGCCATCCTCAGTCGCAAGGCCGAGTCCACCGGGGTCCCCGTACCCCGGAACGTGCTCGAGTTCATCGCCACCCACATCACCGAGAACATCCGTGAGCTCGAGGGTGCCCTCATCCGAGTTTGCGCCTATGCCAGCCTCACCAACAAACCCCTCGATGCCGATCTGGCCCGGGACGTACTCCGCGACATCGTCGACTCCCGACAGCCACGGCCGGTCACCCCCGAGCTCATACTCGAGGCCACATCGAAGAAGTTCGGCTTCACCATCGACGAGATCCAGGGTGCACGACGGCATCGCCCGCTCGTCACCGCCCGCCAGATCGCCATGTACGTGTTCCGTGAGCTCACCGACCTGAGCTACCCCGCCATCGCCAGGGAATTCGGTGGCCGCGACCACACCACCGTCATCCACGCCGTCGACAAGATCTCCAAGCAGATGGCCGAGCGACGACAGATCTACGACCAGGTCACGGCCATGATCCAGTCCATCAAGAACGGCGAGGTGTGAGCGTGGGGCCCAGCCGGTCCACACCTCCGTCCTCAGCCACTGTGGGCAACCCCCGGCGGCCTGTGGGCGACACGACGTTGTCCCCACCATCACCCGGTCACCGACCGACACCTGTGAACATGGTGTCACACAATCCACAAGGACCTGATGGGTCTGACCAGGGAAAACACCGCTTTCCCACAGATCCACAGCCCTACTACTAGAACTAGTCTTTATCAAGAAAGTAGAGGAACAGCAGCTGTGAAGTTCCGATGTGAACGCGACGTGTTGGCCGAGGCGCTCGCGACAGCAGGCCGTGCCGTCAGCAGCCGTGGCGGAAGTCTCCCGGTTCTCGCCGGCCTGCGTCTCGAATTGCACGACAACTCGCTCACGGTCACCGGGAGTGATCTCGATCTCACCATCACCTCGTCGATCGAGGTGGCCGGCGTCGATGATGGCGTCGTGGTGATCCCGTCGAAGCTCGTTGCCGACGTGGTTCGGGCCATCGAACCGGGTGCAGTCACCCTCGAGCTCGCCGACGGTGACGTGCAGATCGCAGGGGGCCGCTCGGACTTCTCCCTCCGCACGATCGCGGCCGAGGAATTCCCCCAGGTGGGCGTGGCCACCGGTGAGGCGATGACCATCGATGCCAAGGCGTTGGCCGATGCGCTTCGTCAGGTCGTTCCCGCCGCGAGTGCCGACGATTCACGGCCCATCCTCACGGGCGTGTTGCTCGCCGCCGAGCCGAACGGGCTGCGACTGGTCGCCACCGACTCGTATCGTCTCGCGGTGCGAGATCTTCCGGGCACATCGATCCTCGCCGAGGGTCAACAGGTGCTCGTACCGTCGCGGGCGTTGGCCGAACTGGGTCGGGTGATCGGCACCACCGAGGAGATCACCCTGCACCTCGGCGACAACGAAGCCTCGTTCTCGATCGGGACGACGGTGCTGACCACGCGTCTCATCGAAGGGGACTTCCCGAACTACCGGGGACTGATCCCCGAGAACCACCCCAACAATCTGGTGGTCTCGCGTGGCGAGCTGCTCGATGCGATCCGACGGGTTCGCCTGCTGGCCCAGGAGAGCACACCACTGCGCATGGCCATGACCGCCGACGGGCTCGAGCTCATTGCCATGACCCAGGACGTCGGTCAGGCCCACGAGGCCATCGATGCGACCTACGACGGGCTCGATCTGACGGTCGCGTTCAATCCCGAGTACCTGTTGACCGGCGTCGAAGTGTCGACGGGTGAGGAGATCCGTCTCGAGACCGTCGACGCCCTGAAGCCGGCGGTTCTGCGCTCGGTCGGTGACGAGGACTTCTTGTACCTGTTGATGCCCGTACGGGTGTCGTAGAGGTCGTGCAGGTCGAGCAGCTGGCACTGCGCGACTTCCGCTCGTATGTCGAGGTAGACGTGGCCTTCTCGACCGGTCTGGTCGTGGTCACCGGCGCCAACGGTCAGGGAAAGACCAATCTGCTCGAGGCGATCGGCTACCTCGCCACGTTGCGATCGTTGCGGGGCGTGAGCCCCGAGGTGATGGTCCGCCACGGCGCCGACAACGCAGTCGTTCGCGGCATGGCCCGACGCGACACACGGGAGTTGCTCATCGAGTGTGAGATCGGAGGTCGCGGTCGGAGCCGCGTGCAAGTGAACCGCCAACGGCTGGCCCGCCGGCGCGACCTGCTCGGTCTGCTGCTCGTGTCGGTGTTCACGCCCGATGACCTCGAGTTGGTGAAGGGCGGCCCGGCCGGCCGCCGCGACTTCCTCGACGATCTGCTGGTGAACCGGAACGCGGCGAATGATCAGCTCCGTGACGATCTCGACAAGGTGTTGCGCCAGCGCAACGCTCTCTTGAAGGGGGCCCGCGGTCGACTCGACGCGAGTGCCGAGACCACCCTCGACGTGTGGGACGCCAAGCTCAGCACCCTCGGGGAGCAGTGGGCCGAGCTGCGAGCAGTGACGCTCGACGAGCTGCGTCCGACACTGCACGACGCCTATCGTCGCCTGAGCGGCACCCTCGACGAGCTGGAGGCCACGTATCGTCCACCGTGGCGCCAGAGCGGTCTCGCCGCCTCGCTGGCCGAGGCTCGTGCCACCGACGTTCGACGCGGCCTGACCACCGTCGGGCCCCACCGCGACGAGATCGAGCTGGTTCTCGCCGGCCTGGTCGCCCGCAACCGCGCGTCGCAGGGCGAACAGCGCACGGTCGCCTTGTCGTTGCGTCTGGCGGCCCATCAGCACCTGACCGAGGTGCACGGCTCGAGCCCCATCCTGCTCCTCGACGACGTGTTCTCCGAGCTCGACCCCGGTCGGTCTGCGGCTCTGCTCCAGTCTCTGCCCGTCGGCCAGGTGTTCATCTCGACGGCCGGTCCGCTGCCCGATGGCGCCCGCCCCGACCAGACGATTTCGGTCACCGACGGTCGCCTCGTCGGCGAAGGAGCGAGCGCGTCGCGCTCGTTCGGGACAGACTGAGGCATGCCATGGGAACCACTGCCGACCGGAAGAGGAAGCGAGCCGCGTCCGCTCGAGGACGGGCTCGACCGGGTGGCCCGATCGATCGGGGTGCCGTCGGCGGCGGCGTTGAGCGTGATCTTCGGCCGGTGGAGCGATCTCGTGGGCGAGGCCGTGGCCGCCAATTGCCAGCCCGTCGGTCTCGAGAAATCCCATCTGACGGTGGCGGCCCATGACCCGGCCTGGAGCACGCAGCTCCGGCTGCTCGAACCGGTGGTGATCGAACGCATCGACGAGCTCGTCGGCCCTCGCGCGGTCACCAAGATCGTGGTGCGCGTCCAGCCTCGATGAGGGGTCCGCAGTGCCTCGGAACAGGCACCGGCTCTGATAGACTCTCGTAGTTGTGATTTCCCAGGTGACCAGCGTTTTCCGTCCCCGCTCGCCTCGGCCCGAAATCGCCGATCGTCGTCGGAACGAGAGCAACATCAATGGCTGATCAAGCGACGCCCGCATCGTATGACGCAGGTGACATCCAGGTACTCGAGGGCCTCGAGGCCGTCCGGAAGCGGCCCGGGATGTACATCGGTTCCACCGGCCCCGCCGGGCTGCATCATCTGGTGTACGAGGTGGTCGACAACGCGGTCGACGAGGCGATGGCCGGGTACTGCACCCGCATCGACGTCACGTTGCTGGCCGACGGTGGCTGCGAGGTGATCGACAACGGTCGTGGCATTCCGGTCGGCAAGCACCCACAGTACGAGGAGCTCACCGCGGCCGAGGTCGTCCTGACCGTTCTGCATGCCGGCGGGAAGTTCGGCGGTGACGGGTACAAGGTGTCGGGTGGCCTCCACGGGGTAGGGGTGTCGGTCGTGAATGCCCTGAGCAGCCGCGTCGAGGTCGAGATCGACCGAGACGGCAAACGGTACGCGATGTCCTACAACGACGGAGGCATGCCCGATCAGAAGCTGAGCGAGGTCGGGGTCGCTCCCGACGGTCGCACCGGCACGACGGTTCGCTTCTGGCCCGACCCCACCGTGTTCAAGGAGGGTGTCGAGTTCCGGGTAGCCACGCTGCTCGAACGGTTCCAGATGATGGCGTTCCTCAACCGGAGCCTCGAGATCGTGGTGGTCGACCACCGCGAGGGCAAGGATCCCGAGCCGGTCTCGTTCAAGTACGACGGGGGCATAGTCGATTTCGTCCGGTACGTCAACGAGACCAAAGAGGCGTTGTTCTCGTCGGTCGGCTACTTCGAGGCGACCGACGACGAAGCCGACGGCGATGTCGAGATCGCGTTCCAGTGGAACACCGGCTACAACGCCGACGGCATCCACAGCTTCGCCAACGGCATCAACACCATCGAGGGGGGCATGCACGAGCAGGGCTTTCGTACCGCGCTCACACGAGTCGCCAACAACTACGCCCGCGAGAAGGCCCTGCTGAAGGAGAAAGAGGAGAATCTGGCGGGCGAGGACATCCGCGAGGGCCTCACGGCCATCATCTCGGTCCGGTTGCGCGATCCGCAGTTCGAAGGCCAGACCAAGTCCAAGCTCGGGAACGTGTCGATCCGTTCACTCGTCGAGAAGGCCACCAACGATCATCTGCGGAACTGGCTCGAAGAGAACCCTTCCGAGGCCAAGCGCATCGTGCAGAAGGGCGTTGCCGCAGCCCGGGCCCGTATTGCCGCTCGTACGGCTCGCGATGCGACTCGACGGAAGTCGGCCCTCGACGGCGCCGGCCTGCCGGGCAAGCTGGCCGATTGTGCCTCCAAGGACCCTCGGGAGTCCGAGCTCTACATCGTCGAGGGTGACTCGGCGGGAGGATCGGGCAAGGATGCACGCGATCCCCGCACCATGGCGATCCTGCCCATCCGGGGCAAGATCCTCAACGTCGAGCGGGCCCGCGTCGACAAGATGCTGAAGAACAGCGAGGTCGCCGCGCTCATTCAGGCCATCGGTGCCGGGTTGGGCGAGGAGTTCGAGATCGAGAAGGCCCGCTATCACAAGATCGTGATCCTGTGTGATGCCGATGTCGACGGCAGCCACATCCGCACTCTGTTGCTCACGTTCTTCTTCCGGCAGATGCGCGAGCTGGTCGAGCAGGGGTACGTGTACATCGCGCAACCGCCGCTGTATTCGACCGAGGTGTCGAAGCAGAAGGTGTATCTCAAAGACGATGCGGCCAGGAGCCGGTTCCTGGCCGACAACCCCGGTCACAAGGCCGACTTCGGTCGGCTGAAGGGACTCGGTGAGATGGACGCCGAAGAGCTGTGGGAGACCACCATGAACCCGGTGACGCGCACGCTGCTCCAGGTGAACGTCGAGCAGGCAGCCGTCGCCGACGAGGTGTTCTCGAAGCTGATGGGCGACGACGTCGAACGCCGCAAGCACTTCATCCAGACCAATGCCGCCGACGTGCGGTTCCTCGACATCTGAGTCGGCGAGAGGATCAGGTATGAGCGATTTCCCACCCTCCGACGCGCCGCTCGGCGGCGCCATCGAGGCCATCGAGATCCAGGAGGAGATGGAGCAGTCGTTCCTCGACTACGCCATGTCGGTCATCGTGTCGCGGGCCCTCCCCGACGCACGTGACGGCCTCAAGCCGGTTCACCGCCGCATCCTCTGGAGCATGCACGACCAGGGGATTCGTCCCGATCGCAGCCACGTGAAGTGTGCGACAGTCGTCGGTGACGTCATGGGCAAGTACCACCCACACGGTGATACCGCCATCTACGACGCACTGGTGCGCCTGGGCCAACACTTCTCGTTGCGCCATCCCCTGATCTCGCCCCACGGCAACTTCGGTTCGCCGTCGGACCCTCCCGCCGCGATGCGCTACACGGAGTGTCGGCTGTCGTCGCTGGCGATGCACATGTTGGCCTCCATCGACGAGGACACCGTCGACTTCACCGACAACTTCGACGGCTCGCGTATCGAGCCGATTGCCCTGCCGAGCCGCTTCCCGAACCTGCTGGTCAGCGGCGGCCAGGGCATCGCGGTGGGAATGGCCACGAACATCCCGCCGCACAACCTGGGCGAGGTCATCGATGCCACGGTGCACCTGATCGACAACCCCGAGGCCACCCCCGACGACCTGATGGCCTTCGTCAAAGGCCCCGACTTCCCGACCGGCGGCAAGATCCTGGGCCGGGCCGGCATCGAGGACGCCTACCGCACCGGTCGCGGGTCGATTCGCATGCGAGCCGACGCCGAGATCGTCGAACCGGACGGGCACGGTCCCACCCAGATCGTCGTCACCGCCATCCCGTATCAGACCAACGTCGATGCCATCGCCCAGAAAGCGGCCGAGATGGTCGATCGCGGCGACCTCGACGGTATTCGTGCCATTCGCAACGAGTCGGCCAAGGGCAAGACCCGCCTCGTGTTCGACCTCAAGCGCGACGCTCCCGCGCTGGTGATCCTGAACAACCTGTTCAAGTACACGCCGCTGCAGACCACCTTCTCGGCGAACATGGTTGCTCTGGTCGACGGCATTCCGCGGACGCTGAACCTCCGCGACGCCCTGGTGGCCTATGTCGATCACCAGATCGATGTCGTTACCCGTCGCTCCGAGTTCCGTCTGGCCAAGGCGCAGGCGCGGGCCCACATCGTCGAGGGGCTGCTCAAGGCCCTCGACATGCTCGACGCCATCATCGCCCTGATCCGTGGGTCCGCCGACCGCAGCGAGGCTCGCGAGGGTCTCATGGCCGACGGGTTCGAGTTCACCGAGGTCCAGGCCAATCACATTCTCGATCTCCCGTTGGGTCGCCTCACCCGCCTGGGCCGAGCCGAGCTCGACGAGGAGATGGCGAAGCTGGCCGAGACCATCGCCGAGCTCGAAGCCATTCTCGGCGACGAGGCCGAGCTGCGTGCGGTCATCAAGGAAGAGATGGCGGCCATCCGCGACGAGTTCGCCACCGAGCGCCGCAGCGTGCTCACCCACGATCCCGGTGCGCTCGACATCGAGGACCTCATCGACGACGAGGAGCTCGTCTTCACCCTCTCGTCGCTCGGGTACGTGAAGACCGTGTCGGTCGACGAGTTCCGCACCCAGGGCCGTGGCGGTCGGGGTGTATCGGGTGCCAATCTCCGCGACGGCGACTACGTGACCCGACTCATGCACACGAGCGCGCACGCCTACCTGTTGTTCTTCACCACCTTCGGCAAGGTCTACCGCATCAAGGCCCACGAAGTGCCCATGACCAGTCGCACGGCGCGAGGAACGGCGATCGTGAACCTCCTCCAGCTCGATCCCGACGAAGCGGTGGCCGCGGTGATCGACACGCGCGACTACGAGACCAACCGGTATCTCTTCTTCACCACCCGACTCGGACGGGTGAAGAAGACGAAGTTCAACGAGTACGACAAGAGCCGCCGGGACGGCTTCATCGCCATCAAGCTCAACAACGGTGACGAGCTGGTCTCGGTGATGCCCACGAGCGGCGAAGACGACATCCTCGTGTCGTCACGGGCGGGGCAGACCATCCGCTTCAGCGAGAGCGACGTGCGTCCTATGGGTCGCTCGGCGGCCGGTGTGATCGGCATGAAGTTCCGGGGCGACGACGAGGTGGTCGGTACCGCAGTGGCCGAGGACGGAACCTCGCTGATGCACATCACCAGCTCGGGCTACGGGAAACGCACGCCGGTCGACAAGTACCCCACCAAGGGTCGCGGCGGCCTGGGTGTGCGCGGCATCAAGCTGACCGGCGCCCGCAAGGAGGTGGCCGGCGTGTTGGCTGTACACGACAATGATCAGGTATTCGTGATCGCGTCCTCGGGAGTGATCATTCGCATGGCGGTCTCCGACATCTCGGTTCAGGGCCGCGATGCCACCGGTGTCCGAGTCATGAACGTACCCGACGAGGCGTCGGTCGCGGCCCTTGCGCCGGTAACCCAAGCCGACCAAGATGAAGATGGCGACGACCCGGCCGGTGGTGACGCCGCCGACACCGTCGTCGACAACGACTGAAGCCGCACTTCCCCTGCGACAACGCTTGCAGGAGGAGCCGTGGCCGACCGCGAAACATTCAATCGATACGAGCGAGCACAGGCGATTCCGTTCTCGGCCCTGCTGCTGGCTGTCGCCGTGGGTGTGCTGTGGATCGTCGTGCGGGTCGGGATGCACGCCCATCGACTCGCGGCCGCGCAGACCGCAGCCGACGCCACGGCTCTCGCCGCCGTCGTGGCACCGAGCACCGCCCCTGATGTCGCGGCGGCCAACGGTGTCGACGCGGTCTCGATCGTGGCCGAGGGCGGCGGCGTCATCGTGACGGCTCGCATCGGCAGGGTCGAGCGGGTCGGCGCTGCCCGTGGGTCAGCCGTCGACGCTCGTGGTCTCGCCCCTGCTCTCGTTGCCGCCATCGGGACCACAGAGGCAGCCATGGGACGGTCGATCCCGATCGTGTCGGGGGCTCGCTCGGAGGCCGAGCAGCGCCGCCTCTGGGAGCACCGAGCCGAGAATCCCTATCCTGTCGCGCCCCCGGGCACCTCCCTCCACGAGCGGGGTCTGGCCATCGACGTGGCCGGGTGGTTCGTACCCGCTCTCGCCCGATTCGGACCTTCTTCGGGCCTATGCCAACCGTTGCCGGTGGTCGATCCCGTACACTTCGAGTTGTGTCGCAAGAAGCCGAGCCGTTGACCGGCGCGATTCCTGCCGTTGGTGGCCAGGACGAGGACGAGGTCGTCGCGGCCAACAACGGTGTCGCCGAGTCGGTCTTCGTTGCACCGACGGTCGACTCTCCATCCGTGTTCGATCAGAACGCCCCGGTTCCGACCCAAGACAACAGCCTCGTGGTGCCTCCGGCCGCCACCCCACCACCGAAGCGAGCCTTGCGGGCCGGCGACCTTCCCAGCCGCGAGCGCCGACGACGGGTTCGCCTGCAGGCCCGTCGGGTCCGCCGCATCGTCCGGCACATCGAACCGTGGTCGGTGCTGAAGATCTCGGTCATCTTCTACCTGTGCCTCTGGGTCATCCTGATGATCGCCGGGGTGATGTTGTGGGGAGCCGCGGAGTCGGCCGGCGTCATCGAGAAGATCGAGAACTTCGTCCGCGAGTTGTTCGCGCTCGAGGAGTTCACCATCAACGCCGAGCGGATCTTCCGCGGCGTGGCACTCAGCGGATTCGTCCTCGTCATCGCGGGCACGGCGTTCAACGTCTTGCTTGCGGTGCTCTTCAATCTCATCAGCGATCTCACCGGTGGTCTCCGCGTCACGGTCATCGAGGAGGAGTCGGCCCGGTTCCGTCCCCGTCGTTCGGGTCGCCCTTCACAACAGGTTCGTCGTCAGGCCTCCCAGGCAAGAACGGCGTCGAAACGCCCTCCGGCGCAGGCCCCCGGCAAGGGTGACGCTCGCAGCACACCCCGATAGAGTTTGCGGGCTGTGCACCCCTCGGGGGCACGGGGCTATAGCTCAGTTGGTTAGAGCGCACCCCTGATAAGGGTGAGGTCGCAAGTTCGACTCTTGCTAGCCCCACGGGTCTCGTTCCGGCGACGGACCGGGGGCGCATGACCGAGCCTGGTCTCCGTTCGCGGGGCGCGGGGCGGGCTTCAGTCGAGGCGGACGATCTCTCCTTGACGTGGCACCACCGTCGTCCAGCCGAGGTCGGTCTCGATGCGGTGCCGGAGGGCTTCGCTCGCATGCTCTTCGCCGTGGACGATGTAGCACGTCTCGGGCGGTCGGGATGCCCGACGGAGCCACTCGGTGATCTCCGCAGCGTCGGCGTGGACGGAGAAACCGTCGATCATGTGCACACCGGCGCGAACGGGTACGTAGCGGCCGAACATCTTCACGCTCGTGGCGCCGTCGGCCAGCGACCGGCCCCGGGTGCCGGCAGCCTGGAAGCCGGTGAGCAGGACGCAGTTGTCCGGATCGGGGAGCAGCCGGGCCAGATGATGCAGCACGCGGCCGCCGGTGGCCATCCCCGACGCCGAGATGATGATCGACGGATACGTGAGCTCGTTCAGCGCAATCGACTGCTGGGCGGTCGGGCACTCGTGGATCTGGCCGGCGTCGAAGGCGATCGATCGCCAGGCCGACTCGCGGAGCTGCGGATCGGCGGTGTCGGCTGCCTTCCGGTACACGTCGAGCACGCGCAGCGCCATCGGACTGTCGACATGGATGGGTAGGCGTGGGATTCGGCCGTCGCTCATGAGCTGGGAGAGCGTGTGCAGCACCACCTCGGTCCGATCGACCGCGAACGCGGGGATCACGACCATTCCACCTCGGCCGGCCGTGTCGGTGATGGCCGTCACGAGCTCCCCGATCTCGTCGTCGGCCGATGGGTGGAGACGATCGCCATACGTCGACTCGACGAGGATCACATCGGCGTCGGGGGGATCAGGTGCCGGTCGCAACAGCGGGTGGTTCGACCGCCCGAGGTCGCCGCTGACCAACACCCGCCGGCCGGGCTGGGGCCCCACCTCGGCCAGCACCGAGGCGGATCCGAGGATGTGCCCGGCCGGTTGCAGCGTGATAGCCACATCGGGACCCAGCCGGTGGGGGACGTGGTAGTCGACGGGGCGGAACTGCGTCATCAACGCCGCGGCGTCGGCGCTCGTGAACAGCGGAAGAGCGGGCTTGTGCTTGCTGTAGCCCTTCCTGTTCGCATGGCGCGCGTCCTCCTCCTGGAGGTGGGCGGCGTCGGCCAGCATGATTCGGCACAGTTCTATCGTGTCAGGAGTCGCGTAGATCGGGCCACGGAATCCGTTGCGACCGAGCGCCGGGAGATAGCCGCTGTGGTCGATGTGGGCATGGGTGAGGACGACGGCGTCGATCGAGTCGGGCGGCACCGGAAAGGGCGCCCAGTTCGCGAGCCGCAGCTCCTTGCGTCCCTGGAACATGCCGCAGTCGACGAGAAGTCGGAAGCGAGCGCCGGTCGCGGTGGACTGGGGCCGGTCGAGGAGGAACCGGCTGCCAGTGACCGTGCGCGTTCCGCCCAGGAAGCGAAGGGTCGGACACGCAGATGGGCTCGCTGACATTTCGTTCCTTGCACGGATGGGGGAGGACCACCACCCTCACATCACCGTGCGTCGGGCCGGTCCGGAAGGGGACAACGTCACTTCGCGCCATCGGTGTTCATGCCGGGCGCGGTAGCGACATCCTGCGCCGCCGCACCAGCTTCTCGATCTCGACCACCCAGAACACCCCGGTGGAGACCAACATCACGATGCCGAGCTCGGCCGCCGAGAGGGCCTCGGTGTGGAGCAGCTTCTGGAGTGGCGCCCAGTAGATGATGAGGATCTGGATGGCGGCGGTCACTATCACGGTCCACAGCAGCGGCTTGTTGCTGTTGGGCCCGAGCGTGAAGAACGATTGCCGCTCCGATCGGATGGCCAGGGCATTGCCCAGCTGGAGCAGGGCCAGCGAGGTGAAGATCATCGTCTGCCAGGGACGATCGGTCGCCTCTCCCCATACTCCAATGCCGAGCGTGAGGAACCCCATCAGCAACCCGATGAAGATGACCTGTTGCCAAACGCCGTGGGCGAAGATGCTCTCGTCGGGGGGACGGGGCTTGCGTTTCATCACGTCGGGCTCTGCAGCTTCGACGCCGAGGGCGAGGCCGGGGAATCCATCGGTGACCAGGTTGATCCACAGGATCTGCACCGGCAGGAGTGGAATTGCCAGCCCCACGAAGGGGCCGAGGAACATGACCCAGATCTCGCCGGCGTTCGAGGTGAGCGTGTAGCGGACAAAACGCCTGATGTTGTCGTAGATGCGACGACCCTCGCCGACGGCGGTGACGATGGATGCGAAGTTGTCGTCGGTGAGCACCATATCGGCGGCCTCCTTGGCCACTTCGGTCCCCGTCACCCCCATCGCAACGCCGATGTCGGCGGTGCGCAACGCCGGGGCGTCGTTGACCCCGTCGCCGGTCATCGCGACGATGTCGCCGCGCTTCTTCCAGGCCTGCACGATGTCGAGCTTCTGCTCCGGCGAGGTCCTGGCGTAGACCGCGACCTTGTTCACTTCGTCCGCAAGTTCGCCAACCGACTCCGAGGCGAGTTGGGTGCCCGTCATCACCTGCTCGTCGCGGTCGAGAATGCCGAGCCGCGCCGCAATGGCCTTCCCCGTGGCCGGGTGGTCACCGGTGATCATCACCGGGGTGATCCCAGCGGCGCGGCAGGCCTCGACGGCCGCGTGCGACTCGGGACGCGGCGGATCGGCCATGGCGGCCAGGCCGTAGAGCACGAGGTCTTGTTCCGACTCGAGCACGTGACCCAGGTCGCCGTCGCCGACGGACCGCCCCGCGATCGCCAAGACCCGGTAGCCCTCGGCGGCGAACTCGGCGGCCTGATCGAGCACCTCGGTCCGCAGCTGCGGACTCAGGTCGCGGTCGCCCGCCTGCGTGGCCACCTGCACCACGGCGTCGATGGTGGCCTCGATCGCTCCCTTGGTGGCGACCAAGCCGGTGCTGCCGTCGGGATTGCGATGAATCGTCACCATGCGCTTGCGTTCCGAGTCGAAGGGGATCTCGGCGGTTCGGGGAAACTCGGCATTGACTTGTTCGCGTTCGAAACCTGCTTTGGCACCCAGAGCCAACAGCGCACCCTCGGTCGGATCTCCGACCAGAGCCCACTGATCACCGGCCTCCGCCGGCGCCACCAGCACGGCGTCGTTGCACAGCACCGCGGCCGTCAGCAGTTTCGCCAGTGGAGTCTCCGGTGCGACGTCGGCCAGATTGCCGGCGACCCGGATCTCCCCGGAAGGCTCGTACCCGGACCCGGTGACGTCGCCCTCTTGGTCGAGCGTCCACACCTTCTCGACCAGCATCTGGCCCTCGGTCAGGGTCCCGGTCTTGTCGGTGCAGATCACCGTCACCGAGCCAAGCGTCTCCACCGCCGGGAGCTTGCGGATCAGCGCATGATGGCGAATCATCCGCTGGGCGCCCATCGCCAGGCCGATGGTGACGACGGCAGGAAGAGCCTCGGGGATTGCCGCCACCGCGAGGCTGACCGCAACGAGGAACATCTCCTCGACGTCCTCGCCACGGGCGACACCAACCGCAAACACGATGATCGCGATCAGGACGGCTGCAGCTGCCAGCCAGCGGCCGAGCACGGCGAGACGTCTCTGCAGGGGCGTGCTCGGGGCCTGATGAGCCTGGAGCAGCCCGGCTATCTGCCCGAGCGCAGTGTCCATCCCGGTACCGACGACGATGCCACGGGCCCGGCCGTATACCACGGCGGTGCCCTTGAAGACCATGTTGCGTCGATCGCCGACCAGCTCACCCGACGCCTCGGGGAGGACGTCTGGTGTCTTGTCGACGGGAACGGACTCACCGGTGAGGGCGGATTCGTTGACTCGCAGGTTGGGGCATTCGGTGAGGCGGGTGTCGGCGGCGATCACGTCGCCCGCCTGGAAGACGATCAGGTCACCGGGGACGAGCTCGGGGGCCGTGATCGTCAGTTCGGCACCGCCGCGCACCACTCGGGCGGTCGGGGCGGCCATCGTACGCAGCGCGGCCATTGCCTGCTCGGCCCGATACTCCTGGAAGAAGCCGATGGCGGCATTCAAGATGACGATGGCCCCGATCACGATCGCATCGGTTGGCTCGCCAATGGCCACCATGATCCCGGCGGCGGCGAGAAGGACCACGATCATGGTGTTGGCGAACTGCGCCAGGAAGATGCGCCACGCCGGAACGATGGTCGCCTCTTCGAGCTCGTTGGGTCCGTACCTATCGAGCCGCTCGGTGACTTGGGCGGTGGTGAGCCCGGCCGTGGCGCTGGTCTCGAGGCCGGCGACGATGGCATCGGTGCCGTCTGCCCACCAGGGATGAGCGGCCGGGGACACGGAAGTCGTCACGAGTCCTCGATGGTTACGAACAACCCGATCACCACGACGACGAGTAGCAGATCAGCTGACACGGCTCTAGAGAGTACCGAGTGCGGAGATTTCGCTCTATTCAACGGTGGCGGAGAGCAGGTGGGCGGCCGTGCAACTCGAGGGACGCCGCAGCCCGCTTCGCCCGGAGCCCGTGGTCCGTTAGATTCGTGACGTGTCCCTGGTGAAGCTGGTCCGTCGGGTGCTCACCGCGATAGGTGGAGCAGCACTGATCGCCGGCTTCCTCCGTGTACGCGGCAAGGGCGGCGTCCCGCCCCAGACTGGTGGCTGGCGCGAACTGCGCGGTCTCGACGACGACTGATGCGACTCGCCGTCGTCGGCTGTGGTGCGGTCGGGTCGCAGCTGGTGCGTCTCCTCCGCACGGCCGAGGTCGACGAGCTGGTCCTCGTCGACCGGCATCGTTCGGCCACCCTGGCGGCCGAGTTCGGTTCGCGGGCCCGAGCGGCCACGAGATTCGACGGGCGCTTCGACGCCGTGGTCATTGCCACGCGCTGGGGAAAGCACCCGGCGATTGCGTCGCAGGCGGTCCGCCACGCTCCACTGGTGGTGTCGGTGGCCGACAGCCTCGAGGATGTGCGGGGCCTGCTCGACCTCGACGCCGAGGCGCGCGAACGTCATGCCGTCGTCGTGGTCGGGGCCGGGTTCGCTCCTGGCTTCACCGGTGTTCTGGCCCGCTTTCTCTCGGGCTCGTTCAGCCAGACCGATGAGATCCACATCGCCAAGGTCGGCACCGGTGGACCCTGGTGCGCCCGCCAGCACCATCGGGCGCTCGGCAGCTCCGGACTCGACTATCGCGACGGTGCGTGGATGCCTCGGGCGGGTGGCAGCGGTCGTGAGCTGTTCTGGTTCCCCGAACCGATCGGTGGGCGAGACTGCTACCGCGCCGCACTGGCCGATCCGATGCTGCTGGTCCCGCTGTTTCCCGGGGTGGATCGGGTCACCGCCCGCATGGCGGCAACTCGACGCGATCGCCTCACTGCCCGTCTACCGATGCTCACGCCGCCCCACCCCGACGGTGGGTTGGGTGCGGTGCGGGTCGAGCTCCGCGGCCGCCAGGGAAACGAGCATGCCGTCGTGGTGGCGGCCGCTACGGCGGCGCCCAGCGTGGCCACGGCCATCGTTGCGATGGCCACGGTGCAATCACTGACCGGCGATGGCATCCAGCCCGGTGCCGCGCCGCTCGCTGGGCTGGTCGACCCATGTTCGTTTCTCGCCTCATGTCGCGCGGCGGGCCTCGTTGCCCGTGAATTCGTGGGAGCCAGCTGACGCCGAAAAGCCCGAAACCGACACGATCTGCTGGGTATTTCCCCCAATGCGGCGATTTCTGCTCAAGGTTTTTCCCGAACGCGACGAAGACGTTCCCGCTGGGTCAGCCGACCTAGTACGGAAGCAAACGAGTGCGAAGGAAGCGACATGGGCAACGAAATGCCGAGCGAGCTGTCGCAGCTGATCGAAGACAACCTCGAGCTGGTGAAGCACGTGGTGTTCCAGGTGGCTGTGCGATTTCCCCGACACGTGGATCGTGAAGAACTCTGCCGGGCCGGTTCGCTCGGGCTGGTGGAAGCAGCGCAGCGCTACGACGAGTCACGGGGAGTTCCGTTCAAGCGGTTCGCCGCTCAGCGCATCCGTGGCGCCATCCTCGATTCGGTACGGGCCGCCGACTGGGCGCCCCGTTCGATCCGTCAACTCGGGCGCGAGCTCGAGAAGGTCGAGACCAAGCTCTTCGGCGACCTCGGTCGCGCTCCGTCGTCGATGGAGACCGCCGAGGCCCTCGGTATGTCGACCGCCGAGCTGGCGAAGATCAAGAGTCGTATGCACAAGTCGGTCGTGTTGGCCCTCGAACACCAGGTGCACGGCGGCGACAACGAGAACCTGATGCTGTCCGACGTCATCGCCGACCCGGCCGAGAACAGTGAACCCAGCGCCGAGCTGGAGCAGCGCGAGCTGCACACCTACCTGCGAGACGCCATCGACCTGCTTCCCGAGCGGCACCGGCTGGTGATCATCGGCTACTTCATCGAGGGCAGGACCAGCCAGGATCTGGCCCGCTTCCTCGGCGTCACCGAGAGCCGCATCTCCCAGGTGCGCTCCGAGGCGCTGGCCATGCTGAAGGATGGCATCGAGGCACAGTACGAAGGGCGTTCGCCCGACCCGATCTCGATCAAAGAGCGGCGCCGGGCCGCCTATGTCGACGGCATCGCCGATCGCACGGCAGCGACCGACCGTATCGACCTGTCGTCGGTCGTGGAGCTGATGACGGCTGTGTAGTCCGTCCGGCCGGGAGGCACTGCTTCCCGCACCTCACGAACTGGCGTGAATCGCTCGGTCCGCCAACCGACGCATCTCGCCCTACCCGAACTGAACCCGTCGCCTTTCGGGGCGGCGGGTTCGTACGTTTTCAGTGGAGCAGGGCGAGGACCTGTTCGTGGACGAGCCCGTTGGTGGCGACGACGTCGCCCTTTTCCGGGCGGTCGGTTCCCGCGAAGTCGGTGATGGTGCCGCCTGACTCGGGGATCACCACGTTCATGGGGGCGACGTCCCAGGGGTTCAGGCCCGGGTCGATCATGGCCTCGGCTCGTCCGCTGGCCACGAGGATGTAGCCGTAGCCGTCACCCCACGTGACCATGCGGGCGCCGCTTGCCCTGAGCTCGGCCACGTGGTGATTCCGCCAGTAGTCGTAGCCGCTGGTCGTGACGGTTGCGTCGGCCAGGTCGGTGATCTCGCTCACGTGGCAGCGGCTGCCGTTGTGGTGGGCGCCGAGGCCCCGACCGGCGGCGATCAGCTCGCTTGCAGCCGGCGCGTTCACCGCACCGATGGCCGGGCCGTGGTCGTCGACCATGGCCAGCAGATTCGTGAACAGCGGGACGCCCTTGGCAAAGGCCTTGGTGCCGTCGATGGGGTCGATGAACCACGTGCGTCCCGAGGCCCCGGCGGTGGTGCCGAACTCCTCGCCGACGACGGCGTCGTCGGGAAATCGTCGGGTCAGCTCGTCGCGAAGGAAGGCCTCGGCCGCGCGGTCGGCCGCGGTGACGGGGGAACCGTCGGCTTTGGTGTCGATGAAGAGGTCATTCGACCGGAAATAGCCGAGGGTGAGCTCACCGGCTCGGCTGACGAGCTCGGCGGCGAGCTCGAGCAGGCCCGGGTCGGTCGCCGGCACCTCAGATGCCGGCAGGGGCACCGGGCTTCAGCACCATGAGATAGAGGATCACGATCACCAGCGCCGTGAGTGCCGCGCCGACTCTGTCGAGCTTGGCGACGACAGTCAGGTCGCCCTCGGCCAACGCTCGTTCGGTCGGCAACATCACGGCGTGCAGGGCGCCGTTGAGTGCGATCCAGAGAACGACGCTGAGCCAGACCCACGTGTCGCCCCACTCGATGATCGGGTCGCCCATGGAGATCAGGCCGATGCCGAGCACGCCGGCAACCACGAGCGCGATGGTGTAGACGCGGGTGGGCAGACCGGTGACGCGGCCGGCCAGCGCCACGATGTCGCCGTCGGCCCGCTTCTGTTCGAGGCCGAACAGGATCGGGTGCACGACGGCGGGAGCCAGGGCGACGATCACGGCGATGATGTGCAACAGCAGGACGATGTTGTAGCCGGTGTCGGCGTAATCAGCCAGAACCATGGTCTCTCTCCTCGTTCGACGGGCTGCTCGACAGTACTCCTAGCCCCGTGCCCACGGCGATGTTCACCAGGCCAGCTCCTGGCAACCGGTGTGGGTGTCGGGTTCGATCTGGAAGGTGCCGTGGGAGATGTCGCACCGGTCGGCCAACAGGACCCGAGCCTGGTCGAGCACGGCATGAGCGTCGGTGTGCTCGTCGATCACCAGATGGGCCGAGGCCGCGTGCATCTCCGAAGTGAGGGTCCAGACGTGCAGATCGTGCACGTCGACCACGCCGTCGATGGCGGCCAACTCGATGGCGAGGGCATCGAGGTCGACATGGTCGGGTGCGGACTGGAGCAGCACCTGCACCGCCTGGCGTCCCAGGCGGAAGGTGCGGGGCAGGATCCACAGGCCGATCAGCGCGGCCACGGCCGGATCGATCCAGGTCCACCCGAAGGCCTTCAGCAGGACGGCCGCGATGATCACGCCCACCGAACCGACCGTGTCGGCGAGGACCTCGAGGTAGGCACCCTGGACGTTGAGCGACTCCCTCGAACCCTCGTGCAGGAGCAGGAAGGCAACGAGGTTCACCGCCAGACCGATCGACGCGACGACGAGCATCGGGGTGGCGAGCACTTCGGGCTCGTCGGCGAAGCGGCGGAGCGCTTCGATCACGACCCAGACGGCAACGCCGAACAGCAGCAGGGCGTTCACGAACGCGGCCAGGATCTCGAGGCGGTACAGACCGAAGGTGTGCTTCGAAGCCGTTGCCGGCGACCGCGTCTCGAACCGGGACGCCAGCTGGATCGCGGCGAGGGCCATGCCCAGGCCGATGACATCGGTGAGCATGTGCCCCGCGTCGGACAGCAGGGCGAGCGAGTTGGTGAGGAACCCGGCCACGGCCTGCACGACGAGGAACGCCGCGACCAGTACGAAGGCAACGAGCAGCCGGTGCCGATGGCGGGCTCCCGCCCGGGCCAGGCTTGGCCCGTGGTGATGATCGTGGCTCATCGTCTCGACCTCATCAAGAACAGTGTGGCGCCGCGATCGCTCAACGGCGCGGTGGTCGGGGAATGAAAGCGGGCGTGTTCGCGACGTACTCCTCGTAGCCGGGTTTGCGTTTGGTGAGCGACCGTTCGAGCATGGCCACGCCCGACACCTTCACCAGCATGAAGCTGATGGTGGCGGCGCCGACCACACCGATCGGTCCGGGCATCTGAGGAAAGGCCACCAGGGCGATGCCCCACCAGACGGCGAAGTCGCCGAAGTAGTTCGGATGGCGGGTCCAGGCCCAGAGCCCGCTGGTCAACAGCCGGCCCTGGTTGGCGGGATCGGCCTTGAACCGGGCGAGCTGGATGTCGCCGCCGGTCTCGAAGACCATGCCGACGAGCCACAACGCGGCGCCGATCACTGCGAACGCCGGCCAGCCATCGCCGCTCTCGTCGACCTGACCGAGCTGAACCGGGAGCGAAACGGTCCACATGATCACCCCCTGCAGGGCGAACACGGTGACCAGGCTGCGCACGGGGAACGACGCGCCGGCCTTCTTGCGCATCGCGCGGTAGCGGAAGTCCTCCCCCTTTCCGTGGTTGCGCCACCAGAGGTAACCGCCGAGGCGCAGACCCCAGATGCTCGTGAGCGCGACCAGGAGGTTCTGGCGGGGCTCGTAGCCATCGGCGCCGAGGCGAACCGCCCAGGCGACCGCGACGAAACCCAGCCCCCAGACGATGTCGACGATGCTGGCGTTGCGCAACGGCAGGCTGATCAGCCAAGTGACCACCATGACCGCGGCAACGACACCACCGGCGAGGAGCAGTACCTCACTGGTCGACACGGGCAGCCATCCGCTCGTCGATCCATTCGTCCATGCGCAGCCACTCGTTGTCGAGCCACACGACCTGGGCCTCCTCGTCGTCGGGAATCTCGCGGCGGGGCACGCGCCACACCTTCACCTCGACATCATGCTCGAAGGGGAGGTGGGCGAGGATTTCGCCGAAGGTGTGGAACTTCTCGAACCCGACGTGACCGATCAGCACTGCGTCGGCGGCGGGCGCTCCTTCGAGCATGGCCAGCGTGCCGCCGTGACGGGGCGGCAACAGATGGCGCAACCGACCGACGCGTTCGGCCCGTTCGGGGTCGGTGCGGCCGATGCGGGCCAACGCACGCTCGAACCGCTCGGGCGTGCGAAAGGTCCCCTCGGGGAAGATGCCGCCTGCGGTGCTGGAGTCGATGCCGGCCGCCAGTCGCCGGATGGGTGCGAGCTCGGTGTCGCGGTTCTTGGGCGTGCGGTCGACGAAGTAGTTGGGCAGACGGTGGCCGAAGATGTCGAGGGCCGGCACCCAGACCAGGTCGTTCTTGAGGACGTACCGGAGCTTGAGCTTGTTGTTCCAGCCGAGGATGGTGACCGGCACGACGGCGTCACCCATGCTCACGTGGCGGGCCATGCTGACCACCGGGCCCGGAGCGGCCACCTTGCTGCCCTCGATGCGCACCTTGGTCGACATGAACGTGGAGACCAAGAACAGCAGTGATCGCGCCCAGAGGACCTGGATGAATCGGTGGGGGCGCTGCGCCCACTCGTGGCGGAGGAACACGCCGAAGCCGGTGTAGATCCACAGGATGAGGCCGATGACGATGGCGAGCACCTCGAAGAGGAGGTAGGCCATGATGAATCCGAGCACCCGAAGCCACCGTTTGCGGCGGAAGCCCTCGGCCAGGTCGGCCACCAGCGCCAGCACGAACAGCACGGGGCTCAGCACCCACACGAGCACCGCAGTGAGCAGCGCAGCCGGGATCGTGAGGGCTCGGCGTTTCCAGCGCCGAGCGCGGCCGATCCGCCAGGAGTGATGCGGTTCGGCCAACGACGGGGCCGCGGCCGAGCTCATGGAGTCGTGCGCAGGATGGCCCTGACCGGACTGGCATCGAAGCCGTCGAGCTTCAGCGGTAGTGCCACCAGCTCGTACACACCGTCGGGGACTCCGCTGAGCACGAGACCTTCGAGTACGGCCATGCCGTGGCCGAAGGCCGCATGATGGCTGGGGAGGGGCTTGGAGTGGAACAGGTCGACGCTCGGCGTGTCGATGCCCACCAGCACCACGCCCGCCGCCGCGAGGAAGTCGATCAGCTCGGCACCGCACGACGCGAAGTCGGTGTTCCAGTCGTTCGGATCGGGAAAGGTTCCCGTGCCCAACAGGACCCGGTCGGCCACGATGGGCCCCGGGAGGTCGTCGGGTGTGATCACCTGCCCGTGCCCGACGTCGAGGTGCAGGACCTGACACGGACCGATGTAGGCGTCGAGCGGCACCTCGTGGATGGCGGCACCCTCGGCCAGGACGTGCGACGGAGCGTCGATGTGGGTGCCCAGATGCACGGTGCCCCGCAACGTCGACAGCGTGTAGTTGTTGCCCTCGGCCACCTCGGCCAGCACTTCGCGCTCGGCCACCGTGTCGCCGGGCCACACACCCAGATGCGGAGACACCAGTGGGGAGAGGTCATGGATCATGGACCTCCATCATGTCCGGCTCTCGACCGTCGTGCTCGCGTCACCACCAGATGTGCATCGGCTTTCCGGTCGGGTCGTGGCCCGAACCGAGGCGACGACCCGACCCGAGATGCACATGACGAGCCGTGAGGGCGTTGACGACGGCGTCGAGTGCATCCTCGAGCGGGACCTCGGCGTAGAGCAGGAGGTCGGCCGTGACCACCGCCCGCAGCGCCCTCGCCCGGGCCGAGCGACCCTCCGGCGAGGCCTTGGGAGCGAGGAGCTCGCCGACCAGTCGCAGGAAGCCGAGCTCCGGGTGGGCTTCGACCACGCGCTCGGCCAGCTCGTTCGGAAGGGCGGCGTCGACCTCGGCGATCTTCGGCACCAGATTCCACGTCTGTTTCGACAGCTTCTTCCCCGAGGCGGCGAAGGACAGGTCACAGGCGTGCACGTAGTCGTCGGCATCAAGGGTGACCCGCATCGGGGCCGGGAACACCGAGCTACCTCGCCGACCGAGCAACCTTCGGGCTTCGCGGTCACAAGACCGAACGCCGTCGTCGGGGAGGCCGATCGGCATGTCGATGGCCGACACGGCGACCTCACCGTCGGCGACGGCTCGGATCACCATGTCGATCGAGATCTCGTGCCGTATCGCCACCACCCGGCCGAGGTCGACATCGAGCTCGGCCACGGCCCATCCGCCGGGGCAACCGTCGACGCCGAGAACCGTCACGGTCATCGGAGCGGGACGAGCTCGACGTGGGACTGCGACGGATCGGCGGCCGCCACCCGAACGCGAAGGCGTTGACCGAGCTCGACGCCGGTGTGGGTGATGCGTGCGATCACCGCGGGATCGGTGATGGTGACGGTGACCTCGTCGTCGCTCCGACTCGACACCACGGCATCGAGCTCGTCGCCCACCCGGCCGGCCAGCACGGCTGCCTCCATGAAGTCGAGCAGCCGCCGTTCGAGTCGGCCCTCGCGACCGCGAGCCTTCCCCATGAGCTTCGGGATCTCGGGGAGCGCCTCGAGCACCCAGGCTGGCGAGGGGTAGCCGCCACAGACGGAGAGCACGATCTCGTTGGCGAAACGGTCGCCGAGCCGTCGGAGCGGTGCCGTGACGTGGGCGTAGGTCGACGCGATGGCCGAGTGCTCCGGGTCGGCCGGGAGGTCGCCGTCGACGAAGCTCGCGTAGCCCGCACCTCGCAGGCCGCGCGCCGATGTCGAGAGCAGAGCGGCCTCGTTGGGGATCGACGGATCGAGCTCGCGGACCCGCTCTGCATAGCCGACCTGCTGGTGCCAGCCGATACGCAGACCCGCCGCGACGGCGCGTAGCTCGGCCATGGTTTCCCGCGATGGCGGAGGAAGGGTGCGGAGAATCCCGACACCAGCGTCGACCATGAGCTGGGCGGCCGCCATGCCCGTGAGCAGCGAGATCTGTGCGTTCCAGCCCTCGATCGGCAGCGACTCGGCGTAGCCGAGGCGATAACCACCGTCGTCACGCACGATCTCCTGGCTCGGGAGCTGCAGGCTCACGGCGTGACGGCGACGTTCCACCTCCTGGCGGAGTCGACCGATCTCGCGGAGCAACCGCAGCTCCTCGGGTGCATCGACCCGGAGCAGTCGGTCGGTCGCGGTGCGATACGAGATCGCCTCACGATTGCGGACGACCGATCGTTCGACGATGGCGTCGTGGATCGAGCCGTCGTGGTCGAGCTTGATCGACCACACGAGGGCGGCTCGATCCTGGCCGGGCAACAGGCTGGCCACGCCGTGGTTGAGGGCTTCGGGGTGCAGCGACGATCGCATGTCGGGGCTGTAGAAGGTGAGCCCGCGACGACGGGCTTCGGCGTCGATGGCCCCACCAGGGACCACGAATGACCCGAGATCGGCGATCGCGTAGTGCACCAAGTAGCCGTGCTTGGTGCGCTGGGCCGAGAACGCCTGGTCGATGTCGAGGCTGCCGGACGGGTCGATGGCCACGAACGCGATGCCGCGATGATCGACGGGATCGCGCTCGGGTACTCCTGGTGGGCGCCTCGGACCCCGCGAGGCGATGGCGTCGGCCTCGGCCGTCACCTCCTCTGGGAACGTCTCTGGCACGTCGAGCGCGTCGCGGACCCGGCGGAATCCGGTGAGCAGCACTTCGTCGGGCGGGCACGGCGAGTAGTGGGCTCGTGGCATGTCAGTCGCCGAGCACGCGGGCCAGCTCGGGATTGGTGAAGCATCGGTCGGGATCGATCAGCTCGCGCTGGGCCTCGAACGATGCCCACCGCGGGTATCGGAACCGCAGGGTCGCCGCGGTCTGGCCGTGGAGCTTGCCCCAGTGCGGCCGGCCGCCGTAGTCGTTCATGATCTCCTCGACGCCGTCGAAGTAGCGTTCGTGGCGCTCGCGAGCGGGCACGTGGACGGCTATGTAGGCGCTTTCGCGTTCGAAGGCCGGGCTGAGCGGGATGTCGTCGGCGCCGAGAACGCGCACCTCGATGGGAAAGCTCACGGGATGCCGGAGGTCGTCGACCAGACCCCGGACACGGTCGAAGGCCTCGAGCAGGGCGGCGCGGGGCAGGTTGTACTCCATCTCCTTGAACCGGACCCGACGCGGCGAGGTGAAGACGGCATGGCTCGGTGCGGTGTACTCGGACCGCCCGAGGTTCTTGACGACGGTCCTGGCCAGGGAGGGAATCATCGACGGTCGAAGGCTGCCGAGGCGGGTGACGGTGCCGAACAGGGCGTTCTGCACGATCTCCTCGTCACGCACGCGCGTCCATCGGCTCCGGGTGTCGGGGCCGAGCTCGACCCGCGTGTTGGTCTTGGTGGCGGCGATGTCGGTGTGGGGAAACCAGAAGAACTCGGCGTGGTCGCTGGTGTCGGCCCATCTGTCGAAGTCCGCGAGGACGTCGTCGAGGCGACGCGGTTCCTCGACGGCGTGAAGCGAGAACGCCGGCACGCACTGGATGGTGATCTCCGACAGGACTCCGAGAGCGCCCAGACCGACCCGAGCGACCTCGAACAGTCCCGGGTTCTCGTCGGGAGCCGCGATGACGAGGCTGCCGTCACCGGCCACGATGCGCAGGGACACGACCGCGGTCGCGATCGACTGGAAGCGGGCTCCGGTGCCGTGGGTGCCGGTGCTGATGGCTCCGGCGATGGTCTGCGCGTCGATGTCGCCCAGGTTGGGGAGCGCGAGGCCCACGGCGTCGAGCGCCCGATTGAGCGTGCGCAAACCGATGCCCGCCTGAACCGTGACGCGATTCGCTTCGCGATCCACCCTGACGATTCGCTGGTACTGCGAGAGGTCGATCATCACGTCGTCGGGTCGGGAGATCCCGGTGAAGGAATGGCCCGCGCCGACGACCTTCACCCGCCCGCCGCGCGCCGCCGCGTTCGAAACGGCTGCGGCCAGGGCGACCTCGTCGTCGGGGTGGTGCACCAGAGTGGGGATTGAACGCTGGTTGCCCGCCCAGTTCCGCCAGGCCTCGCTGGCGGTCACCGGTGCCGCTCGTCGTCGATGCGCCAACCCCGCAGGTCGACCCGCCATTCGTCGACCACGGCACCGGTTGCATCGATCACGATCATGAGCGGATGCTTGGCGACGGTCGGGTCGATGTGGCGAGGAGCGAGGGCCACCCGCTCACCCACGGCGAGCGGGGCGTCGGGCGGTGGACAGACGACGGTGTGCTCATCGGAGCAGTAGAGCACGTCGCCGACCGCGCAGATGGGGTTGCCCTGGTCCATTCCGAGGGCTTTGATTCCGCCGTCGAGCACTGCCCATCCGCCGGCTCGATTCACCGAGATCACCGTGGTGACCACCCTGAGGGCGGGTCGGAACGGAAGGTCGGAGAGCTCGCCGTACTCGCCGTCCATCAAGGTGTAGCTCCCCGCCTGTACTTCGGTGACCACAGTGTTGACGTCGAAGGTGCCGGTCCCGGCGCCCGAGATCACGTCGCCACCGACCGCCGCGTGGGCCACGGCGAGCGGGGCGACGTCGGTCGCCACTCGAGCCGTCCGTTCGTCGCGGTCGGCAACGTGGACCAGATGGCCTTCGTAGCCCATCACGCCCCGCACGTGCATTCCGAGCGTGCGGGCCAGATCGGCCAGGCGGGGCGCGTCGTCCGGGGGGCAACCGCAGCGGGGGAGACCGACGTACACGTCGATCAGGACCTCCTTGATGCCCGCGGCGGCGGCGGCCCGCACGGTCTCCTCGGAGTCGACGGCCACCGTGACCCGTGCCGTGCCGGTCTCGGCGAGGGTTCCCAGTCGACGGAGACGTACCGGATCGACGACCTCGTTGGCCAACAGCAGGTCGTGGCCGAGCCCGGCCAGCGCCATGCCCTCCATCTCCCGGACGGTTGCGCAGCAGAAATCGAGATGGCCGGCGTCGGCCAACAGTTGGGCCAGGTCGGTCGACTTGAACGCCTTCACGTGGGGTCGCAGGGCCGCCCCGGGCCGACGAGCGCTCATGGTGGCCACGTTGTGGTCGAACGCCGGCTTGTCGACCACGAGCGCGGGCGTGGAGATCTCCGGCAGAGTCACGCCCCGAAAGCTAGCGGGCCGGTACGGTTCGTCACCATGACCGAGCCGACCGCGGCGTCTGGACCCGTCGAACGCAACCACGACGGGCAGGCCTTTCTCGTGTGGGTCACCGGTCAGGACCGCCCCGGCATCACCGCAGGCGTGCTCGAGGTCGTGGCCCGCTCGGATGCGTGGGTGCAAGACATCGAACAGCTCACCCTACGCGGCCGTATCATCCTGGGCCTGGCGCTCGACGTGCCCAGCGGCACCGACCTCTTGAAGGACCTCCTGTGGTTCGGATGGAAGAACGACCTCGACGTCGACTTCCGTGCCGTCTCCCACGAGTCGACCCCCCGTGCGATCGGGCACGTCGTCACGGTGCTCGGCCGGGAGCTGTCGGCGGGTTCGTTGCGCGCGGCCGCGCAAGCCGTGACCGATTCCGGGGGCAACATCGATCGAGTCGTGCGCCTGGCCAAGTACCCGGTTTTCAGCTACGAGCTCATCGTCCGAGGGGGCGACACCGACGTTCTCCGCACCAATCTCATGGAGGCTGCCGCCGACGACCCGCACCTCGACGTTGCCGTCCAGCGTGAGGGTCTGCGACGCCGGGCCAAGCGTCTCGTCGTGCTCGATGTCGACTCCACGCTCATCCAGAACGAGGTCATCGACCTGTTGGCCGAGGAGGCGGGCATGGGCGACGCGTGCCGCGCGATCACCGAGCGAGCCATGGCCGGTGAGCTCGACTTCCGCGAGGCACTGGTCGAGCGGGTCGGCCTCTTGGCGGGGGCCTCGGGGGCCATCATCGATCGGGCGCGGACACGACTCGCCCTCACCCCTGGCGCCCGCACGTTCGTACGGACGCTGAAGAGCCTCGGGTTCCGTATCGCCATCGTGAGCGGTGGCTTCTCGGTGTTCACCGACGATCTCCGGGTCGAGCTCGGCCTCGATCATGCCTACGGCAACGAGCTCGAGGTCGTCGACGGGGTGATCACCGGCAGAGTCGTCGGCCCTGTGGTCGATCGGGCCCGCAAGGCCGAGCTGCTGCGGTCCATCGCCGAAGCCGAAGGCGTTCCCCTCGACCAGACGGTCGCCGTCGGTGACGGCGCCAACGACCTCGACATGTTGGCCGCCGCCGGCCTCGGGATCGCCTTCAACGCCAAGAGTCTCGTCAGCGACGCCGCCGACACGGCCGTCAGCGTGCCGTATCTCGATGCGATCCTGTTCGTGCTCGGCGTCTCGCGCGACGACATCGAGGAGGCCGACACCGAAGCCTTCGGGGGACCGCTCCAGTATCCAGCCGTCTGACCGTGCGGCCGGGTCGGCGTTTGGCCTGAACCTTCGGCCGTCCTAACGATTCCTTTACGCGGACGGGTCACAGTGGTTCTCGTACCACGACAGATCCCCCTGAAAGGAACTCCCATGAAGAAGTCACTCGCAGCCCTGGGTCTCTCGGCCTCGTTGCTCGGCGGCGGCGCAGTGGGCGCGGTGATGTTCGCTCCCACCTTCGCCGGCGCCCAGGACGACGCGGTCGAGGTCGAGGAGACCGACCGCCACCAACCCGGCCACCGCATGGCCGAGGCGCTCGTGCCCCTCGTCGAGGACGGCACGATCGAGCAGTCCCAGGCCGATGCGGTCATCGCCGCCCTGCTCGACGCCCGCCCTCAGCCGGGTGAGCGTCTGGCCGACATCACCGGAATCGACGCCTCGGTGTGGGTCGAGGGCTTCCGGAACGGCGACAGCGCCGCCGACGTGGCCGAGGCCAACGGTTCGTCGGCCGAGGAGCTGATCGACGCCCTGGTGGCCGAGGCCACCGAGCACCTCAACCAGGCGGTCGCCGACGATCGGATCGACCAGGAGACCGCCGACGAGCGCCTCGCCGAGCTCACCGAGCGCATCACCGAGCGCGTCAACAGCGACGAGCCGATCCTCGGCGGCCCGCCGTTCGAGGGCCGGCGCGGGCACCGGGGCGGCGGCTTCGGTCCCGGCGGCTTCGGTCCGGGCGGATTGGACGACTGAGGCCCGGCCGGCGTGTCGGGGGCGAGGGCCGGTCGACCGGCCACCGTCCCCGACAACGGTCGTTTTGGGCTTGACTGGGGCGGAGATGATCGACGACCAGGCACATGTGTTGGTGGCCGAGGATGATCGCGCCTTGCGAGAGTCGCTCGAGGCAGCCATCGGCCTCGACGGTTATCGGGTGAGCTTCGCCTCCGACGGCGCCCAGGCGATCGCGGCCGTCGTGGAGACCGAGCCCGATGTGTTGGTGCTCGACGTGTCGATGCCCTACGTCGACGGTCTGTCGGTGGCCCGCACCCTCCGAGCCCGCGGCAATCGCACACCGATCCTCATGCTCACCGCGCGCGACACCGTGGCCGATCGTGTGGCCGGTCTCGATGCCGGCGCCGACGACTACCTGGTGAAGCCCTTCGCCCTCGATGAGCTGCTTGCGCGACTGCGTGCGCTGCTGCGACGCACGAGCGTCGTCGACGCCGAGGGGCCCGTGACCGTGGGCGATCTCGTGCTCGATGCCCAGAGCCGGTCGGCATCACGCAATCGTCGAGGTCTCGCCCTCACCAAGACCGAGTTCGACCTGCTCGAGCTGTTCATGCACAACGCCGGCATCGTTCTGACACGCGAGGTCATCTACGAACGGATCTGGGGCTACGACTTCGAGACCAGCTCGAAGTCGCTCGACGTGCACGTGAGCTACCTGCGCCGAAAGCTCGAGGACGGCGGCGAACCCCGCGTGCTCCGCACCGTCCGCGGCGTGGGGTACCTCCTGGAGAAATCGTGAGCCTGCGGACGAAGTGGGCCCTCGGGCTGGGGGGCATCGTGGCCGTCGTGATCCTGGTCGCAGGTGTGGCGGCCAACACCTTCATCGCCAACGAGCTGCGGGGCGAGACCGACGCCTTCCTCACCGAACGCAGCGATGCAGTCGGACGGCTCGTCACCGACCGTGGGGGCCGAAGGGCCCTGGGCCCCCGAACCGGCCCACCCCTGCGCCTGCCCGGCGGTGACTTCACGCAATTCGACGCCGTGACCCAGGCGGTGGGGAGCCAGGGTCGGGTCATCTTCACCGAGGGAGGGGTCGAGCTCCCCGTCGGCGACGTCGATCTCGCCGTCGCCGCCGGCACGATCGAACGATCGCTGCGGACGGTCGTGGTCGGCGAGGCCGACTATCGGGTGCTCACGACGCCACTGGTCGACAACGTGGCCCTGCAGCTCGGTCGCGACGTCACCGAGAATGAGCAGGTGCTCTCCGGCGTGCGCCGACGGCTCCTGTTGAGCGGTCTGCTCGGAGCCGCCGGGGCGGCGTTGATCGGGTGGGTTGCCGCCGGGCGGGCCATCCGCCCGGTGCGGCGGGTCACCGCGGCGGCTGAGGACGTGGCGCGGACTCAGGATCTGTCGGAGCCCCTTCCGGTGGAGGGCACCGACGAAGTGGCTCGGCTGGCCACCAGCTTCAACACGATGATGGCCGCCCTGCGTCGTTCGAAGGACCAGCAGAAGCGGCTGGTGATGGACGCCAGCCACGAGCTGCGCACGCCCCTCACCAGTCTGCGCACCAGCATCGAAGTGCTCGAACGGGGCATCCCCGATGACGAGGTGAGGACGCGTCTGCTGGCCAACGCATCGTCGGAGCTCCGCGAGCTCACCGCTCTCGTCGCCGAGTTGGTCGATCTGGCCACCGACCAATCACCCGAGACGGCGCCCCGCAGCGACGTCGATCTCGTCGTGGCGGCCGAGCGAGCCGCCCACTTCGGGCGGCAGCGTCATGGCCGCATCATCGACGTCGTGGCCGACGGCCCCGACGTGGTCGATGCGGTCGCCGACGGCGTCGATCGCGCCCTCAACAATCTGGTCGACAACGCCGCGAAGTTCAGCCCGGCCGACACACCCATCGAGATCCGTGTCCATGGCACCACGGTCGAGGTTCGTGACCACGGGCCCGGCATCGACGAGGCCGACATGGCCCATGTGTTCGATCGCTTCTACCGGGCCGAGACGGCGCGGACCCTCACCGGGTCGGGGCTGGGTCTGGCCATCGTGGCTCAGGTCGCAGCCGACCACGACGGCGAGACCAGCGCACGGAACGAACCCGATGGCGGCGCGGTGGTGGGGTTCTCGCTCGGCCGAAGTGCCAGACTCTGACCATGCTCGGTCGCAAGCGCTCGTCATCGCGTCGCACCCACGATCCGTGTGCTGCGGCACTCATCGAGGCCATCGGAGCGGAGAAGGTGCAGGTCGACTCGGCCCACCGGGCTCTGGCCTCACGCGATGCTTCCATCTACTCGGGTGGATCCGCCGGACCGCTCTGCTTTCCCACGTCGACCGCCGACGTCCAGGCATGCGTTCGGGTGGCCGCCGAGCACGGGCGGGCCATCGTGCCCCGCGGGGCGGGCACCGGACTCGCGGGCGGCACGGTTCCACTCGGCGAGCCCGTGGTGATCTCGACCACCCGCATGAACCGGATCGTCGAGATCGACACCGACAACCGCGTGGCGTGGGTCGAGCCCGGGGTCGTCAACCTCGACCTGACCCGTCAGCTCGCCCCGCTGGGCTTCCACTTCGCCCCCGACCCGTCGAGCCAACAGGTGTGCACCATCGGCGGCAATGTCGCCAACAACTCCGGCGGCCCGCACTGCCTGGCCGACGGCGTCACCACGAGCCACGTGCTCGCCATCGAGGTCGTGTTGAGCGACGGTCAGGTCGTCATGCTCGGCGGGCTCGAAGCCGATTCGCCCGGCTATGACCTGCGTGGGTGTTTCGTCGGCAGCGAGGGGCTGATGGGCATTGCGACTCGAGTGGCCGTGCGCCTGACCCCCGATCGGCCGGCGGTGCGTACCCTGCTGCTGGCGTTCGACGAAGTGCGGGACTGCGCCGCGGTGGTCGGTGCGGTCATCGCCGAGGGCATCGTGCCTGCCGCCCTCGAGATGATGGACAAGAACACCGTCGTGGCCGTCGAGGCCTTCGTCGGAGCCGGGTATCCCACCGACGCGGCGGCCGTGTTGTTGGTGGAGGTCGACGGACTGGACGCGGGTGTCTCGGCCCATGCGGCCCGCATCGCCGAGATCGGCCGCGCCGGCGGAGCCACCTCGGTGCGCGAGGCGGCCGACGACGAAGAGCGGGCCCTGTTGTGGAAAGGTCGCAAGACCGCGTTCGGCGCGATCGCACGGATCAAGCCCGACTACTACCTGCACGACACGGTGGTGCCGCGCGGGGCGTTGCCCGACATGCTCGAGACCATCCACGACATCGTCGAACGTCACGATCTGATGGTGCTCAACGTGTTCCACGCCGGTGACGGCAACCTGCACCCCATCCTCGCCTTCGACGGCCGTGAACCGGGCGTGTACGACCGGGTGCACGACGCCGGTGACGAGATCGTGAAGGCGTCGCTCGCAGTGGGCGGAACCTTGTCGGGCGAACACGGAATCGGCGTCGAGAAGCGCGACTACATGACCCTCCTGTTCTCGGCGGCCGACCTCGATCATCAGAACCGGCTCCGCCAGGCGTTCGACCCGTTCTGTCGCGCCAACCCGGGCAAGGTCTTGCCGTCCGGTCACAGCTGTGCCGACATCCAGGCCCTGACCGCTGCTCCCAAGTCGGTGTGGGTGTGAGCGGAGCGGCGACGTTCATCGAGGCCTTCGCCGACGAGGTCGGTGCGGAGGGACCGGTGGCCGTGGGTGGCGGCCGAACCCGCTGGAGCGTGGGAGGCGCGCTCGACGCCGACGCACGAGTCCTGCGCGCACCGGTTGGCATCGTCGACTACCAGCCCGAGGAGATGACCGTTCGGGTCGGCGCCGGCACCGCAGTGAGCGATCTGCACGGGGTGCTGGCCGAACGCCGACAGCGCAGCGCCCTTCCCGAACGCCCGGGCGGCACCGTCGGGGGTGCGTTGATGGTGGGGGAGTCGTCGCGGTACCGACTCGGTCGAGGTCACGTGCGAGACGCGCTACTCCAGGCGGTGTACGTCGGGGCCGAGGGGCAGACCGTGAAGGCCGGCGGTCCGACGGTGAAGAACGTGAGTGGGTTCGACCTGTGCCGAGCGCTGGTCGGATCGCTCGGCACCCTCGGCCTGGTGGCCGAGGTCATCCTTCGCACCCAACCGATAGCCGACGCATCCGAGTGGCGGCGCGCCGACGGTGTCGAGCCGTGGTCGTTGCCGGTCCGGTTGGCGACGGCATCGGCAGTGTTGTTCGACGGCACCACCACGTGGGTCCATCTCGAGGGCCATCCCGGTGATGTCGCCTCCGACGCAGCCTCGATCGAAAATGAGGGGTTCGTCCGAACCGACGGTCCGCCCGAGATGCCGGCGCACCGCTGGTCGCTCACGCCGGCCGCCTTGGCCGGTCTCGACCACGACTCGGAGAACCCATACGTCGCGGAGGTCGGAGTGGGTACCGTCCACCGGACACAGGCCCAACCGGCCCCGTCGCTCGATCCGATGGCGCTCGAGCTCAATCGGCGCATCAAGGCGCAGTTCGACCCCACCGGTCGGCTCAATCCCGGCCGCCTTCCCTTCTGAGCCCGGCGTGATCGACGCAGCACCGCCCGACTCCGCCGAACTGCGACGAGTGCAACGCCTCGCGGTGACCGAGATCATTCCCCTGTTCATTCCGGCGATCCCGTTCGGCTTCGTGCTGGGGCTGGCCATCGTCGAGTCGCCGATGCCCGACGGCATCGGCCTGCTCACCTCACCCGTCATCTTCGCCGGGGCCGCGCAGTTGGCCCTGGTCACGCTGGTGGGCACCGCCTCGGTGTGGGCCGCGATCGCGGCGGCCCTCGTCATCAACAGCCGCCACATCATGTACTCCGCGGCCATGGCACCGGTCTTCGCGGCACAGCCACGCTGGTTTCGTCGGCTGGGGCCGTTCATGCTCATCGATCAGGTGTTCGCGCTCTCGACGCAGTACGTCGATCGTCACCCCGATGTCTTTCGCCGCTACTACCTGACCACGGGCCTGCTCTTCTACTCGGGGTGGTCGGTCGTCACCGCAATCGGGTTGTACTTCGGATCGTTCATCCCCGCGAGCTGGCAGCTGGGCTATGCACCGGCGGTGATGTTCCTCGGCCTGGTGGTGCTCTCGATCGATCGCCGCCCCGCACTCATCGCCGCCGTGGTGGGGGCCTCGGTGTGTTTCGCGACCATCGCGCTCCCCAATCGGGCCGGGCTGATCGTGGGCGCGCTGTGTGGGGTGATCGCCGGGTTCCTCGCCGATCGCGACCCGGTCGCATGAGCATCGGCACCGGGCTCGCCGTGGTGTTCGGCGTCGGCGCCGTCACCTACCTCATGCGGGCCGGGCTGATTCTCGCCCTGGCCGGTCGCACGCTCCCTCCATGGTTCATGAAGGCGCTGCGCTACGTGGCCCCGTCGGTTCTCGCTGCGCTCGTCGTCAGTCTGGTCGCCGACCCCGATCAGGCCAACACCGGGCTCAGCCTGGCCGAGGTCGCGGGGCTGGTCGTGGCGGGTGCCGTCATCTGGAGGGTCAGGAACCTCATGATGGCGCTGGCCGCCGGCATGACCGCTTTCTGGCTGGTGCTGGCGGTGGCCTAGAGCAATAGGTGATCGACGATGCGGGCCGACATCTCGGGGGCCACCTTGGCCGGCAGACCGCCGTCGGCCCGACAGGCAATGGTGGGAACCAACCGGTCGACCGACACTTCGACCACCCACGCCTCACCATCGGATTCGACGGTCACCCGGTCGCCGTCGACGGTCACTCGTCGCGTCCGCTCATCCCAAACCCAGGGCTGGGTCTCGAACACCGCCACCTCGGCCGCCTGCGCGGCACCGGCGGATGCTCCCCACCAGCCTCGACACTGCTCGGCGACCTCGGCCGGGGGGAGCAGCCGATCGACGATGGCAACCATGTCGTCGGCGGTGGGGTGAGCCCACATGCGCCCGTCGGGAAGGGTGAGCACCGACGGCGCGAACCGATGGCCACCGGTGTGGCTCACCCGGTACAGCGCCAGATCGGGGCGGGTGAGCTCGAGCACCGACGCGAGCCGGGTGCCCTCGGCACCGCAGCAGGCGTCGTGGCTGCCCTGGGTGCACACGATCACGGCCCGGTCGGGCGCGGCCTCGTCGGATCGCAGCCGGGATGTCGTGGGCGAGCGGTGATGGAGGTCGGCGATGCACTCGTGCAGCTCCGCGGCATCAGCCGGCTCGAGGACGATCCCCTGGGTGCCGGCCTCGGTTCGCCAGAAGCAGGTGACGGTGATGGTGTCGTGATCGGCGACCATCGGCGGGGTGGCAAGAATCCGTGCGGTGCCGACGGGTGTCTCGAAGGTGTTGACGAGACCGCGCAGCAGCTCGTGCTCGAACACGGGCTTGGGCCACGGCTGCGGGGCCTCGACCAGCACGATCATGGCCACGTCGAGGGCGGTGCCCTGCGGCGCGAGGCCGATGTCACGGGTGAACTCAGCGCACGCCACGGCTTCGTCGGCACCGGGCAACAACACGGCGACCTCGGGCGGAAGGGTCGCGGCGTCGGTCATCGCTCACCCTCGGAGATGGCGTGCAACACCGTGGCCAGATCGATGGGCGGCACGGTCTTGAACGGCGCCATCGCCTCGTAGATCCGCGCCGCGCCGCGATGGAAGTCGCCGGGTACACCTGCTGCCTCCATGGCCGCGACGATCTCGCGCATCTCCCCGACGAACCGCCATGCCTTCGGTGCCGTGTTGGCGGCGGTGTCGGAGGAGCGGCCGGGAAGATGGGGGATCGAGGTCTCCCATTCGCGCACCAGGTCGTCTTCGACGCCTTCGGCGGCGGCGTAGGCGCGTACGGCGAGAAGCAGCGCTGAACTGCCCTTGGTCCAGCCGGCGAAGGCCATCTTGAGCGCAGAAGCGGCGCCGGGCCCGCCGTCGATCACCCGCACCTCGATGGCCGTACCGGCCCAGAGCTCGGCCGAGTCGGCGGCCTCGTCGCCCGAGAGATAGAGCCGAATGTGGCCGGGTTCCGCGGGTGGGCTGCCGATGAGGCTGCCGTCGACGAAGTGGTCGAAGTGGGCACCGATGTCGCGGGCGCTGGCAGGAGCGACTGCGTTGGCGTCGAGGTAGCGACCGGTGAAGCCGGCCGCGGCGACCTCGGCGGCGACGGCCGACGCCGCTTCGGGGGGACAGATGGAGACGATGGTGTCGCACGTGCGGGCCATGGCGTCGATCGACCCGACGTCGCGAAGGCCCGCAGCCTCGGCCCGCTCGGCCGTGGCTTCGGAGCGGCCGGCGGCGGCCCACACCCGATCACCGTCACAGAGTGCAGCCACCACCGATCCCATGGCGCCGGGATGGAGGAATCCTGTGGTCACCCTCGCAGTATCGCCGACGGGAGGCGCCCTGCGGCACTCGGCCTAGGGTCGGGCGAATGCGCACACGGTCCGATGAGCGAATCCCGTCGGGGTTCGTCCGACCGACTGCAGCAGCAGCCGCGTCGATCGGGATCGTGGCGTTTCCGGGGTTTGTCCTCGGAGCGTTCGGTCCGTCGGTCAAGGACGACCTCGGCATCGGCGACACGGCCTTCGGCGCCCTGTTCACCATCGGGTTCTTCGTCTCGGCGGTGGCGCTCCAGGTGGGCGGTCCCTTCGCCGACCTCGGACCGCGCCGGGCCGTACGGACCGGGTTGACCGTTGCCATGCTCGGATCGGCCGTGATCGCGCTGTTCGCCGACGGCTATCTGGTGCTGGTGCTGGGTTTCGGTGTGGCCCGCGTGGCCGAGGCGATCGTGCAGCCGGCGACCAACACGTTCATCGCCGGCACGATCGTGCCGCAGCGACGTGGTCTGGCCATGGGTCTGAAGCAGTCGGCGGTGCCGGTGGTCACGAGCGCTGCGGGGTTGGCGGTTCCCGTGCTCGGCGGGCTGATCGGCTGGCGGGGGGTGTTCGGGCTGATTGCGCTGTGCGCCCTCCCCGTTGCGTGGTGGTTGCCGGCGGCCCGCACGCCCGAGCCGCGCCGCGCGACGTCGCGAAACGACATCTGGAGGATCTCTCATCTGCGCCTGGCGGCCGCGGCCGGTGGCTTGGCGGCCGGAGCAGTGATCACGGTGGCGAGCTTCCTCACGACCGCGGCGGTGGATGACGCAGGGTTCAGCGCGGGTCGAGCCGGTCTCCTGCTCACCATGGGTGGCGTCATCATGACGGTGTCCCGGGTCTCGCTCGGCGCCCTGGCCGACCGGAGGTCCTTCGATCGGTTCCGTTTCGTCGGGCTCCTGCTGGTGGTGGGCGCCCTTGCGTTTCCGCTGTTCGCCACCGGAACCAAGCCCGGTCTGGTCATCGGCACCCTGATCGTCTTCGGTGTCGGCTGGTCGTTTCCCGGCCTGTTGCTGCTGGGCGTCATCGAACAGCATCCCGAGGCTCCGGGTGCGGCCACCGCCGTGGTACAGACCGGCGTTCGGGTCGGAGCCATGGTGTCCCCGCTCGTGTTCGGGATCATCGTCGATTCGGCCAACTTCGCGACGGCGTGGATGCTGCCCCTGCTGTTCATGGTGCTCGGTGCCGCCATGATGTTGGCGACGTCGCTCGCCGTGCGCAGGCGAACCGATGGTCAGCCCCTTCGTTGAGACCCGACCTTCACGACACGATCACCAGCTCGGCGCCATCGGGCAGTCCGGCCCCGATCTCGGCGAGGCCCACCGCGATCCACGCCCGAGGCTCGAGGAACATGATCTTCAGCTTGGCCTCTTCGGCCACGGTGTCGAGCCAGACGATGAACGACGAGTCGGGTGCCCACCGTGGTTCCTGCATTCCGTCGCCGATCACCCAAGTGACGCCGCCGTCGGCCAGCGAGTAGAGCTCGCTGCTGCCGTCGGCGTCGATCCGCAGCACGTGGGCGACGTCGGGCGAGAGCAGGTAGTGGGCGTCGGGCTGGCCGAAGGTGTCGGGCAGGACCGCGAGAGGCTCCGCCGACTCGGTGTCGACCACCTGCAACGTCGACTCGGCCCCGGTCGTGACTCGTTCGAGCCACCCGCGGGGGGTGGCGGAGACGATCTCGTTGTCGCTCAGGTGCACCAGGACATCGGGTCCGACGAGATCGGATCCGTCGGCCGACACGAGGACGAGCCCGAAGCCGGGAAGGGGAAGGAGTCGGGCACCTTCCCTCAGCGCCACGTCGACCTGGGGGGCGCGGCCGTCGAGGGGCCCGACCGTGGCCCGCTCGCCGGGCCCGACGATCGGCCCCTGGCTCGCCGTGCGGGCGACCAGACCGGGCCACAGCGTCTCGACGACATGTCCGCCCCCGGCAACCAGTGTTGCCTCACGAGTGGCAGCGTCGACGGCATAGGTGCGCCCGTCGGCGGCCCGGAACAGCTCGACGGCAGGGACGCTGCGGCTCTGCACCGACTCGGCCATCGGGGCGATCTCCCCGCGGGCGAAGTCGAGCAGGGTGAGCTGGTCACCGGAGCGGTAGGCGATGCCCATCGAGGCCGCCGTCTCGGTGAGCATCTGGCGGAAGCTGGCCGAGGCACGCGTCTCGACGAACTCCACGGCCGCATCGATGTCGAGCGCGGGATCGGACAGATCGGGTCCGGGTTCCCCGACGGGCTCGACGGTCGCCTCGGCGGCGGCGACCGGCTCGGTCGGCGGGTCCTCGACCGGGCTCGTGGCCGACATCCAGGCAATGACGCCGAGGATCGCGACCAGGCCGGCGAGAATGGTTCCGATCACCCCGCTCGTCGAACGGCGAGATCCGCCCGGTGGCGACCGGCCGGCCCCGTCGGGAAGCTCCCAGGCGACCCGGTCGCGCCACTCCGACTCGGTCTGCCACCCCCGGTCGCTTCCCGATGTCGACATGCCCCGAGACTACAACCGCCCTCCCCCCTGGTTTCTGGCGCGCGATGGCGCTGCTGTCGGGTACTGAGCGCGCGCCAGAAGCCGTGGAGAGGGGAGTGGGGCCGCGGGTTGTCACTGCGGGACGCAAACATGGGGCATGCCACCAGCCGAGGTCGACCTTCGGATTCTCGCCGTGTGCGAGGCCCAACACGGCGTGATTGCGCGGCGTCAGCTGACCGAGCTGGGAGCATCACGAGCGTTGGTGCGGGCAAGGATCGACCGAGGCTCCCTCCAATGGGTCACGCCGCGCGTCCTGCGGTTGGTCGGCGCTCCGGCAACGCAGACAAGGAAGCTGATGATCGCGGTGTTGCACGCGCCACAACCCGCAGTGGTGTCGTCCTGGTCAGCCGCCGACCACTGGGGACTCCCCGGGTGGCGACGCCATGAGGTCGACGTCACGACATCGGGACGTACGGGCTTCCGAGATCAGGACACCACAATCGTGGTCCATCAACCCCGACTGGTTCTTGCTCGCCACATCACCGAGCACGACCGCGTGCCGATCACGTCGCCGACGCGCACCATCTTCGACCTGGCTGGCCGACGCGACGTTCATCCGCTGCGGCTCGAGCGAGCGCTCGACACGGCCATGTCCAGAGGTCTGGTCTCGAGTGAATCGTTGACCGCCATGCTCGCCGACCTCGCCGAGAAGGGTCGACCGGGCATCAAGCTGCTTCGCGAGCTGATTGCGGCACGGTCGGTCCGGGGATATCGGCCGCCCGAGTCGGGACTCGAGTCACGCCTTCGTCAACTCGCCTCCCAAGCGGGTCTACCCGACTTCGTGCGTCAGGTGAACGTCGGCAGCGAAACTGCCTGGGTCGGTCGAGTCGATTTCCGCCATCCCGTGCTTCCCCTCTTGGTCGAGGTCGACAGCGCAACCCACCATGGTTCACTCACCGACCAGGAGCACGATCAACGGCGCCGGGCCGAGCTCGTTGCGGCGGGTTGGCATGTCGTATCGGTGACCGGCTCGGATCTCTTTCATCAGCCCGATGCAGTCATCGCCCGGCTCCGGCGCGCCATTCACGGCGTCCGACGGGTGGCCGGAACGACCGTTCTGGCGCGCAATGGCGTCGTCAGGGTGCATCGATAGCGCGCCAGAAGGCCTTGGGGGTGGGGGAAGGGAGGGGGTCAGCGGGCGTCGGCGACGAGCGCGGTCACCTCGGCGGCGATCGCCTCGATGGCCACCACGGTCGTGTCGCCGGTGCGGCGTGGTGTGAGCTCGACCTCACCGTCGCCGAGGGTGCGGGGACCGATCGTGATGCGGAACGGGATGCCGATCAGCTCGGCATCGGCGAACTTCACGCCGGCCCGAGCATTTCGGTCGTCGAGGAGGACGTCGACGTGGGCGGCCCGGAGCTCGTCGTAGAGAGCCTGTGCCGCAGCGGTGCTGGCCTCGTCCTTTACGTTGACGACGGTGATGACCACCTCGTAGGGGGCGACCGCCACCGGCCACATGAGCCCGTTGTCGTCGTGGAACGTCTCGGCGATGGCGGCGACACCCCGACCGATGCCGATGCCGTAGCTGCCCATGATGGGCACCCGTGTCTTGCCGTCTTCGTCGAGCACGGTGACGCCCATGGCTTCGGTGTACTTGCGCCCGAGCTTGAAGATGTGACCGGCTTCGATGCACCGCACGATCTCGAGCGGTCGCCCGCAGTTGGGACACGCCTCGCCGGCGGACACTTCCCGCAGGTCGGCCCACAGGTCGACCTGCACGTCGCGCTCGATGCTCACGCCGCGGAGGTGGAAGCCGTCGGCGTTGGCGCCGGTGACCATGTTCGTCCGCCCCTCGAGGGCCCGATCGACCACCACCCTGACCCCGCTGACGTCCACCGGTCCCAGCGAACCGGGCTTGGCGCCGAGGGCGGCCTCGGTCTCCTCGGGCTCGGCGGGCCGGATGGCGGCGACGCCCAGCGCGTCGCTGAGCTTCTGGAGATTGAGCTGATGGTCGCCTCGGAGGACTGCGGCCACCATCTCCCCGTCGGCCACCATGATGAGCGACTTCAGCTGTCGATCGGCAGGAGCGCCGCCCTCGAAGGCGGCGAGCGCCGCGATGGTGACCACGCCGGGCGTGGCGAAACGCTCGAGCGCGGCCGCCTCGGCGGGATCGGCCACTGGCTCGAGCTGCGAGGTGGCCCGCTCGATGTTGGCGGCATAGCCACAGGCCACACAGCGCACGACATCGTCCTCACCGGCGGGGGACGGCACCATGAACTCGATGCTGTCGCTGCCGCCCATCGCGCCCGACGACGCCTCGACGGGTATGGCGGGCAGGCTCAGCCGCTCGAAGATCCGCACGTAGGCGTCGTGATGGAGGTCGAACGACGCGTCGAGGCCGGCTTCGTCGATGTCGAAGGAGTACGAGTCCTTCATGGCGAATTCGCGCACGCGCAACAGGCCCGCCTTGGGCCGGGGCTCGTCGCGGAACTTCCACTGGATCTGGTACCAGAGCTGAGGGAGCATCCGGTACGAGCTCACTTCGGTGGCGATGCCGGCGATGACCTCCTCGTGGGTCATGCCCAGCGCCAGGTCGGCACCCTTGCGGTCGGTGAGCCGGAACATCTCGTCGCCCATCAGCTGCCACCGGCCCGACTGCTCCCACACCGACGCCGGGTGCATAGCGGGCAGCAGGAACTCCTGGGCTCCGATGGCGTTCATCTCCTCGCGCACGATGCGCTCGACCTTGTCGTGCACCCGCAGGCCGAGGGGTAGGAGCGAGTAATGGCCGGCGTGCAGCTGGCGCATGAACCCGCCGCGCACCAGGAGTCGATGACTGGCGGCCTCGGCGTCGCCGGGGGCGTCGCGGAGTGTGGGTATGAAGAGCTTCGACCAGCGCATGAGGGGCAACCGTACCGGTCCGGTGTCGACGGGGCAGCCGTTTCGTGCGCCGGCCGCGGCCGGCTCAGTCCAGATCGAGGGCCTCCGCGACCAGCTCGATGGGGTGGCGCACGTCGAGGCCGGTGGCCGCCAGGTGCAACAGGCAGCCGGGATTGGCGCTGGCGACCACGTCGGGGCGAGCTCGATCGATGGCCTCCCGCTTGCGGTCGCGGACCTTGCCCGCCAGCTCGGGTTCGAGCACCGAGTACGCCCCGCCGGCTCCACAACACAGGCCGTCGTCGTCGAGCTCGACGACCTCGCGGACGTGCGGCGCCAGCACGGCGCGGACGGGAAGATGGGCACGCTGCACGTGCCGGAGATGGCAAGGGTCCTGCACCGCGACCCGCAGATCGAGCGGCTCGATCGGAACCGGCAGCTCGTGGAGATGGTCGGCCAGCCATTCGTTGGCGTCGACCACCCGGGCTGAGAAGGCTGCGGCCTCGGTCGTGCCCAGCAGATGGCCGTAGTCCTTCAAGGCCGCGCCGCAGCCGGCCGAGTCGACGATGATCGGTTGGTCGCCGGGGAGGTCGCGCATCACCTCGCGGGCCAGCGATCGAGCCGGGTCGCCCAACCCGGCGTGGGAGTGCAGCGCACCACAACACGGGGCCCGATCAGCGGTGGGGGTGACCCCGGCGCCTGTTGCCTCGATCACCCGTTGCACCGCAAGATGGGTTTCGCGCTGCCACGCGTCCATCACGCACCCGGTGAACAGGTACACGTCGTTCCCCGAGCTGCGATGGGCCGCGCGCCGAATCGGCAGGCGCGCCGGCAACCCCAGCCGCTTCGAGGGAACGAGCCGCAGCCGCTGAGCCACGGCCAGCATCGACGATCCGGTCAGGAGCAGTCGGTGATGACCGAGGGTGCGAAAGGCCAGTCGCTGCCACCATGGGGTGATGGCACCGGCCCGGACCATCGCCTCACGGGTGGCCTCCATCAGGTGGCCGAAGGGCACGCCGCTCGGGCATGCGGGCTCGCAGCCACGACACTGGATGCACGACGCCATCGACTCGATGACGTGGTCGTCGAGGGGAGCGGTGCCCTCGTCGAGCATGCGCATGAGCGAGATCCGGCCCCGGGGCGACGCAGTGTCGTCGCCGGTGACCCGGTAGGTGGGACAATGGGGCAGACACAGCCCGCACGAGACGCACGCCGCGAGCTCGTCGGCGTCGAAGTCGATGTCGATGGTCATCGAACCGGGGTCAGCCGGCGCGGGCGGTGGCGATCGTGGCGTCGATCTGCTCCTGGGTCACGCCGCAATCGAGCCCGGCCGCGATCACCGGCACCAGCGATTCGTCGCTGAAGGTGGCCAGACCCGATGCGATGAGATCGGCTTCGGTGGCACGCGAGAGCAGCGTCTCGGCGGTGCACACCGCGAGCTGGGGATCGACGCCCTCGGCGGTGAGGAGATCGAACAGGATCCCTCCGACCAGCCCCTCGGGTCGGTCGGTTCCGAACTGGGTGACGTCGATGGCCGCTGTCTCGCCGTCGTCGGAGGGCTCGGTCTCGGGGGCAGGGGTCGGCGTGGGCGCCGGAGTCGGGGTCGGCAACGGGACCGCGACGAAGGCCAGTTCCTGGGCCTCGCCGCTCGATGTCTCGGCCGCGGCGTAGAGCCCGATGCCGGTGAGGATCACGACTGCGGCGGCGATGCCGGCGCCGACGGCCTGGGTGCGATCGTGGGCGGCGAGCTTCACCGCACCGGGCTGCTGTTTCACACCGAGCCAGCCCCTCTCGTCGGCCCAGACCACGAGCGGCGGCATGATGACGAGCGCGGCCAGCAGGGCGATGGCGACGTTCAGGGTGACGATGACACCGAAGTCGCGCAGCAGGGGCAAGGGCGACACCATCAACACCGCGAAGCCCCCGATGGTCGTGGCCGCCGACGTGAAGAACGCCCGGCCGGTGCGACCCGATGCCGTGTCGCTCGCCGCACGCGGCTCGAGGCCACGCTGTCGCTCCTCGATGTAGCGCGCAAGGATGAGGACGGCGAACTCCGAACAGGTCGCGATGACCAGCGGCCCGCCGACCGTCGTGAGCGGGCTCAGGGTGATTCCGAGCAGGCCCACGATGATCGACGAGATGCCGACCGCCAGGCTGACCGGCACCAGGGCCAGAGCGGCCCGGGTGATCGAGCGGTACCTCACGAGCAACCACAACGCCACGATGGCCAGACCCAGGTAGGTGAGGATGGCGCGGTTGGCCGACAGGTTCTCGAGCAACCCGACGCCGACCACGGCCAGACCGGCAGGAACGGCCCGCACTTGCGGCTCTCCGGCGTCGAGGCCTTGGTTGAGGACGCTGTCGGCGGGCACCTCGAGCGCCGCGATACGACTCTCGAGATCCGCCTCGAGCTCAGCAACGATCTCGGCCCGCTCTTCGAGGCTGGCTCCGGCCAACCGCAGGTTGAGCTGCGTGGCCGTACCATCGTCGTTGAGCAGCGCCCTGGCGATGGCCGGCGGCATGACGTCGATGGCGGCCTGGAGCTCGGCCGACGTCGGAGTGAGCGCGGTCGCGCCCGGGATGAGCAGGATCTTGCCCATCGTGTTCACCACGCTGGAGGTGGTGACGACAGCAGGTCGCTGCTCGGCATCGAGGGTGAAGTCCCAGATCAGGTCGTTCACGCTGGGGTCGAGGGTGTTGTTGGCCTCGACGAGGATGCCGAGGGTCGTCGAGAAGCCGGTGCGCTCCTCGAGGGTGTCGACGTCGGCGACGACCTGTGACCCCTGATCGATCCACTTGATGGGGTCGGACTCGATCTTGGTCTGGCCCTCGACGGCCACCCCGATCGCGAAGAGGGCGACGGCGGTGACCACCAGGATCGGGCCGACCTTGGACGGCATGGAGCCGAGGAAGACGACGATGCGCTCGACAAACGACGGCTTGCGGGTGTCGGTGCGGTGCCGGTACTCACGCACGCCCAGAATGGTGGAGGGCAAGATGATGCCGCCCACCAACAGGAGCACCACGCCGATGGCCAGCATCACGCCGAAGTCGCGGATCATCGGCACCTGGGAGATCTGGAGCGCGAGGAACGCGAGCGCCGACCCGACCGTGGCCACCACCAGGGCAGGGCCGACGTTGGCCAGGGTCTCGGAGATGGGATGCGGATCGCGATCGAGGGCGGACTCCTCCTCGATGCGGTTGTGGATCTGGATGGAGAAGTCGATGCCGAGGCCGATGAGGATCGGAAGACCCGAGATGGTGACCAGCGACAGGTCGATACCGATCAGGCCGAGAAGCGAGAACGTCCAGATCACGCCCATCACCACGCTGAGCAGGGGGAGCAGGCGCCACCGCACGCGGAACAGGAAGATCAGGATCACCGCCATGACGGCGATGGCGGCCAGGCCCAGCGTGACCAGGCCCCCCTTGAGGTAGTCGTTGATCTCCCGCAGATACACCGGAGAGCCGGTCGGTATCAGCTCGAAGCCCTCGAGGTCGGCCGTCTCGAGCACCTCGAGGATCTTCTCGGTGCCCGCTGACTGCTCGTCGAGGGTCGCATTGCCGGGCAGCACGACACCACCGACGGCCACCTTCTGGCTGGGGAAGGTGCTGGCCAGCGACAGGCGGATCGCACGATCGGCGTCGGCGGGGGCGACGATCTCGCCGTCGGTCACCGCAAACCCGTCGTTCCCGAAGATGAGCAGGTCGGCCCAGTCGGGGTTCCCGATCTCCTGGTCGGTCACCGCGCCGAGGCGGGCCAGGCTGATCTGGACGTCGGCATTGCGAGCCGCGACGCCGTCCGGATCGGGATCACGTGACGCGGCATTGAGCAGCGCCTCGCGACCGGGGCCCTTGATGAGCGCGTCGCTCCATTCGAGCGACACCCGCGGGGTGATGACCGCGAATGCCTCGGGGATGGCTTCGAGCTCGGCCGTGAGTCGTTCGAGCTCGGTGAGGTTGGCGCCCGAGAACAAATCGGAGACGTCGTGGTCGTCGTCGGCGGTGATCAACAGCACCAGGGTCTCGCCGCCGAACTGGCTCTGGAACTCGACGTTGTCGATGGCGGCTTGGGAGTCCTTGTTGAGGTAGCTGTCCTGGCCGGTGGCGAACTCCACCTGCGACAGCCCGATCAACAAGACGGCGGTGAACGCCACCACGCCGAGAGCAACGAGCTTCCAGTGCTTGCCGAGTTGCAGCCCTGCTGCCCTCCACATCGATTCCCTCGAAGTCATGGACCTTCCCCCTTGAGTCGGCGCTCAGTATTCCACGACCGCAGACAGCGGAGCACTTCGAGCGTTTGCCCGCGTTGGAAGTATGGTCGACGCGCCAGGATCGCAGCCCTGCGAACCTGAGGCGCCAGGAGTGCTCAGCATGAAGCTCGTGACCGTGAGGGTCGATGGAGTCCACCGAGCCGGTCGGGTCGACGACGATGTCGTCACCCTCCTCGACTTCGACGACGTGGGCGCCCTGCTGGCCGCGGGTGGTCTCGATGCCGCCCGATCGGCGTCGGGTCCCACGGTGGCCTACGCCGAATGCGACCTGGCGCCGGTGGTGCCGAATCCCGACAAGATCGTGTGTGTTGGTCTCAACTACGCCGACCACATCGCAGAGACCGGCCGCGACACTCCGTCACATCCCACGTACTTCGCCAAGTACCGGCGTGCCCTGATCGGTCCGAACGACCCGATCGTGTTGCCCGATCCCGCGATCTCGGCCGACGTCGACTGGGAGGGTGAGCTGGCGATCGTGATCGGTCGATCGGTCCGCCTCGCCGGCGACCGGGAGGCGGCCGCGGCCATCGCCGGATTCACCGTCGTGAACGATGTGTCGATGCGCGACTGGCAGATGCGCACCTCACAGTTCCTCGCCGGTAAGACCTTCGAGGGCTCGACCCCGGTCGGTCCCTGCGTGGTCACCACCGACGAGATCGGCGACGGCCTCGGCCTCGACATCACCACCGAGCTCAGCGGGGTGGTGAAGCAGTCGTCGAACACCCGGGAGCTGGTGTTCAGCCCCATCGACATCGTCGTCGACCTGTCGAAGATCATGACGCTCGATCCGGGCGACATCGTCGCCACCGGCACACCGAGCGGAGTCGGTCGGGCCCGCACGCCTCCGGAGTTCATGGCGGCGGGCGACACGCTCGTCACGACCGTCGCCGGCATCGGCGAGCTCCGCAACGAGATCCTTGCTCCCCGCTCCGCCTAGCACCCGCGTCGCCGAGCCCCGGCAGGGCGAACGCGAGACGATCGCGTTCCTGGGCGCTCTCACGGGCATCACCGCCATCGGCATCGACGTCTTGTTGCCGGCCCTGGGAGACATTCGCACCGCGTTCGATCTCGATCCCGACGCCACCCAGGTGTCATTGCTGGTCACCTTCTACCTCATCGGTCTGGGCATGGGGCAGCTGGTATGTGGGCCCTTTGCCGATCGTTTCGGCCGCCGACCGGTGATCTTCGTCGGACTGGCGGTCTTCGTTCTCGCCGCCCTCGGTGTGGTGATCGCCCCCACCCTCGAGGTGGCGATGGTTCTGCGATTCGTCATGGGCCTCGGGGCGTCGACGCCTCGTGCGATGGCCATGGCGGTGGCTCGCGATCGCTGGCACGGCGACGCCATGGCCCGGGTGATGGCTTTGGTGATGATGTTCTTCATGCTGGCGCCGGCGGTGGCGCCACTGTTCGGCCAGGCGATTCTCGCCCTGAGCTCGTGGGAGGCGATCTTCGTGTTCATGGCGCTGGTGGGCGTCATGCTGGGGCTGTGGTCGTACCGCTTCGAGGAGACCCTGGCGCCGGCCGACCGGATCCCCCTCACCTTCGAGCGCACCCGTCGCAGTGCCGGGATCGTGGTGGGGTCGCGCTGGGCGATGGGTCACGCCCTGTTGGTGATGTTCGAGCTCGGCGCCTTCGTCACCTTCCTCGGGAGCTCGGAGCTGATCTTCGACGACGTGTTCGGTCGCGGCGATCAGTTCGCCTTCTTCTTCGCCGGCGGGGCGCTCGTGATGGCGGCCGCGAACCTGCTCGTGGCTCGCCTCATTCCGAGACTCGGTGCCGAACGAGTGATGCTGGCCATCACGGTCGGATACGTCGCGGTCGCAGCGGTGTTCTACGCGCTCACGGCGGCTGCGGGCGGATCGCCCGCGTTCTGGCCGTGGATCGGCCTGCTGGTGGTGCTCAACGCGTTCCATGCGGTGATGCTGCCCACGGCGAACAGCCTCGCCATGCAACCCCTCGGCCGCTTCGCCGGCACCGGCTCGGGCATCATCGGAACCATGTCGACGATCGGTGGTGCGGTGCTCGCCTCGCTGGTCAGCGCCACCGTCGACGGATCGGCAACGCCCCTCGGCGCGGCGTACTTGTTCTTCGGCGCGGCCGCGCTGGCGTCGTTGCTCTGGGGTCGCGGCGGGTCGATGTCGTCGCTGGGGAGCTAGGTTTCGGCTGTGCCCACTTTCTCTGCCCATGACCTGCATCGCTTCGTCCAGGGGGTGGTGGTGTCCGCCGGCAGCACCGCCCGGGAGGCCTCCCTGGTGGCGGTCCAGTTGGTCGGTTCCAACCTGGCCGGTCACGACAGCCACGGAGTGGGCATGTTGCCCGACTACATCGCGAACGTCCTCGCCGGTCGCCTCGTCGTGAACCAACAGCCCACCGTCGTTCGCGACAGCGGGGCCGTCGTCGTGTTCGACGGTGGTCGGGGCTTCGGGGCGGCTGTCGGCCAGGTCGCCGTCGACACCGCGATCGAGCGCGTCGCCGAACACGGCCTGGCGTTGATCGGGCTGCGCAACAGCTACCACCTCGGCCGCATCGGACACTGGGGAGAGCAGATCGCGGCGGCCGGTCACGTGGCCGTCCACTTCGTGAACGTGGCCGGACACCCGGCCATCGTCGCGCCGTACGGAGGAGCCGAGAGTCGTTTCGCCACCAATCCGATCTGTGTGGCCATTCCCGGTTCGGGCGCCGAGCCGATGGCCATGCTCGACATGGCCACCAGCGTCATCGCCCTCGGCAAGGCGCGCGTCGCTTTCGAAGAGGGTCGGCCGGTGGCCGAGGGGGCGCTGCTCGACGGCGAGGGGCGGGTGACCACCGATCCGTCGGGCATGTTCGCTCATCCCCGTCAGGGCGCACTCGTCGCCATGGGCGACCACAAGGGGTCGGGCCTGGCGATGATGTGTGAGCTGCTCGGCGCCGCGCTCATCGGAGGCCCCACCATCCAGCCCGGGAACGAGCGTGACGACGCGATCATCAACAACATGCTCACGATCGCCATCGACCCGGCTGCGGTCGGTGATGCCGAGGGCTTCCGTCGTGAGGCGCACGCGTTTCTCGATTACGCGGTCACGGCCCGTCTCCGCGAGGGGTTCGACGAGATCCTGCTGCCCGGTCAGCCCGAACAACGGTCACGCGTCGCCAGGACCGCAGGCATTCCGGTCGACGACAACACGGTCGCGGGGTTGGTCGCCGCGGCCGAGTCGGTCGGTGTGCCCGACCTCGGCGCCGCGTTGGCTTCCTGAGCGCCGCCCGCCACTGCCGCCCACCACTACAGTCGCCACCGTGAAGCTGATCATCCAGGTGCCGTGTCTGAACGAGGAGGACCAGCTGCCGGTCAGCCTGCCGGAGCTGCCCCGCGAGGTGCCGGGCTTCGACACCGTCGAACACATGGTCATCGACGACGGCTCCAGCGACCGCACCTCACTGGTGGCAGCCGAGCTCGGCGTCGACCACATCCTTCGGCTGCCGCAGAACCGCGGATTGGCCACCGCGTTCCAAGCCGGTCTCGATGCCGCGCTCAAGCTGGGGGCCGACGTCATCGTCAACACCGATGCCGACAACCAGTACGACGCCGCGGCCATCCCCGCGTTGGTCGAGCCGATCCTCTCCGGCCGGGCCGACCTGGTGGTCGGCAACCGCAAGATCAGCGAGATCGGCGAGTTCTCGTGGACCAAGAAGCGCCTCCAGGGTCTCGGCAGCTGGGTGGTGCGCCGGGCGAGTGACACCGACATCCCCGACACCACCACCGGGTTCCGCGCCTACAGCCGCGACGCTGCGCTTCGGCTGCTGGTCGTGAACCGCTACACCTACACCATCGAGTCGATCATCCAGGCCGGTCGCATCGGCACCGCCATCGAGAACGTGCGGGTCGACACCAACCCGAAGTTGCGAGATTCGCGGTTGTTCGGCTCGTCGGCCAGCTACATCAAGACCAACGCGGGCACCATCACCCGCGTGTTCGCCGCCTACCGTCCGATGCGGTTCTTCGGCGCCATCTCCGCCCTCATGCTGCTCGGGGCCCTCATCTGCTTCCAGCCCTTCCTGTGGGACTGGATTCTCAACGGCGACCGCAGCGGTCACGTCCAGTCGATCATCCTCGGGTCGATCCTCGTCGCGGCCGCGGTGCAGGTGGCCGTGCTGGCGGTGGTGGCCGATCTCATCGCCTCGCACCGAGCGGTGAGCCAGCAGACCCTCGAGCGCGTACGTCGCCTCGAGCTCGAGACCGGGGTGCCGCCGTCGAAGTACAGCACCGGTGCTGGCCTCCGGGGGCCAGGATGACCAATCCGCAACCGCTCGGCGGCAACGAGATGCCTCGGTTCGGAGGCATCGCCACGTTCATGCGTCTGCCGGCCACCTCCAGCGCGGTCGACGTCGATGTCGGCGTGGTCGGTGTGCCCTTCGACCTCGGCACGTCGAACCGACCCGGCGCCCGCTTCGGCCCGCGTGGCATCCGCGACGAGTCGGTGCTGCTGCGGCCCTACAACATGGCTACTCGCGCCGCGCCCTTCGACAGTCTGCGCATCGACGATCTCGGCGACGTCGCCACCAACCCGTTCAACCTGGCCGATTCGGTCGACCGCATCGAAGCGCACTACGCCTCGCTCCTCGCCCACGGCGTCGTGCCCGCCACCCTCGGAGGAGATCACACCATCGCGTTGCCCATCTTGCGGGCCATGGCCAAGCGGCACGGACCCCTCGGCATGGTGCACATCGATGCCCATACCGACATCAACGACACGATGTTCGGCGAGCAGATCACCCACGGCACGCCGTTCCGTCGGGCGGTCGAAGAGGGCCTGCTCGACGGCGACCGAGTAGTCCAGATCGGCATGCGCGGCACTGGGTACGCAGCCGACGACTTCGACTGGTCTCGTGACCAGGGCTTTCGCGTCGTGCAGATCGAGGAGTGCTGGCACCGGTCGCTGATGCCGCTCATGGAGGAGGTGCGGGACAAGGTGGGCGGTGGGCCGGTGTACCTGAGCTTCGACATCGACGGGCTCGACCCGTCGTTCGCTCCCGGTACCGGAACCCCCGAGGTTGGAGGGCTCACCGTGCCTCAGGCGCTCGAGATCATCCGAGGTTGTCGCGGGCTCGATGTCGTGGGCTGCGACCTGGTCGAGGTCGCTCCCATCTACGACACCTCCGGAGCCACCGCGCTCACGGCGGCCAATCTCGTATACGAGATGCTGTGCATTCTGCCCGGGGTCGAGTACCGAGATCCGCCTGGTTGAGATAGACAGAACACGTGCTCATCGTCGTTTCCCCCGCCAAGTCGCTCGACTTCGAGTCGCCCCTCGCCACCAGGAAGTACAGCGAGCCCCTTCTGCTCGATCAGGCGGCCGAGCTGGTGGAGGTGATGCGCGAGAAGTCGCCCGACGAGCTCGGTGACATGATGAGCATCTCGCCCTCGCTGGCCGAGCTGAACTTCGAGCGATTCCACGACTGGTCGGCCCCGTTCACCCCGAACAACGCACGGCCGGCGGTGTTGGCCTTCAACGGCGACACCTATCTCGGTCTCGAGGCGTCGTCGTTCGATGCCCGCGACTTCACCCACGCGCAGAAGACCCTGCGGATCCTCTCGGGCCTCTACGGCGTGCTCCGCCCGCTCGATCTCATCCAGCCCTATCGCCTCGAGATGGGATCGAAGCTCGAGACACCGGCGGGTGACACGCTGTATGACTACTGGGGCGACACGATCACCGAGGCCCTGGCTGCCGATCTCGACGCCAGCCCCGGCCCGCGGGCGCTGGTCAACCTGGCGTCGAACGAGTACTTCGGTGCCGTCGACCCCGCCCTGCTCGATGCCCGCGTGGTCACTCCGACGTTCCTCGACCGCAAGGCGGACGGGCCGCCGAGGACCGTGGGCTTCTTCGCCAAACGGGCCCGCGGCACGATGGCGGCCTGGATCATCCGCGGCCGCTTGCGCAGCGTCAGGGCACTCGCTGACTTCGACGGCATGGGCTACCGCTACGACGCCGACCGGTCCACGGCCGACGAGCCGGTCTTCATCCGTTCTTCCTGACCGTTTCCGGGGGGTCTGCCATGAGTCACGCGTTCTTCCATCCCTTCGCCGACCCGGCCAAGGCCGAGGAGGCGTTCATCGACATCGTGCGCGCCGAGGGCTCGATGCTGTACGACGACGCGGGCAAGGGTTACCTCGACGGTCTGGCCAGCCTCTGGTACTGCCAGGTGGGCCACGGGCGCGCCGAGATCATCGACGCGGTGGCCGACCAGCTGCGGACCCTCGACGCGTACAACACCTTCGACCCGTTCACCAACGATGCATCGCGGGCGGCGGCGGCGGCCATCATCGCCCGCAGTCCGTTCCCCGACGGCCGGGTTTTCCTCGGCTGCTCGGGATCCGAGGCCGTCGACACGGTGTTGAAGCTGGTTCGACGCGTGGCCCAGATCAAGGGCGAGACCGACCGCCAGGTCATCGTGCGGCGGACGCGGGGCTACCACGGCACCAACTTCGGCGGAACCAGCTCCCAGGGCATCGCTCCCAACCGCGAAGGATGGGGCGACCTCGTTCCCCATTTCGTGGAAGTGCCCGCCGACGACATCGAGGCCACCGCCACCGTGTTCGCCGACCACGGAGACCGCATCGCGGCGGTTATCACCGAGCCCGTGCAGGGCGCCGGTGGGGTGTTCCCGCCCGTCGACGGCTATCTCGAGGGGCTGCGTCGGCTGTGTGATGCCAACGGCGCACTGCTGGTGTTCGACGAGGTGATCTGCGGGTTCGGTCGCACCGGTAACTGGTTCGGTTCTCAGACCTACGGCGTGACCCCCGACCTTTTCACCTTCGCCAAGGGTGTCACCTCGGGCTATCAGCCGGTTTCGGGGGTGGCGATGAGCCGGGCGGTGGCCGAGGTGCTCGAGCGCGCAGGAATGCTGCGCCATGGCTACACGTACTCGGGTCACCCCGCGGGCGCTGCAGCCGCGGTGGCCAACATCGACCTCATCGAGTCCGACGGCCTCGTCGACCGGGCCGTCCATCTCGGCGCGCTGTTCGAGGCCGGCCTGTCGGCCATGGCCGCCGACGGTGCCATCGAGAGCTATCGCGGCGTGGGCGGCGTGTGGGCGGCCGAGCTGGGACGCGACGCCGCCCCGGTCCGGGGGTCGCTGCTGGAGAAGGGCGTGGTCGTGCGTCCCATCGGTACGGCGCTGGCCATCTGCCCGCCGCTGGTGATCACCGACGACGAGGTCGCCATGATGCTCGACGCCATCGCCGAGGCCGTGGCCGAGTAGTCGTGTCAGTGCCCGAGTGACTGCGCAAGGTCGAGCAGCATGTGTTCGCTGCCCCAAGGCGCCGACAGCTGGGCGCCGATCGGGAGGCCGGTCGGGCCCACGCCTGCGGGCACGCTCAACGACGGCCATCCGGCCACGTTGAACAGGTAGTTGTAGGGGAACGTCGCCCCATCGACGGCGGTGTAGGTGTCGAGATCGTCGACGGGGCCGGCAATGGTGTGGAGCGGAATGGTGGCCCGCCCGAGGGTCGGCGTGAGGAGCACGTCGTAGGGGGCCATATCAGTGGCCAGACGGTGGGTTACCTCACCCATGGTCACCTGTGACGCGGTGATGGCGACCACGTCGAGGCGACGCACCTCCTCGAGCGCGTGAAGGGTCATGGGTTCGAGGGTGGTCTCGTCGGCGGGTCGGCCGGTGGCTTCGCACAGGGCATCGACGTCGGCTGCCACCCAGCGCCAGAAGGTGGTGTACCAGGTGCTCATGAGCTGCTCGATGTCGACGGGCACGGCCACCAGGGTCACCCGGTGACCTCGGTCGAGAAGGCTGGAGGCCAGTCCGTCGACGGCCCCGACCACGTCGTCGTCGACGGGTTCGCCGGCCCAGTGCTCGGTGTTCACCGCGATCGAGAGCGGCCGATCGGGTCGCACCGTGTACGGGCCGTCGCCGAGAACCGACAGGCACAGACGCGCGTCGCCGACGGTTCGGGTGATCACGAACTCCTCGGCGATGCCACCCCATCCACCCGTCTCCCACGGCACCCGTCGTCGGCTCGGTTTCAGGCCCACGAGCCCGCAGGCCGCCGACGGGATGCGAATAGAGCCGGCGCAGTCACTGGCGTGGGCGATCGGAACGATGCCCGCAGCGACGGCGGCCGCGGCTCCACCGGAGGACCCGCCGGGGGAGTACTCCGGGTTCAGCGGATTGCGGGTGATGCCGTTGGCCGTCGACTCCGTCGAGCCCGCCGCGATGAGCTCGGGCACCGCCGAGCGGCCGAGGATCTGCACGCCCGCGTGCTGGAGCCGCTCGATGAACACGCCGGTGCCGGCCGCCCGATTCCCGGCCGCCAGGCGCGAACCCATCTCGACCAGGCGTCCCGCTTCGGCCGAGCCGTAGTCCTTGCGGAGGAACGGCACGCCCGCCAGCGGACCGGCCCACGTGGCGCAGGGGGTGGGATCGTCGTACCACTCGACCACGGCGTTGATTTCAGAGTCGATTGCGGCGTGGCGTTCGGTGGCCGCGGACCGGAGCTGCTCGGTGGTGACCTCGCCCGCTCGGACGAGGGCGGCCAGCTGGGCGGCGTCGAGGGTGGCGTACTCGGCCGGATCCAAGGTCAGTCCTCCAGCTCGATCGGACCCCATGCGGGGTAGGCGTCTCCGGGCCCGAGGTTGTCGGGTGGGCACGCGCCGCCGAAGTGGTGCATCACGCCCCACACGGCATTCAGCGCGGTCTGGACGGCCCCCTCGGCCCAACCCGGCGTGAACGAGATGTCGTCGCCGGCGAGGAAGATCCCTCGCTGGGCGGCTGGCAGGCCGTGCTGGACGAAGTGACCGTACATGCGCTGGTTGTAGCGATAGTGACCGGGCAACGCCCCCTTGAACGCACCCAGGAAGTCCGGGTCGGCCTCCCAGGAGACGGTGATCGGCTCGCCGATCACGTGGCGGCGGATGTCGACGTTCGGGTAGATGGTCTCGAGCGTGTCGAGGGCCAGCTCGGCCCGCTCGGTCGCAGACTTCGCCAGCACCTTCATCGCATCGCTCATCCACGCGTACGACAGGCAGATCACCGCCGGCCGGTCGGGTCCGTTGTCGAACAGGTAGGTGCCGCGGGTGTTGCGATCGGTGAGCGTCATGCTCATGGCGGCTCGACCGGTGACCGGGTCGACATCGTGCCAGAACGGCCGATCGACCATCACGAAGGTCTTCGACGACTGCGCGTACCGGGTGCGGTCGAGGGCCATCCACACGGGCTGGCTGAACAGCGTCTCCTCGACCACGAGGTTGGTGGTGAGCAGCCAGCTCTGCATGGCCACCACCGCCGCCGCGTAGTCGCCGACGGCGCCATGACGATCGGTGATGCGCAGGGATCCATCGGAAGAACGTTCGATTCGCGCCACTCCCGGGCGGGGCACGCCACCGTGCAGGCGCGAGAGCGACGTGCCCGGCCGCCACCCGGTGATCGAGCCGGGTGCGTGCTCCCAGAGCCCGCGGGGGAGCCTCTCGGCGCCGCCCACCACCAGGCGCTGGTCGGACTCGAACTCGTTCAGCACCACACGGAGGATCTCGAGCATGGAATTGGCGAAGTCGGAGTCCCACCCTCCTGTGCCGAACCCCACCTGACCGAACACCTCGCGATGCCGGAAGCTCAACCGGGCGAAGGCCTTGCTCGTGTCGATGAAGTCGTAGAAGGTGCGGCCGTCCCACGCGGCGACGATCGGGTTCCAGCGCGCCTTCAAGGCGGCTGCATCTCGTCGCAGCACGGCCTGCTTCATCTCGCCTATTCCCACCTCCTCTTCGAGCGCGTTGTCCCAGGCGTCGGCGATCTCCTCGAACAACGGAGGAAGATCGTCGGAGGTCTTCGCGTAGTGCTGCTCGCCGGCAAGATCGATGAGGGTCGTGGGTGCCGCCGGGGTCAGCGGGTTGGGAAACGGCGCGGTCTCGAGTCCGACGAGATCGACGTAGTGGAAGAACGCTCGTCCGGACTCGGGAAAGCGCATGCCGCCCAGCTCGGCGATCACCTCGGGGGCCGCCGCAAAGGGCTCGGAACGGAGCCGACCGCCGAGCCGGCCGGCCTCGTACACCACCGGACGCAGGCCGAGGCGCAGTAGCTCGTAGGCCGTCACCAGTCCCCCGATGCCGGCGCCGATCACGGCCACCTCGGTTCCGTGATGGCGCGTCGGAATCGAGCCGAGGCCGCTGGAATGCTGCAGCCAGTCGTCGTAGGCGAAGGTGAAGTCGGGCCCGAATGCGCTCATCGGTGCATCGGGTGGCGTCATGGCCGAACGTTAGTCCTCGCCGGCGAGGTCATCGGCCCCCGCATTGCAGATGAGAATCATTCTCATTATCGTGACAGGGTGCACATTCGCGCCGTGGCCGTCGGTCTCGTCACCCTCGTGGCCGCAGCGTGCGGGTCATCGGTTTCCCCCGGTCGGCCGGTCGACGAACCGCTGTCGATCGTGGTCACCACCGATATCTGGGCCGATGTCGTCGGCAACGTCGTCTGCGACGCGGGACCCGTCGTGCAGCTGCTCCCGTCGGGTGCGGACCCCCACGGCTACGAGGCGTCCCTTGCCGATCGCGGCGCGCTCGACGACGCCGCACTGGTCGTCACCAATGGCCTGGGACTCGAAGGCTCCCTCGCCGACACGTTGGATGCGGTCGACGATGTCCCGGTCTTCGTGATGACCGACCACATCGACACGATCCCGTTGCACGGTGGAATCGACGACGGTGACGGCGATGGCGATGATCCGCATGTATGGCTCGACCCGCTGCGAGTGGCTTCGGCGTTGCCACCACTGGTCGAGGCCCTGGTTGCCGCGGGTTTCCCGCGGCCGATCATCGATCAGTGCACGGACCTCTACCTCGATCAGCTGACCGATCTCGACGCCGAGATCGCCGCCGCGGTCGAGGCCGTCCCGTCCGACCGGAGAATGCTGGTCACCGGCCACGAGTCGCTGGGGTACTTCGCCGATCGCTACGACTTCACCGTAATAGGTGCGGTGATCGAGGGCGGGTCGTCGCTCGGCGCGGCCAACCCGGCCAGCTTGGCGGAGCTGGTCGATGCAATCGACGCAACCCGCACCCCTGCGGTCTTCGTCGACCCCAACGTGTCGAGTGACGATGCCGAGGTGCTGGCGGAGCGGGCCGGGGTGGAGGTCGTCGCGTTGCCCGTGGAGACGCTCACGGTCGAGGCCCCCACCTACGTCGACCTGCTGCGGGTCGTGGCCCAGCGCATCGCCATTGCGCTGAGAGGCTGACCCGGGCTATTGCGTCCGCTGTACGAACACGTGTTCATTTTTCACTTTTCTTCACATCCTTTATGAATTACCCTGACGGAAACGACCTCAGAGGGGGCCCTTTCCATGGCACTCAGCCACACCTTCGAAGCACACTCGCCGCTGGCCGAACGAGCACTGAAGCTTCTTCCGCTCATCGACGAGCACCTGGAGTACTCCGACGACCACGGCGAGCTGGCGCCCGAGGTGGTCGAGGCCTTCCACGAGAACGGCATGTTCAAGATGTGGGTGCCCGAAGCCCTGGGTGGCTCCGAGCTGACGCCGATCAAGTCGCTCGAGGTGCTCGAGATCAGCTCATACGGCGATGCCTCGGCCGGCTGGGTGCAGATGGCGTCGTGCCTCTCCACCGGTGTCGGTGCGGCCTACATGGGGGAGAGCGCCGTCGATGCCCTCTATGAGCCCGGCCACCGCACGGTGATCGCCGGCCAGGGCACCCGACCTGGCTTCGCCAAGACCGTCGACGGCGGCTACATGCTCACCGGCGAGTGGAGCTTCGCCTCGGGTCTCAAGCACGGCAACTACATCCACACCCTCGGGATCATCGAAGAGACGGGTGAACCCCGCATCTTCGTCGTGCCCGTCGACGAGGCCGAGCTGTTCCAGGACTCGTGGGATGTTCTCGGCCTGAAGGGCACGGGCAGCATCGACTACAACATCGACAACGTGTTCGTACCCGAGGAGTACACGCACTTCGCCTTCACCCGCGACGGCAGCCGGGGCGACATCTACAAGCTCGGCATCATCGCCTTCGCCGTCATCTGCCACTCGGGTTGGGCCATGGGAGTGGGCCGTCGCCTGCTCGACGAGCTCAAGGGGCTGGCCCAGTCCAAGACCGGTCGGGCCGGTTCCCAGGTCGACTCCGACAAGTTCCACCACGACTTCGCCGTGGCCGAGGCCAAGTTCCGCGCCGCCCGCGCCTTCGTGATGGAGTCGTGGCGTGACGTCGAGGAGACCTTCAACGCCGGTGGTGAGATCTCCGTCGAGCAGGACACCAACATCCGCCTCGCCCTCGGCCACATCACCTCGACCCTGCTCGACGTGGCCAACTTCGTCTATCTCGCCGGTGGCACCACGGCGTTGCGCCGCGGCCCCATCGAGACCATGCTGCGCGACGTGCACGCCGGTACCCAGCACATCACGTCGGGACCCAGCATGTGGCAGAACTGCGGCAAGCAGCTCGCCGGTCTGGCCGAGGGCATGCACTGGATCCTCCTCGACCTGGTGCCCGATGCTCCGGCCGACGACGCGGGCGCCGACGAGGTCGCCGAATCCGAGCTCGCCCCTGCCGGTTAGGCGAAGAACCGCACGGCGCCCCGTGCGGTGCACAACCAGCCGAACACGTGCTCGAAGCTCCATTCGGTTGCGTCGCGCATGAAGTCGGGCCCGGCATGGTTCATGGCGTCGGTGACCAGAATCGGCCAGTACTCGTTGAAGAACGCCGACCGGGCGGTGCTCTCGACGCACACGTTCGTGGCGATGCCACAGAAGAGCAGATTGCGTAGTCCGCCCGCGCGGAGCCGGTCGGCCAGGTCGGTGCCGACGAAGCCGTCGTAGCGTGTCTTGGCCACCACCAGATCACCGGGTCGGGGAGTGAGGGCGTCGACGATCTGCCAGTCCCACGTTCCCTCGACCAGCAGCTTGCCCGACAGCTCGGGTCGCTCACGCATGACGACCAGGGCCAGTTCCTTCTGGTAGTTGGGTGAGTCGGGTCCGCCGCCGGTACTCAAGTCGGAGGAGTAGCCCATCTGGAGATAGACGACCGGCGAGCCTGCGGCCCGGGCCGCCTCGGCGACGCGACCGGTGGCTTCGACGGCCGCCGCGGCGCCCGACACGTCGTGGCCGGCGATGTCGAACATGCCGCCGGGTGAGGCGAAGGCGTTCTGCATGTCGACGATGACCACCGCGGTGGCCGCGGGCTCGATGTCGATGGGTTCGGGGCGGGTGGCGAGCAGCGTCACGGCGGCTCAGCGGTGACGACCGGAGCGGAACCGGGCCGCGACGGATTCGAGGCTCGGAATCACACCCCTCCGGAAGAACAGGAACAACATGACGATCACGACGCCGTACAGCATCACCTGGAGCTGGCTGTAGTCGACCAGCCATTCATCGAGCGCCGTGACGGCCACGGCGCCGAGCACCGGGCCGAGGAGCGAGCCGATGCCGCCGAGCGACAACATCACGATGGTGCGCACGTCGACGTCACCGAAGGCATAGGTCGACGGCCCGATGAAGCCTTCGGAGTGGGCGTAGAGCGCTCCCGCCACACCGAGCATGAACGATCCGAGCGCGCCTGCGTAGACGCGGTAGCGGGTGACGTCGACGCCGGAGAGCTCCGCGGCGATCTCGTCGTCTCGCAGCGCTCGGAACGCCCAGCCGATGTGCGACCGCTGGAGGAATCGATAGAACACGAGATAGGCGAAGACCAGCGCCAGGAAGACGTAGTACGGCTGCACCTGTTCGGAGATGAACGTGTCCTTGCCCGCCTCGACGCGGAGGCCCGACTCGCCACCGGTGAGGTCGCGACGTCCGAGGATCAGGCTCTGGAACGAGAGCGAGAACGCCAGGGTCACGATGCCGGTGAAGATCACGTCGAGCGATCGGCTCACGGCGATCCAGCTCAACAAGGCGCCGATGGCGGCCGAGATCGCCCCCGCGATCACGATGCTGAGCACCATCGGGATGCCGACGCGATCGCTCAGGATCACCGAGCCGAAACCGCCGATGCCGGCCAGGGCACCGACACACAGGAACAGCTGGCCGGTGCTCCCGAAGATGATGTTGAACGCGATGGTGTAGGCCATGAACAACAACATGCCGATCACCACGCCCATCATCGAGCGTGAGTCGTGGTAGCGCAGCGGCACCAGCGCCAGCAACGCGACCGTGACGAAGATGGGAAGGTAGGCCCGAACCACCGACGCTTTCGCCGGCCTTTCGGCGCGGGGCGCGCGCGTCTGGGGTTCGGTCGTGGCCGTCACGTGCGGCCTCCGAGGATGCCGCTCGGCCGGATCACGATCGTGAGGGCGGCGGCCACCAACAACATGATGGTGGTGATGTAGGTGCCGATGTAGAACGAGCTGATCGTGTTCACGATGCCGAGGACGATCCCGGCCAGGAACGCCCCGGACACGCTGCCCAGGCCACCGACCACCGCCACGATGAGGGCGAGGGTGGTGAAATCGATTCCGTTGGTGACCGTCACCGGTGCGGTCATGGAACGAGTGACCGCGACCAGACAGGCGAGGAAGCCACTGAGGGCGAAGATGAACGTCCGCACGCGGGCCGGATTGATGCCGCACAGGCGGGCACCTTCCTCGTCCTGGATGACCGATCGCACGGCTCGACCGGCGGTGGTGAGCCGGAAGAAGGCCACTAGCGATGCCCCGGCGGCGATCGTGACGGCGGAGGCGATGAGGCTGCCCGTACGCATGCGCACGCCCAGTATCGGGATGGGATCACCACCGATGCGGATGCTCAGGGACTGGATCGGGTAGCGCCACACCAGGAAGCCGTCGATGATGAACGCCAAGCCGAGCATGAGCAACAGGCCGAGCAGAACCCGCGGTTCACCGCGCAGCCGGTACACCGGCCTCATCAGGGTGAGATCGAGGACGAGTCCGGCCGTGGCGGCGCAGGCCAGGCCGACCGCGATGGCCGGCACGATGGGAAGGCCGGCGTCGAAGGACAAGGCGGTGATGATGGCACCCAGGACGGCGAGCTGGCCATGGGCGAGGTTGAGCACACCACCCAGGCCGTAGACGAGGGTGAGGCCGACTCCGAGCAGGCCGTACTGGAGGCCCAACACGATGCCGTCGAGGATGGCAGCCTTCATGGGTCTCCTCAGGCCACGCCGAGATAGGCGCGTCGGACGTCGGGGTTGCTGGCCAGCTCCTCGGAGGTGCCTGCGAGCTGGATGCGGCCGTTCTCGAGCACGTAGCCTCGGTCGGCCAGGGCGAGGGCGAGGGGCACCTGCTGTTCCGCGATCAGCACCGTGAGGCCCTGTTCGCGCAGTGCGGCCAGGGCCTGGTAGGCCTCGGCGGCGAGCTTGGGGGCCAGGCCGGTGGTGGGCTCGTCGAGCATCAACAACGTGGGCTCGGACATGAGCGCACGTCCGACCGCGACCATCTGCTGTTCGCCGCCGCTCATCGTTCCTGCGTGCTGTCGCTCACGTTCGGCCAGACGGGGGAACAGTTCGAACACCAGCGCCATTCGCTCCGCGCTCGGTCGGTCGGGGTAGGCGCCGAGGATCAGGTTGTCCCTCACCGACATCTCGGGAAAGAGGTGTCGCTCGGCGGGTACGTAGGCCAAGCCGGCGCGGGCCACCTGGTGGGCGCCGGCCGTCGTGATGTCGGTGCCGCCGAAGGTGACGGTGCCGCCGGTGTTCTGCATCATGCCGCAGATGGTGCGGAACAGGGTGGTCTTGCCGGCACCGTTCGAACCGATGATGGCGACGGCATCACCTTCGCCGACCGTGAAGGTGACGTCGTGCACGACGTCTTCGCCGAGGTAGCCGGCGCTCACGTCGCTCACGGTGAGGAGAGGCTCACTCAACGGGGATCGCCCCGTCACCGAGGTAGGCGGTGACGACGTCGGGTGAGCGCATCACGTCGGCCGGCGCGCCGTCGGCGAGCACTTGGCCGAAATCGAGCACGACGATCCGCTCGGCGAGACTCATGACGGCGGTCATGACGTGTTCGACCCAGATCACGGTGACCCCGAGGGTGTCGCGGGCCATGCGCACGATGTCGATCGAGGCCGCCAGCTCGGTCTCGTTGAGCCCGGCCATCACCTCGTCGAGCAGCACGAGGCGGGGCTTGCCGGCCAGCGCCCGGGCCAGCTCGAGGAACCGTTGCTCGTGGAGATTGAGCGAACCGACCTCGTCGTCGACGCGATCGGCGAGCCCGATGAACTCGAGCGCTTCCTCGGCCCGGGCGTTGGCCTCGGACTCCCGGATGCGGCCGGTGGTCGATCCGAACATCGCGCCGAGCACCACGTTGTCGCGCACGGTCATCGAGTCGAAGGTGCGCGGCGTCTGCAGGACCATGGCCACGCCGCGTTGGCGCACCGAGTGGGCGCTGAGGCCGGCCAGTTGTCGACCCGCGAAGGTGATGCGTCCGGCCGTCGGCGGCTGCAGCCCGCTGATCGCCTTGAGCAGGGTGCTCTTGCCCGCGCCGTTGGGGCCGACAAGAGCGAGGATTTCGCCCTCGTCGACCCCGAAGCTGACACGATCGACCGCTGGGAGCCCACCGAAACGCTTCTCGACATCGTCGAGAACGAGCAGGCTCACCGGATGGTCGATTCGGAGATCAAGGCACGAACGGCTCGAGCGGCTCGGGGCGGAACAACAGCTCCGGGTACCAGTCGCCGGCCTCGTTCACCCCTTCGGGCGCCGGTCCGGGGCCGATCTGGGTGAACAGCGGCTGAGCCGTTGCCATCTCGCCCCATTCGGTCCACCCCATCTGGAAGGCGTAGCCCTCGAGGTCGTAGGTCTGGCCGTGCAGGTACTCGGCGATGGCGGCCGGATCGTCACCGACGTTGGCGACAGCGTCGGCCACCATGGTGACGATTCCGAAGCCCGAGACTGCGTCGTCGGACATGAACTCGTTGTCGGAGATGGCCAGATAGCGGCGAGCGAGATCCTGGTAGCCCTCGCTGGTGTAGTCGGCACAGGCGAAATCGGCATATCGGCCGATGGCTGCGTCGCCGGCTCCGCCGACGACGAGAGCCGGTGGGGTGTAGGCGCCCGTGATGGGCACGTCGAATCCGAGGTCGGCCGACTGCACGGTGATCCCACCGGCCCCTGGCGGGTGGCCCGTGGCGACGATGAGCTGCGGGTTGTTGCCTTCGAGGCTGCGCAGGTAGGTCGTGAAGTCCTGCTCGGGTACGGGTGCGACCTCGATCTGCAGGGTGACGCCGTCGAGGCCGGCGAACTGCTCCTCGAGGGCAGACTTGATCGACTGACCCCAGCCGTAGTCGGCGATGATGGCGCCCACGCTGGTGAGACCCTCGGCCTCGACGTACTGCTTGATCGGCTCGGCCACCATCGGGGCCGCGGGAATGCAGGTGCGGAACGTGTGGCGGCTGTCCTGGGTGAGGATGGCGCTCGAGCCGGCCTTGACCAGGAACAGCGGTATGCCGAGCTCCTCGGCCAGCAGGCTGGTGGCGGTGCCGACGTCGCTCGAGATGGGGCCGCCGATGGCGACCACGCCATCCTCGACGAGGCGCTCGAACCCGGCCGTGGCCTCTTCGGCGTTGGACTGGTCGTCGGCCTCGACGATCTCGATCATGCGCCCATCGACGCCGCCCGCCGCGTTGATCTCCTCGGCAGCCAGCTTCATGCCGTCACGCGCCTGGATGCCCCAGGGCGTGAACGGACCGTTGAACGAGGTGAGCAGACCGATCTTGATCGGCTCGCCACTCGTCTCCTCGGCCGCGGGTTCCTCAGCAGCTGGTTCCTCGGCCGCAGGTTCTTCGGCCGCAGGTTCTTCGGCGGCGGGTTCTTCGGCGGCGGGTTCTTCGGCGGCGGGTTCTGCGGTCGGTGTGGCCGTGTCGTCACTGTCGCTGCCACAGGCGGCAGCAACCAGTGCGAACAGCGCAAACAGCGCAATGAAGAGCAACGAACGTTTTCTCATGGGTCCCCCTCGAGACGAGCCGCCGGATTCCCCTCATGACGACGCGGAGAAACTAGCACAGGCCGTCGACCGGGGGCCAGCCGTTTCGGACCCGTGTCTGATGTGCGGACATCGGTTCCGGTTTGGACAGTTCCGTCCGGATTGGGATAGGCAACTGCGGTGACCGAAGACCTCGCCTTCACCTCGGGCGGCGCCGTCTTCGCCCGACTCAAGCGGCTCGGCGTCGATGTCGTCTTCACCAACGCCGGTACCGACTTCCCACCGATCATCGAAGGTCTCGCCGAAGCAGACGCCCACGACGTCGACCTGCCCCTGGCCATGACCATCGGCCACGAGCACGTCGCCATGGGAATGGCCCATGGCTACTACTTCGCAACCGGTCGGTCGCAGGCGGTGATGCTCCACACCAACGTCGGCCTGGCCAACGGATCGATCGGTGCCATCAATGCGGCGACCGATCACGTGCCGCTCATCCTCATGTCGGGCCGCACGCCGACGACGGAGCAGGGTCGTTTCGGCGCGCGCACCGTGCCCATCGGCTGGGGTCAGGAGATGCGGGATCAAGCCGCGCTCGTGCGAGAGGCGAGCAAGTGGGAGTACGAGCTCCGTTTCCCCGAGCAGGTCAGCGAGCTGCTCGACCGCGCCCATGCCATCGCCAACTCCACACCGAAGGGTCCGGTCTATCTGAGCCTGCCCCGCGAGGTGCTGTGCGAACCGTGCCCACCGGGCGTGCTGCAGGCCGACATCGCCATGGCGCCGGCCACGACCGTTGCCGGCGACGACGTGATCACGCGAGCGGCGGCCATGCTGGTCGGCGCCGCGCGGCCGGTGGTGTTCGCGCAACGTGGTGCCGGCACCCAGGCCGGATTCGACGCTCTGGCGCGACTGTGCGACAGGTGGTCGATCCCGGTGTGCCAGTACTGGGCCGTGGCCAATGCGATCTCGGCCGAGCACCCCACATCCATCGGCCACGACCCGATGCCGTGGCTCGCCGAGGCCGACGTGGTGCTGGTGATCGACAGCCTGGCCCCGTGGGCGCCCGACCTCCACCAGCCGGCCGACGACAGCCAGGTGATCCAGCTCGGTCCGAACCCGCTCTACAGCCGCTTCCCCGTGCGAAACTTCCGCACCACCCTCGCGGTCACCACCGAGGTCGGGCCCGGTCTCGAGCTGCTCGAGACAGCCATGAGCGAGCTGCCCGATCCCCACGCCGAGGCCAGGGCGGATCGCCGGGGCACGATCGCCGACCATGTCGCGACGCACCGGCAGCACGTGGCCGACACCGCGGCTGCGGGCGCGGGAACGCCGATGTCGAAGGATCATGTGTCGACGTGCATCGGCGAGGCCGTGCGGAGCCACACGTGCACGGTGTTGTCGGAGCTCGGTGCGCCCATGGAGCCGCTCGGCCTGACCGAGCACGGCGCGTGGCGCCAGGAACCCCATTCGGGGGGATTGGGCTGGAGCCTTCCCTGCGCGATGGGCATGAAGCTCGCCGATCCCGGTCGGCTCGTCGTCGCCACGATGGGCGACGGCTCGTACATGTTCGCCAACCCGGTGGCCTGCCATCAGGTGGCCGAGGCCTACGAGATCCCGGTGCTCACCATCGTGCTCAACAACTCCGGGTACGGCGCCGTGAGCCAGTCGGTGCGCGGGCTCTACCCGCAGGGCTACGCCGCCAAGGGCGACGACGTGCCGCTCACCAGCCTGTCGCCGAGCCCCGACTTCGTCCTGATCGCCCAGGCGAGCCGGGCCCACGCCGAACGGGTCGAGTCGAGCAACGAGCTTCCCGGTGCCCTCGACCGGGCCATACATGCCGTGACGGTCGGACGGCGCCAGGCCCTGCTCGACGTGCGCGTCGAGCGTTGAAACGACGCCGATAACGTCGACGGTATGCAGAACCCTCTCGGCCGTGCCGCCGACGCCGTGCTCGAGGGCACGGTCGTCGGAAGTTTTTCCAGGATCGGCGCCGTCGTGCGACCCCGAGTCCTCGAGTGGGCCGATGAATTGCCCGATCTCGGCGGCCAGCGCGCCGTCATCACCGGCGCGACGAGTGGAATCGGTCGCGCCGTCGCCGACGGTGTCGTCGCCCTTGGTGCGAACGTGATCGTGACGTCGCGTTCGCTCGAGCGAGCCGAGTCGGTGGCCGACGCCATCAATGCCGAGTCCGGACGCGCCGCGGCGTCGGGCATGGCGCTCGACACCGGGGACCTCGATCAGATCCGTGAGTTCGCCGCGGCTGTCGCAGCCGGCGGTCCGCTCGACATGCTCCTGCACAACGCCGGTGCACTCACGGCCGATCGCCGCACCAACTCGTCGGGCATGGAGCTGACGCTCGCGTCACACCTCGTCGGTCCCTACCTGCTCACCACCCTTCTCCGAATCTCGCTCACCCAGGGCGCACGCGTCATCTGGATGTCGTCGGGTGGCATGTACACCGAACCGCTCGTGGTGAATCGTCTGGAGATGAGCGAGGAGGAGTATCGCGGCGCAGTCGCCTACGCCCGGGCCAAACGTGCGCAGGTCGAGCTGGTCGCTGAGCTCGGACCCTCGTGGGCTCCGGGGATCGTGATGCACGCCAAGCACCCGGGCTGGGTCGACACGCCGGGTGTCGAGGCGTCGCTGCCGCGATTCGGCCAGATCATGGGCCCGATCCTGCGCGACGCCCGACAGGGCGCCGACACCATGGTCTACCTGGCGGCTACCGGCGGCGGCAGCGAGGAGCCGGGCCAGTTCTGGCACGACCGACGCCCTCGACGTACGTGGTACCTGCCCAAGACCAAGCCCGATCCAGCCGAACGGGCGCGCCTGGTCGAGTGGCTCGACGAGGTGACCGCGTCGTGAGCCGATGTGTTCCGGCCGCCGATCTCGGCGGATCATTCTTCCCGTATCGGGTCGACAATCGCTGGAAGCCCATGTTCGCCGCGCTTCGCGTCAGCGAGAACGACGGAGTCGCGGTGCTCGACGACGACTTGGTGGCGACGTTCGGGCGATGGAAGGTCGAGACGCCCCTCGCCAACATCGACCACACCGAGATCACCGGGCCCCATCGGTGGTACACCGCCGTGGGGTTGCGCCTCAGCTTCGTCGACGACGGCATCACCTTCGGGACGAACAGTCAGTCGGGCCTGTGCATCGCCTTCGTCGAGAAGGTGCCGAGGGTGATCGGGCCGCGCGGGCATTCCGCGCTCTGGGTGAGCGTCGCCGATCCGGCCGCGCTGGCCTCAGCGCTTCTCCAGGAGTGATCGCGGCCAGCAGCCTCGATTCCTCACGACGTTGATCTCGGCTCCGTAGAGATTCACCTGGGCCAGGAGATGGAACCAGGCGAGAAGACCGATCACAACGGCGAAGGTGCCGTAGGTGTCGCTCGCGTTCTCGACGTAGCGAGCCACCAGGGCCGAGCCGAGGTTCTGCAGCAGCAGCGTGCCCGCGCCGGCGAACACTGCACCTGGCCACTGATCCTTCCAGGTCAGGTGTCGAGCGGTGAGGATCTGGAACGCCAGCCACGCAATCCCGACGCTCACCACGAGGTTGCCCACGGTGATTGCGATCCGGGCGGTACCGGGGAGTCCGAGGCGAGCGACGACATTGGTGAGGACAGTGGCGACCACGAGACCAGCGCCGAACACGCTGAGCATCAGCAGGCCGCGTAGACGTGACGTCGCGGCGTTGGGTCGATCGGCGAGGGGGACGTCCCAAACCTCGTTCAGGGCGTGTTGGGCGGCGGTCATCGCGCCGATCCCCGCCCAGAGGGCAGTGCCGAGGCCGATGACGAGGCCGAGCCCCGATCCGGCAAGTGACTTGTCGGCGATGGTCGGCCCGATCACCGGGAATCCACTCAGCGCCGAGTCGACGATGTCTTCGCGCCATTCGGGCTTGCTCTCGAGGAGGAAACCCGACAGCGACACCAAGGCCAACAGCGCGGGAAAGACGCTGAAGAAGCCGTAGTACGCCACCACCGCGGCGAGCCGGCCGCCACGGTCGTCGCTGAAGTTCTTGATCACGCCGTAGGTGAAGGAAAGAGGCCGGTGTCGTTGCTGGAACGCGTCGATGCGTGCGAGGAAGGTCTTCACGTGACCGGATCAGCCAACCGGTTCGATCGTCTGATCGGCGGCATTGGTCACCTCACGCCAGTGGGCCCGGGTGTTGCCCACCGCCGGGATGCCGCCGGCGTCCTTGAGCATGCGGGCCAGGTGGAGGAGATTCCACACCATGAAGGTGGTGTTCTTGTTGGTGAACTCGCTCTCGTAGCCGACTGGCCGGGCACCGTCCTCGCCCGGATCGCCGTAGCTGGCTCCGGGGCCGATCTCGCCGATCCACCCACAGTCGGCCTGGGGCGGAATCGTGTAACCGATGTGTTGCATGGCGTACAGCACGTCGCGTGACACCGCCTTCACGCCGTCCTCGTTGCCGGTGACGATGCATCCAGCGGTCTTGCCGTAGTAGAGGTACTGGCCCTTGTCGTTGGTGTGGCCGCTGTAGGCGTACATGCGCTCGATCACCAGCGCGGCCACGCTCGACATAACCCCCAGCCAGATCGGTGACCCGAGCACCAGGATGTCGGCGGCCATGATCTTGTCCTGGATCGACGGCCACTCATCGGTGAAGCCGAAGGTGTCGCCGAGATCCTCCTCCATGCCGAAGGCGATGCGATGGTCGAGCGCGTACAAGGTGTCGACGGCAACGCCCTCGTCGCGCATGATGCCGGCGGCGCGGTCGATGAGCCGTTGCGTGTGGGATCCAGCGGAGTCGGCCTTGATGGAACAATTGACGAGCAGGGCCGAGAGATCGCCGTAGTCGGTCATGTTCTCAGCATTCCACAAACTGCTTCGATGCCGGACTTCGTGATAGAGGACTGATGGACGTTCACATCGATCGTGGGAGTGGGGTTCGCATGAACCGGGTCGGGGCAATGGTCATAGCAGTGGTCCTGACGCTCGGTTTCTTGCTGGCCCCGCCGGCCGGCGCCCAAGAGGAGTGGACAGCCGACGACTTGAAGGTCGCGGCCGCGATCGGCATCGAGCGGATGGGCGACGTGGTAGCGGCCGAGAACATGGACCCGTTCGGCGGTGGCACCGTCGATGGCCCCGTCGGGGGATATGACCTCACAGGCTTCGGGGCGTCGACCGTCGCGATCTCGGGTCCGGAGCTGGTCTCGCTGCTCGAGGCGGGTTCGCTCGCCGGCGGCGTCGAGACGCTCGCATCGGGCGACGGGCCCTTCTTCGAGAGCGTGCTCCGGGTCGGCCTCACCCTCGCCGGGGCGAACCAGTTCGTCGACGGCTGTACCGGGTACCAGGACGTCACGGTGTACACGGGGGGCCGCGCCGACCTGCCGGTTTTCGGGATCGCACCGGGCCTGGTCAAGGATCCCAGCGAGGGCTTCAACACGCTGACGCGAGCGCCGGCATGTCAGGAGGGCGTGAACATCTTCGGCTTCGGCCAGGCCCTGGACGACGGCAGCGGCGCGGACTTCGGCAATCCGAACGGCATCCTCCGAACGGTCGTGGACGACCAGTTCATCACCGGCGTGTTCACAGTGGATGCGACGGCGACGACCGCAGTGGCCATCGCCACCACCGACGGCGATGGCCCGATCCGCTTCCAGGCCACGGAGGCGATCGGCTTCGACCCGGCCGACCCGATCACGCTCCAGGAGGTCCGCGATCGAGCCGACGACCCCGAGATCGTGAGGATCTGCGAGCAGCTGGCGGCAGCCGCGCCACCGGTTCCGGTCGAGGCCGAGCAGCTGGCCGCAGAACCGCCCCCGGAGGACCAGCCGCCCGAGGAGTCGGGCGAGGTCGTGCCGCCGCCCGAGGAGTCGATTGTCGAGGACCCGCCGGCCGAGAACGCAGCGCCGCAACAAGCAGCAGGCGCACCGGACGAGGAGAATGGCGGCGGTGGCCTCAACCCTGCCGTGATCATCGTCCCGATCGTGATCGTGACCGCCGCCGGCGCGTACGTCGTGTTCAGAAGGGTCCGCCGACGGCCCGACGGCACGCTCGAGGAGATCGCGGCCGGTGCCACGGAGGTCGAACCGGGTGGGACTGCCGTGCCAGCCGCCGGCCCCGACCTCGATGATCTGTCGGCAAGAATCGTGCTCTTGCCGCGCGGGCGCATCGCCGCCAAGTCCACCGACTTGGATCGCCTTCGCATCGCAGGAGCGGAGCTCCGCGAGGGACTCCGGCCCCAATCCATGGATCCCCGATCCATGGATGAGGTGCCTTCGGCGGACGCGTTCTATGAGTTCGTGTTCCGCCACACTGAGATCGAGCCCGAGGGGAGCTTCCTGTCGGTGAACGACTTCGCGTCGCCAGGGGGCGGGCCCGTGTTCCTCCCGCGGCAGTTCGCCACGAACTACGACAACGGAGCGCTGAACTTCTCGGCGGGCGATATCTGGTCGGCGCCGCACACCGTCGTCGGCGAGCTCGGTGCTCGCGCGGTGCCGTGGGGCGAGATCGGCTTCGGTGGGGGCGGGAGGTGGCAGTTCGCCGGGGTCGACTGGACGCCACGCATCATCAGGTTCGAGAGCGACAGCCCGGACTTCGACCTCGGCCAGACGCTCGCCCATCTCGACTGGTCGGGCTTCGACGAGGCAGGTGCCGCGGAGATCGACACCTCGTTCGGCGTCGTCGGCGCTCAGGTCTGGATGCTCGGCCCGGCCGACGACCTCGGTGCGCCATGGGTCGGCTTCGCAGCCACCTACGAGAACCGTGACCCGGTGCTCGTGGCCTGTCCTGCCGCGTTCGGATCAGAGGTCGCCGAGAAGTTGCATCGAGCAGATGTCCTGGAGTACCAGATGACGGCCACCCGACTCCTCGGCCCGCGAACGGGTCTCGACCAGGCCGCGATCACGCAGACGGCGGTTCGGGTGCCGATCGACGTCGTACCGGGGCTGCCCGGACAGGCCGCTAGCGACGGACGGTTCGGGCTCGCACTGCGGTACTTCGAGCCGGGCCTCAGCGACACCGAGTTCGGCTTCTTCTGGACGCATCTCCACTCGCGGTTGCCCTTGCTGTCGGCGGGTCCGATCCCGACGAGCCGCTATGCCTCCACGGCGGAGTTCTTCCGGGAGTTCCCCGACGACCTCGACACTCTGGGGGTGAGCTTCGACCGCCCGCTCCAGATCGACGAGATCGAGCTGCTGTTCTCGGCGCTCATGCCGCTCGTTCCCGACCAGCCCGCGTCGGCCTACGTCGGCATGCCCGGTCGCGTGTACCAGCTCACCGACCTCGCAACCCTGGAGCCCCAGCCGAACGGCACCTGGCGACTCCCGGCCGGGGGCGAGCATCAGGTGGTCGTACCCACCGGCTTCGTGTTCGTCCCGGATGGCGAACTACCCGATCTGTACGAGCTGATGGGCCAGCTGCCGGTCGCGAGCTTCGGCGCCGACGGGCAGGCCCGGGTCGACCTGTCGACGGGATCAGGCCGTTTCGTCGTCAACGTTTTCGACGCGATCCCGTCGTCGACTCCCGACGACGCCTCGCCCAGGATCAAGGCGGCGAGTGCGTACACCGTGCACCAGCGCACAGACCGCGACTTCGTCTCGTTGACGGCCTCGTACGGCTTCTGATCGCGCAACGGCGCATGATCAGGCCACGAGGGTGCCGTTGCTTCTGGTGACCTGGTAGGCGCCGGGGCGGGTGGGGTCGGCCTGCACGGTGAAGCCGTGGTTGGTCTTGTGCCGGTTGTGTCTCCCACACAGTGGCGCCCCGTTGCCGGGGCAGGTTCTGCCCCCGTGTCGGTGTTCGACCAGGTGGTCGACCTGACAAGACGACGACGGCACGCGGCAGCCAGGCCAGATGCACTGGGTGGAATGCAACAGAGCGGCGACGCGTGCGTGGCCGGTGAAGAAGCGGGCCCGGCCGAGATCGATCACCGTGCCGGAGGCGTCGAGCACCACCCGGCGCGCAGCGTCGACCAGCGACTGCACCGCGGCCTCGGTCGGGTCGAGTGGAACACCGTCGATCGTCTCGCACCGATACGTGTCGACATCGAACGAGGGTGATTCGTCTCGCTCGATGGCGGCCAACGCCGTTTCGAAGGTGTCGCGAGACCACACGATGTTGTGGACGACGTTGTCCGCCGCCGACCCGGGGGCGCCGACGGCATCGAGGAAGATCTGCGTGAGTGCATCGAGGGCTCGTTGCGCGGCCGACCGGGGGAGGGGAACGACGGCCCCTTCGCCGTGCTCGGCCCGTACCTTCTCGCGGTCGGCCTGGAGCTCGGCCTCGGCGTAGGCCCGCAGAATCTGGTCGACCATCGCACCCTGGCCTGCACCACACGAGCCGGTGAGCGCCCACGTTCCGTCGAGGGGGTCCTGCCGCATGCGGAAGTGGCGGGTCTCGTGGGCTCGCTGGCTGGCGTTGTCGGCACTGTCCACCAGGCGCGCCCAGGTGAGCACGGCGCGCTCGTAGTCGGCGAAGCGCCGGGTGCCGGCCTGCTCGACGAACCACGCCTGGCGGTCCCACATCGCGAAACGCACGGCTCGTTTGCTGCGCAGCCGGCCGAGCACGCCGAGGTGCTGGGCGGTCATGCGACCCTCGCGGAAGGCCCGGGCGACCTCGGGCAACTCGACCACGATCTTGCGCACCCGTTCACGGCTTCCGGATTCGCGGACCGACAGATCGGCGACGACCTCGATCATCGCTCGACCCGACGCGTGGCCGTCGTGGCGATGCCAGCCGGCGTCGTGGATCTCGGCCAGCAGCTCGACCCTGGCGGCGTCGACGCGGCGGCCGACGTGTTCGAGAGATCGGATCCACGCTTCGGCATCGTCGCGATTACGCGGTGTCAGACCGGCCGCGAGCAGTGCATCGAGGCCCGCGACGATCTGCTCGAAGGCCTCGTTCGCCCGGTTGTCCCGCTGGTTGTCGCCGACCGCTTCCATACCCCGACCGTAACGACGGGGTGTGACAGCCGAATCAGTCCTGCCCGACCCTGGTTCTCGTGGTGTCGGCTCGGGTCTGGCGCAGGAACTCGCCGAAGTCGGTGCCTCCGGTGCCCTTGGCGTTGGCGTCCATGCCCGAGGGCACCGCGATGTAGTCGTGGGCGAGACGCATGTGCAGCCCGCGGAAGCGCTCGATCTGGTGGACGACGTCGTCGAAGGCCGCGGCCAGCCCGGCCCCGCCGACCAGCGCCCGCTCTCGCACTCGCGACTGGGCAGTGACGTCCTCGACGAAGCAACGGTGCGGTGGCGGCATGTAGGTGCGCATCTCGGCCAGGTATGCGCCGGTGGTATCAGCGGGGTGGTGCACCGAGACCAGAGCATCCATCGCCTGGATGAGCGAGCTCTGGGCGGCCGAGCCTCCGATGTAGATGCGGGGTTCGTCGGAGACGCCCTCATAGACCACGCCGGGCTCGGGCCAGCCGGCCACGTAGGGGCGGATGCGATGGTAGAAGACGTGGGGATCGCACCACTCGTAGGTGCGCCCGGTTGCCGCGTACACCGGCCCCATGGCCTCGGCGATCGAGTGCAACACCTCGGTGAGGTCGCCGTCGGATCCGTCGCCCGAGCTGGTGACGGCGGCGCTCACGTGCGGCAGCAGAGGGGCGCCGGCGAGCTCCACGCCGAGCGCGGAGATGAAGAACCAGGTCTCGTCGACCCCGCCGTGGAACTGGGCGAGCATCGCGGCATTGTCGGAGCTGAGCGGAAGCGACCGGTCGACCCGCCGCCAGTTCCGCAGCGACATGCATCCGTAGTGCACGATCGGAGGTCGTCCCATGGCGTCGGCCAAGGTGCACAACGGCACCGCCAACGGGTGGGGGATGCGCAGCCGCGGCCGGTCGGCCGACCAGACGTAGGCGTTGGTGAGGACGGTCATCAACAGCAGGGCCCGTTCCCGTTCGAGGGTCGAGCCCAACGAGTCGACGTCGAGCTCGCCGAGGTCACCGACGGCGTCGGCGATGCGACCGTTGCGCATCAGGGTCGACAGGTCCGCCGCCACCTCGTCGAGAATGGCGAAGTCGGCCGGGAGGTGCTCGAGCGGGTCGACGCCAGGAGCGAAGCCGTGGGCAGGGTCGATGTCGTACTCGGCCAGGGTCAGCATCATCGCAGGGGTGGGTCGATGCACACGTCGGCGCCGGGGGCGGGATCGGGCCGAAAGATGCGGGGGTCAGCGACAAAGCCCGTGCCCGCTCGATCGGTGGTGAGAAAGGCCTCGATCGCGTCAGCCAGTGCTTCGGTGGCGGTCGAGATGTACTCCTCGGTGGCGAACAGCTCGGCTTCGGCCGGGTTGGCGATGTAACCGAGCTCGACGAGCGCGGTGGGGGTGGCCGGGCGTCGGATGATGCCATAGGCATCGGTTCCACCCTCGACCAGCGTCCGCAACACCCCGGCATCGGGCGCGGTGGTCCACGCCACGTCGAACGCGCCCAACGCAGCCGTCACCTCCTCGTACAGCAGTCCTCCGAGGCGGGCCGACTCGTCGGATCCGGTCTGCACGAACACCTCGGTACCGGGGCGGTCGGAGGCATCGCCTGCGGGGGCGTTGTGGTGGATCGAGACCATGAGCTCGGCGTCGAGATCGTCGGCGAACTCCGCGCGCACACCGAGGGGCACGAGGTAGTCGCCGGTGCGGGTGAGTGCGGTGTTGATGTCTCGAGTGGTCAGTTCCGCCTGCACCGCCGTGGCCAGGTCGAGGTTGAGCGCGCCTTCGAGCAGACCGTTGGCACCGAGGGCGCCCGGATCGGCCTCGCCACCGTGACCGGGGTCGAGCACCACCAGTGGCCCGATGATGGGCTCGCCGCCCACGACGATGGCTTCGTCGCCGCACGGTGTGCGCACCACGTGGTTGTCGCCGACCGAGGTGAGCACGATCACAGGGACGCCGGTGGTGGTCGTGATCGCCCGTGGCGGTGGCACTGGCGTGGCGGTGGGTTCGGCCGGTGCAGCCGGCGCAGGCGGCGTCGCGGTCGGGTTGGTGGTGGGCTCGGTCGACGCCGACGCGACCGGCTCCGGAGTGCTGGCCGGTAGGCCCAGAGTCGAAGCCGAGCACGACGTGACCATCAGACACAACGCCATTGCCATTCGAGTCCCCGGATGTCGCACGGTGTCGAGTCTGGCACTGACGGGCGTGGCCCACGCGGCTCGCGCTCCTGAGGTCACACACTGACGTCGCGGCGCTCGAAGGCGACGGTGCCGGTGGCCACCAGCACGACGACGAGCACGACCATGATCGACAGATCGACGATCTGGAGACCGTTCTGCAACGGCGCGCCACCGTTGAGCCAGGCGAAGGGCGAGAGTCGGTCGATCCACTCCAGTCCGTCGACCTGAGGGAGGATGCCGTTGGCCGCGAAGCCGAACACGGCGAGGAGGGCGCCGCCACCGACGGCGGGGGCTCGGCGGCCTGTGGCGGCGCCGGCGGCATAGGCCATGGCGCCGAACACCATGCCGAACAACACGAGATGCACGTGCATGGCGAGCAGATCGCCGAAGGAGATCCCGGTCAGGTCGAAGGGCTTCACGAGCGCGACGATCACGACCAGCAGACCCGATGAGATCGTGACGAGGCTCACCACGAGCGCCGCGTAGCGCTGGAGGGCCAGTCGAGACCGGCTCAGGGGGTGAGCCAGGACGAGGTCGAGCGTTCCTGCCTCCTCGTCACCGGCGACCAGACGTGCCCCGGCCGACACCGAGTACACGATCACGAGCGCGGCGACGACGAGTCCGTACACCGTGGCGCTCAGGTAACCCGAAGGGGTGGCGATGTCGGTGTAGTTCAATGCCTCGAGCAGCCCGCTCGGGTAGTTCTCGATGGCGTCGCGCATGTCGGGACTGTCGATCGTGGGCCAGAAGGCGGCGTAGAAGCCACCGACCGCAGCGACCGCGACGGTCCAGGTGGCGATCGATCGGCGACGGTCCCACAGCCATTTGGTGAAGGAGTCAGCCAGCATCGTCCCGGCCGATGTCGAATGACTCGAAGAACACGTCGGTGAGGTCGGGTTCCTCGGCGGTGATGGTGATCACCGGGTGCGCAGCGATCGCTTTCAACAGCTCGTCGGCCGGCCCGTCGAGACGGCAGGTGAGGCGACTTCCCGCGACGGCGACGTCACGCAGGCCCGAGACGCCGGCGAAGTCCTCTGCTGGCACGGGCGCCGCGAACAGCACCTCGACGTGCCTCGCCGATCGCTGTCCGAGCTCGTGGATGCTCTCGACGGTGACGAGGCGGCCGGCGCGGATGACCCCGACCCGGTCGGCGCAGCGTTGCACCTCGCTCATGACGTGCGAGGACATGAACACGGTCCTTCCCTCGGCTGCGACTTCGCGCGCCATCGCGACGAACTCGGCCTGCAGAAAGGGGTCGAGTCCACTGGTCGGCTCGTCGAGCACGAGGAGCTCGGGCTCGTGCATGAACGCCTGGATCACACCGATCTTCTGGCGGTTGCCGCGCGAGAGGGTCTTCACCTCGCGGGTGGTGTCGAGGCCCAGCCGCTCGGCCAGGTCGTCGATGCGGGTCGCGGCAACGCGACCCCGGAGGTTGGCCAGGTACGTGAGCAGCTCCCGCCCGCTCTGGCGGCCGTCGACCACGAAGTCACCCGGCAGGTAGCCCAGGCGGCGACGGAGCTCGACTCCGTCGGACCGAGGGTCGAGGCCCAGAACCGTGGCCTCGCCGCTCGTGGGCCGGATCAGATCGACGAACAGGCGAATCGCCGTGGTCTTCCCAGCACCGTTGGGGCCGAGGAACCCGAACACCTCACCCGTCAACACCTCGAGATCGAGACCGTCGAGGCCCCGGGCGGTGCCGTAGTCCTTGACCAGGGCTTCGGTTCGGATCGCTGCCTCGGGCACGGCCTCAGGCTGCGACGAACGAGGTGAAGGCCTCGGCCAGTGATCGCAGGGTGTTGCCAGGGTAGGTCTCGTCGCAGTAGGGGAGAGCGGCGGCCATCGAGCCGACCATAGGTTCGTAGCCCGCGGCGGCCATACGGGGATTCAGCCACACCACCCGGTGGGATCGCCGATGCAGGCGGGCCATGGCCTTGGCCATCGCCTCGGGTGCGTCGCTGTCCCAGCCGTCGGAGGCGATGACGACGACGGCGCCCCGCACGCAGGTTCCGTGATGGCTGCGCAGCAGGGCGTCGATGTTGGCCGCGATGCGGGTGCCACCGAAGCGGTCGTCGAGGAGGTGATTGGCCTGCTCGATCGCCGCCTCGGCCGACTTGACCCGAAGCGCGGTGGTGAGGCGGGTCAGATCGGTCGAGAACGCGAACGTCTCGGCATCGGCGTGCAGCGTGACGGCCCGCAGGAGATGGAGGTAGGCGTTGGTGTGGGCCTGCATCGACTGACTGACGTCGCAGAGCATCACCAGCCGCCTCGGCTTCACGAGCGGCTCGTTCCAGACCAGCCGAACCGCCTCGTACCCCGACTGTCGGGCGGCGGCGAGCGTGCGCCGAAGCGCCAACGTCTGACCGGTGGACGATGGGCGTTGCCGACGGGTTCGCCGGGTGGGCCAACGCAGGAACGCGTGCTCGAGCCAGCGCCCGACGAGCGCGAGGTCGGCTTCGCTGAGGGCCTCGAAGGGCACATCGGCCAGGTGGTCGAGGTGACTCGGCAGCCGTTCGGGAACGACGATGCCCTCGGCTGGAGCGTCGTCGGCTTCGTCGCGCACGGTGGGAAGGGTGGTCCAGGGCAGCCCTTGGCCGTCGATCTCTTCCGACGAATCGGCGGGCACGCGGGCGTGGGCCTCGTCGGCCGCCGGTGGTGGCGGTGGGCCCGGAGGGTCGGAGCGTCGGGCGTTCGGGTCGACGGGCAGGACGGCGTCGGCGAACACGGCGGCGAAAACCTTGTCGAACACCGGGAGGTCACGGTGATCGTCGATCAGGGTGGTGCGGGCCAGCCAGTAGAGCGCGCTCGTGTTCGTCGGCATGCAGGCGTCGATGGCGCGGGTGAACGTCTCGGCCCGGTTGATGGCCACCGCGACCCCCGCCCGGCGCAGACGCTCGGTGAACGACACGGCGAAGGCGGCACGATCGACGCCGCGCAACAACATCGGCTCAGCCATGGTGGGGCTCGTGGCGACCGAGGATCATCCAGCGGCCTCGCGGTAGCCGAGGTCGTCGAGCGCTTCGCGAACGGTGTCGAGGTCGTCGGGGGTCTTCACCACGGCGCCGAGGGTGCGGACCACGTCGGCGCGCACGAGGTCGGCCGTGCCCAGGGTGACGAGGGCCGACACCCAGTCGATGGCCTCGGCCAGACCGGGCGCCTTGTCGAGATCGAGGTCGCGCACCCGCCCGACGAAGTCGGTGGCCGCTCCGATCAGCGCATCGGACCCCGACGGCACGTTGCGCCGAACGATGTCGGCGGCGTGGCTCGGTGTCGGGTACTCGATCCAGTGGTAGAGGCAGCGACGCTTGAGGGCGTCGTGGAGCTCGCGACTGCGGTTGGACGTGAGGATCACGATGGGTGCGACCGCCGCGGTGAAGGTTCCGAGCTCGGGGACCGTCACCGCCGACTCGCCGAGGAACTCGAACAGCATGGCTTCGAACTCGTCGTCGGCCCGGTCGATCTCGTCGATCAACAGCACCGGCGCAACCGGCCCGGGGTGCCTCACGCATTGCAGGATCGGTCGTTCGAGGAGGAACTCCTCGGTGAACAGATCGGCCTCGTCGAGGTGGGTGCCGTGGGCCTCGCCCAGCCGAATCGCCAGCAGTTGGCGCTGGTAGTTCCACTCGTAGAGCGCTTCGCCCGCAGTGAGGCCCTCGTAGCACTGGAGACGGACGAACGGCGCCCCCATGGCCGCCGCCATGGCCTTGCCGGCCGCGGTCTTGCCCACACCGGGCTCACCTTCGAGCAGCAGCGGCTGGCCCAAGGTCGCCGCGAGGAACAGGGCGGTCGCGAGGCCCTCGTCGGCCAGGTAGTCGACGGCGTCGAAGCGAGCCTGCACGTCGGCCACGTCGGCGAAGGGGCCGGTCACGAGCGGACCTCGTCGGCATCGAGCAGGGCGAGATAGTCGTCCCAGCTGTCGACGTCGAGGGGCACCTCGCTGTCGACCGGGTGGTCGGCGACACGGCCGGGATCGGCCTCGAGCAGCTTCCAGACCCCCTTGTCGCCGTGCAGCTCCCGGAGGTCGTCGAAGACCCGGCGGTGAAGCCAGAAGGGATGGCCGCGGCCGTTGCGATACCGACACGCTCCCATCGGAGGGGCAGCGGAATGGGCCGCCATGCCGACCAAGCCCCGCACGACGGCCGGATCGACGCCGGGCTGGTCGCCGAGCAGCAGCACGACTCCGTCGCTGCGCGGATCGACGGCGTCGAGCGCGGCGACGATCGACGACGAGCAACCGTCGGCGAAGTGGATGTTCTCGACCACGTCGATTCCGTGCAGGTCGACGGTGTCGCGGACGTCGGGTGAGGCTCCGCCGAGAGTCACGATCAGCTGGTCGAGCCCGCACGATCGAGCCATGGCCAACGTGGTGTCGAGCAGTGTCGTGCCGCGATACGACAGGAGCTGTTTGGGCTGTCCGAGGCGTTTCGACGCGCCTGCGGCCAGCACCAGTCCGGTGACGAACACGCTCAGCCGGCCATGTCGAGCTCGTCGGCGTATCGGGTGCGACACCCCGGATTGCAGAACCAGAAGTCGTTGCCGTCGGCGTGCAAGTGGGGCGTGTCGGGCCCCACGACGACGGTCATTCCGCACACCGGATCGGTGGCCTCGATCGGCGGCTCGACACGACGCGACAACGGTGGCGCCGTGAGCCCCTTGGTGCGAATCGCGCCAACGACCTGGGCCATGATCGACAGCGCGATCTCGTGGGCGGTGCGGGCGCCGATGTCGATACCGACGGGTGTGTGTACCCGCGCTCGTTCGTCGGGGGTCAGCTCCATGGCATCGACCACGGCCGTGCCCCGTTTGTGACTGGCGACCAACCCGATGAAGTCGACGCCGGCATCGAGCGCGGCCCGGATGGTCTCCTCCTCGCTGCGACCGTGGCTCGACACGATGACTGCGGTCGCAGCATCGTCGAACTCGCCGGGGACCTCGGCGCACACGGCGAAACCGAGCGGCGCCGCCAGCTCGGTCAACGCCTGGGCGATGGGCGTGTTGCCGGCCACGGTGAGAACGGGTGCGGGAAGGCGGGGTTCGAGGAACACCTCGATGGCCCCACCCGACAGGCACGGATTGACGATGGTCTGGGAACCGGGCGAGTCGGGGAACACCTCGTCGCCGTCGGGCAGGATCCGCAGCAGCAGCGTCTCCGCGGCGTCGATCACCTTCATGGCCGCCGTCCGCACCGACTCCTCGGCGCACTGGCCGCCGACGAAGCCCTCGATCGAGCCGTCGGCCAGGACGATCGCGGCGTCACCGGGCCGAGCCGACGTGGGGCACTGGGCGCGCACCACGGTGGCCTGCACGAACGGGACGCGGTTGGTGATCAGTTCGCTGGTTCGAGCGGTGATCGACTGCACCATGACGGTGGGCTCCTCGGCCTCAGATGGGCGGCGTGTGGTTGCCCTGCATGGTCTCCCACACCCGGCTGGGGGTGAGCGGCATGTCGGCATGACGGACGCCGAAGGGTTTGAGGGCGTCGATCACCGCGTTCACGACCGCGGGCGGCGAACCGACGGTGGCCGACTCGCCGATCCCCTTGGCGCCGATGGGATGATGCGGCGACGGCGTGACGGTGTGCCCGGTCTCCCAGTCGGGCACCTCGAGGGCCGTCGGGATCAGGTAGTCCATGAACGATCCGCCCAGGCAGTTGCCGAGCTCGTCGAACTCGATGATCTCCATGAGGGCCATGCCCACGCCGTCGGTGAGGCCACCGTGTACCTGGCCCTCGATGATCATGGGATTGATCTGGGTGCCGCAGTCGTCGACGGCCACGAACCGTCGGACCGTCACGTGCGCCGTGCCCGGATCGATGTCGACCACGCAGATGTAGGCCCCGAACGGATAGGTCAGGTTCTCGGGGTTGTAGCAGATCTGCGCTTCGAGACCGCCCTCGACGCCCTCGGGCAGGTCGCCGGCACCGTGAGCCTTCATGGCGATGTCCTGGATGGTCACCGACTTCTCGGGGTCACCCTTGACCTGGAACGATCCCTTCATCCACTCGAGGTCGGCCACCGAGACCTCGAGCATCCCCGACGCGATGATCTGGGCCTTGTCTCGCACCTTGCGGGCCACCAGCGCAGCGGCGGCACCGGATACCGGCGTCGACCGGCTGCCGTAGGTGCCGAGGCCGAAGGGGGTGTTGTCGGTGTCGCCGTGGACGACCTCGAGGTCTTCGGGGGGGATGCCGAGCTCTTCGGACACGATCTGGGCGAAGGTCGTCTCGTGGCCCTGGCCCTGCGTCTTCACCGAGAGGCGCAGCACGCCCTTGCCGGTGGGATGCATGCGCAGCTCGCAGCCGTCGGCCATGCCGAGGCCGAGGATGTCCATGTCCTTTCGGGGCCCCGCGCCCACCGCCTCGGTGAAGAAGGCGATCCCGATGCCCATGAGCTCGCCCCGCTCGCGCTTCTCGGCCTGCTCACGGCGCAGCTCGTCGTAACCGATCATGTCCATGGCCTTGCGCATGGCCGGCTCGTAGTTGCCCGAGTCGTACACCCAGCCGGTCTTGGTGGTGTAGGGGAACTGGTCGGGCTGGATGAAGTTCTTGATGCGCAGCTCGGCCGGATCCATGTCGAGCTCGTGGGCGAGGCAGTCGACGATGCGTTCCACCAGGTAGACGGCCTCGGTGATACGGAACGAGCACGCGTATGCGACCCCACCGGGCGCCTTGTTCGTGTACACCGCCGTCATGTTGCAGTAGGCGGCTTCGAGGTCGTAGCTGCCGGTGAACACCCCGAAGAAGCCGGCGGGGTACTTGACGGGGGCCGCGGTGCCGTTGAACGCGCCGTGGTCGGCCAAGACGTTGGTGCGGACGGCGAGGATCTTGCCGTCGGAGGTGGCGGCGATCTCGCCCCGCATCACGTAGTCGCGGGCGAAGCCGGTGCTCACCAGGTTCTCGGTGCGGTCCTCCATCCACTTGACCGGCTTGCCGATCACCAGCGAGGCCACGATGGCACACACGTAGCCGGGGTAGATCGGCACCTTGTTGCCGAAGCCGCCCCCGATGTCGGGAGCGATCACCCGGATCTTGTGCTCGGGCAGCCCGGCGACGAGCGCGTACACCGTTCGATGCGCATGGGGTGCCTGGCTGGTACACCACAGGGTGAGCTGGCCGCTGATCTGGTCGACGTTGGCCACCGCTCCGCAGGTCTCCATGGGAGCGGGATGCACGCGGGGGTACACGATGTCCTCGGTGACGACGACGTCGGCCTTGGCGAACGCGGCATCGGTGGCGGCGGCGTCACCGGTCTCCCAGTCGAAGCAGTGGTTGTCGGTTTTGCCGTCGAGGTCGTCGCGGATGACCGGCGCGTCCGGCTCGAGCGCCTTGCGGACGTCCATGACCGGGTCGATGGGCTCGTAGTCGACCACGATGAGCTCGAGCGCGTCACGCGCCGAGTAGCGGTCTTCGGCCACGACGAAGGCCACCTCCTGGTGTTGGAAGCGCACCTTGTCGGTGGCGAGCACGGCCTGCACGTCGTTCGAGAGCGTCGGCATCCAGGCCAACCCCTGCTCGGCGAGGTCGGCGCCGGTGATGACGGCCACCACGTTGGGATGGGCCTGGGCGGCCGACACGTCGATGCCGAGGATCTTGGCGTGGGCGTAGGGCGACCGCAGTATGGCGAGGTGCAACATGCCGGGCAGCTGGACGTCGTCGACGAAGTTGCCCTTGCCGCGGATGAGGCGCGGGTCTTCCTTGCGCAGCATGCGGCCGAAGCCCACCGGGTGCTGGTCGTTGTCGTGGAACGATGCGACAGGGTTGTCGGTGACGGTCATGAGGCACCTCCTACGGTGACGGGAGATTCGGACTCGGCGTTGGCCGCCCACTGGACGGAACGCACGATGGTGGAGTACCCCGTGCAACGACAGATCTGACCCGAGATGGCTTCGCGGATCTCGTGCTCGGTGGGATCGGGGTTGTCGTCGAGCAGGGCCCGAGCGGTGAGCATCATCCCCGGAGTGCAGAATCCGCACTGGAGGCCGTGACACTGCATGAATCCCTCCTGGACGGGGTCGAGCACACCGTCGACCTCGAGCCCCTCGACCGTGCGGACCTGGCGCCCGCCGGCCATGGCGGCCAACACGGTGCACGACTTCACGGGTTCGTCGTCCATGAGCACCACACAGGTACCGCAGTTGCTGGTGTCGCAGCCCCAGTGGGTGCCGGTGAGCCCCAGGTGATCGCGGATGAAGTGCACGAGGAGCAGTCGCCCCTCGATCTCTTTGGTGACTTCCTCACCATTGACGGTCATGGTTACTTGCATGTCAGGCCTCCTGACCGTTGGTACCGGTGATTCGGGCGACCGAACGCCGTAACGCTCGGCGGGTGAGCTCGTCGGCCAGGTGGCGCTTGTACGCCTCGGTTCCCCGTGAGTCGGCGCTCGGTCGCGACGCCTCGGCGGCGAGGCCGCCGGCTGTGGCGTACAGCTCTTCGGTGGGCACCTGGCCCCGCAGCGCCTCGGAGATGGCCCCGATGCCGGTGGTGTTCGGGCCGACGGCGGCCAGGCCGACACGTGCGTCGCTGATGGTCTCGCCGTCCATCCACACGGCGGCACCGGCGGACACGATCGCCCAGTCGCCGGCGCGCCGCTCGACCTTCTCGTAGGCGCTCGAACCGTTGGGGCGGATGGGAATGCGTATCTCGGTGAGCATCTGGGCGTCCTCGACTGCGGTCTCGTAGGGCCCGCGATGGAACTCGTGCATGGTCAGCACCCGCTCGCCGTCGGAGGAGCGGATGACACAGCTGGCGTCGAGGGTGGTGCAGACCGCCGACAGGTCCTCGGCCGGATCGGCCTGGCAGAGTGACCCACCGAGGGTGCCGCGGTTGCGTACGACCGGATCGGCGATCACCTTCTCGGCGTCGCGGAAGATCGGGAAGGCGGCCGCCAGCTCGTCGGACTCGAGCAGCTCACGATGGCGGGTCATGGCACCGATGCGGAACTCGTCGCCTTCGACCCGGATGTACCCGAGCTCGTCGTGCAGATCGTTGATGTCGATCAGGTACTCGGGCGTGGCGAACCGCAGCTTCATCATCGGCAGGAGGCTGTGGCCCCCGGCGACGAGCCGGGCCTCGCTCCCGAGCCTCTCCAGTAGCGCGATCGCGTGATCGACGCTGGTGGCACGTTCGTATTCGAACGGTGCTGGCACCTGCATGGCTTCCCCCTACTTCCGTGGTCTCGCCACCTTGGGTCGCCGACGACGCGCGCGTCAACACCAAATCAAGTGATTGGTTAAGTTGGGCCCGGTGACTCCTGCGCAGCTGCGTGCGTTCAGCACGGTCGTCCGTCTGGGAACGGTGAAGGACGCCGCCCGCGAGCTGGGCGTCTCCGAAGCGGCGGTCTCGGCGCACGTGGCCCAGCTCCGCAAGGAGCTCGGTGACAAGCTCTTCACGCGATCGAAGGCGGGTCTGGCCTTCACGCCCGGCGGACTGCGGCTGGCCACCCGGGCCAACGAGATGCTCGGGCTCCAGGACCAGACCGTGCGCGAGGTGAGCGAGGCGGGGCGGGGTCGGCGGGTGTTGCGGTTGGCCGTGTCGAGCCTGTTCGGCGAGTACGCGGCCCCTGGTCTGATCGGGCTGTTCTCGACGAGAGCCGACGACCTCGACGTGGAGATGAGCGTGCGGCCCCCCGGGCACTTCGAGGCGATGCTTCTCGGCCGGTCTGCCGACATGGCCATCGGCCCGACGATGAAGTCGCTCGACGAAGCGATCAGCCACAAGCCGTTCCTGAAGTACCAGGTGGTGGCGGTGGTCGGGCCGACGCATCCCCTGGCTCGGCAGCGGATGAGCGCAGCCCAGCTCTCGAGGCAGATCTGGTTGCTCGGGCCCGAAGCGGCCGGCGGCCGGGGAGTGGTGACGGCGATGGTCGAGGCGAATCGGGTGCCCGAGGCGAATCAGCGAGTCTTCCAGAGTCACGCCGCCGCGCTCGAGGAGACGCGACGCGGCATCGGCATCGGCCTCGCCGTGGAGTTCTCGGTCGCCCAGGACCTGGCCGCCGGCCGCCTGGTCCGCGTCGACGGGCCCGGAACCCAGAGCGGGGGAACCTGGAGCGCGATGACCCTGACGGGAACCGATCGGGTGTCGGCCGCCGCCGAGCTCGGCCGCTTCGTCACCACGCCGCGCGCGACCCAGGCCATGCTGAATGGTTCGGGCGCTGACATCGCCCGCTTCCAACCATCGGTGCACATCACCCTCTGGCGCTAGGGCGAGGCCTCCCCCTCGTCGTCGGTCCGCGGCTGCTCGAGCTGTTGGAGCATCAGGATGCCGGCGACGTTCATGAAGTCGTGCTCGGTGACCAGCCCGACGAGCACGCCGTCGTCGACCACGGGGAGGGCGCCGATTCCGAACGAGCGCATGATCTCGAGGGCCCGCAGTGGTGGCATCGACGGTGCCACGCACACCGGATCGCGCTGCATCACGTCACCCACACACAGCTCGCCCCAGCGCCCGCGGTCGCCGTCGTCGGCCATGACGCGCAGCAGGCGGCGGTACGAGAGGATGCCGATGATCCCGTCCTGGTCGTTCTCCACCAGTACCTGGCGGAGCCGGTGCCAGACCATCAGGTTGGCGGCCAGTTCGAGCGGGTCGTCCTCGGCAACCGTGACGAGCTCGCTCACCATGACCTGCTCGATGGCGCGGAAGTTGTGCTGCCAGCTGCCGCCCTCCTCGAGGCTGGCCGCCGACCATTCCGACACCGGGTTCCCGACCTGCTGGCGGGCGACGATGGCCGCAGTGAGGCTGTTGAGTCGCTGTCCGAGCGAGCCCTGCTGGCGCATGGACAGCATCGACGAGACCTGCCAGCGTGAACCCGTGTAACCCGACTTGACCCGCCGTTCGACGATGCCGAGGTAGTGGTCGATGTCGGTCGGGGAGACCCCGGCCGCGTCGAGCCCTTCGGCGGCGACGGGCAGGAGCACGTCGAGGAGGAGCTCGGGGGCCGGCCGCTCCTGGCCGTCGATCCAGGTGAGCGACGACGACAGCCCCTCGCGGGCCGCGTTGACGAAGTTGTACCGCGTCGTGGCGAACTCCGTCATCCGGCTGACCTCGGGATGTTGGGCGCCGATGCCCCGCATGAGGCCGAGCCACAGCGCGGCGTTGGCCATCTCGTCGGCGGTCGTCGGACCCGACGGCAGCACGCGGTTCTCGATCCGGAGGTGTGGCACGCCGTCCATGACTCCGTAGCAGGCCCGATTCCATCGCCACACCGTGCCGGTGTGCAGCCGCACCGCCGCGAGGTCGGGGATCTCCCCCCTGGCGAGCACCTCGAAGGGGTCTTCGTGGGCGTCGGGCGCCAGCAACGGCCGGAAGCGGGTGATGTCCTCCTTGAACAGCTCGGCCACCGACTCGTTGACCCAGTCGGTGCCGAAGGTGACCCGGCCGGAGCGTTGCCGGAGGCTGTGTCCCGACCGCCGGGTGTCGACCGACTGTTCGAACAGCGGTATCCGGGTCTCGGCCCACAGTTGCTTGCCGAACAGTATCGGCGAGTTGGTGGCACACGCCAGGGTCGGGCCGGCCAACAGCTGGGCCACGTTGTAGAGGTTGGCGAACTCCGCCGGTGCCACCTGGAGGTGGACCTGAAAGCTCGCGTTGCAGGCTTCGGCCATCACCGATTCTTGACGTACGTGCAGCTCGTCGGCTCCGGAGATCTGGACGTGGAGGTCTTCGCCGCGCAGGTCGAGCAACGCCTGATTGAGCGCGAGGTACCGAGGATTCTGCACCATGTTCGACAGCGCGAGGCTGCTGATGCGAAGGGTCGGCAGGATGCCGGTGAGCACGATCTCCTGCTCGAGTCGATGCCCCGCGCCGCGAGCGAGCGCGAGCAGCTCGTCGAGCTGGGCGTGCATGTCGCTGAAGCACGATCCGGCGAACGGTTGCGGGTCGAGGTTCACCTCGAGGTTGAAGGCGCCGATCTCGGTGGTGAAGTGGGGCTCGGCGATGACCTCGAGCATCTCGAGGGCGGTCGGCGAGGGTTGCCAGGCCCGATCGACGAGGAAGAGCTCCTGTTCGGCACCGATGCGCGGGTTCCCGGTCTCGAACATCTCGTTGTCGAGGAGGTGTTCGAGGGCGTGGACGTCGCGCAACATCCAGTTGAGGGCGGCGCGACGTTCGGCCACTCCGGTGGCGGTCTGGGCTCCCATCTCAGTTACTCCCGTGTGCGTTCACGTCAGCTCGGCCAGGTAGGTGGGCAGCATGGCGCGCCAGGTCTGCCAGTCGTGGGGCCATTCGGGCCCCCATTGGTCGACTCGGTTGGGCACGCCCGCCGAGCCCAGCACGTGGGCCGCCTGCCAGGTCTCTCCCATGTCCTCGTTGGCGCCGCCGCCGCACGCGAAGACGACCGACCGTTGGCGCAGTCGGTCGAGCCGGCTGCCGCCCGATGCCTCGAGGTAGTGCATCGGCGAGGCCCACCAGAAGTTGTCGTCGCCGGGGCCGTTCAGGAAGCGTTGGAGGTCGTAGGTGCCGCTCATGCAGATCGCGTTCGTGAAGACGTCGGGGTAGCGGCACAACGAGGCCAGCGCGTTGTACGCACCGATCGATGCTCCCGCGGTGATGATCTCGATGGTGTCGCTGTGGCAGTCTGCCCGGATGGCGGGCACGAGCTCGTGGCCGACGAACTCGACGAAGCGGCGCAGTATCCAGCTGAGGTGCCGGCTGTCGCCCTCGTGGGTGAGCATTGCTCGACCGTTCACGCTGTCACACGAGTAGATCTTGACCCGACCTTCGGCGATCAGCTCCGAGCAGGCCTCGACGACGTGGAAGCGCTCGATCTCCTCGGCGTCGCCCCCAGCCGTCGGGAAGACGAGCACCGGGCGGCCGAAATGGCCCCATCGGGCGACCTCGACGGTGCGATCGAGGTGGACCGAGTGCCAGCGGTCGGTGAGCTTGGTCATGGCGCCGAGTCCTGGCGCCATTGCTGGATACGTGACCAGAACTTCTCGGTGTACTCGTCGACCTCGTGGTCGGGGTACATCGCGCCGACCTTGAGCCGGACGGCGTCGTGGGCGGTGTCGGTGCCGAAGAAGTCCCACAGAACCTGATCGAGATGCGACAGGTGCTCGGCGCAGAACGCCTCGAATGCGTCGGTCTGGAGGCGGTCCCGAGCGATTGCCGCGTAGCCCTTCAGTTTCTCCTCGTAGGGCGCGTCGGTGTCGGCGATGTCGAAATAGGGTTGCCAGTCGAGGTTGGGTCGCATCGGCCGCCGGGTCGCCGCGCAGAAGAGCGACCAACGGAGGTTGGCTGCGATCAACCAGGGGAAGTGGTAGTGCAGCGAGGTGACCTGCGAGTCGGGACAGGGGTTGGCGAAGTCGATGGGGAACCAGGCATCGTCCTGGCGCAGCGCCTCGCACGAGTTGAAGTCCCACCCGAAGAACGAGTTGATCGTGAGCGTGGTGTCGACGAGGTGCTGACGTTGGTCGTCGGGAACCGCACCGTCGTCGGTGGTGTAGCGATCGTGCAGCGCAGCCCCGGGGTCGTACCGCACGACTCGCACCTGGGGGCCGAGTCCGACGCATCGGATGAACAGGTCGTGGGGGTCGACGGCCTGCTGGAGATGCATCAGGTAGGTGCCGCTCTCGTCGTAGAGCCGCTGGAGGTCGTCGGCGGTGCCGATCCGACTGACGCCCGCCCAGCCGCCACCGTCGTAGGGCTTGATGTACATCGGGTATCCGACCTTCTCGCCCAGCTCGGCGAGGTCGAACATCCGGGCGTATCGCTCGAGGGTGATGTCGAGATCGGCCCGCGAGTCGTAGCTCTTGGGCGGCACCATCCAGGTGGTCGGGATGGGCATGCCGAGGCGCATCATGGCGCAGTACGACGTGTGCTTCTCGTTCGACTGGATGGACCACGGGTTGTTGAACACGTACAGGCCGTCCATGAGGATCGCCTTCTTGATCCACTCCCGACTGGTGCCGTACCAGTGGGTGAGGCGGTCGATGACCACGTCGTAGCGCACGGGCTGGCGGAGGTAGAACGGTTCGATCGTGACCCGCTCGACATCGAAGCGGATCGAGTCACCCTCGATCTCCACATTGAGGTCGAGGCGATCGAGCACCTCCTCGTAACAGATGGGCCAGCACAGGTCGGCGCCGAGCGACAGCCCGATGACGCGCCGTACATCAGCCATGTGGATCCCCAGGGTTGGTCGAGGGCAAGGTAGCAGAGGGCTGCGGTCGCTCGAAGAGCCGCACTTCGCGGGGCCGGAACGTGTCGGCGAACAGCCAGGGAAGGGCCACGCCGAGCATGTCGCGCCAGCAGCCCCACGTGTGGCCGTCGCGGGCCTCGCCGGTGACCACTTGCATGCCGGTGTCCTTCAGGACGGGTCGCAGTGCCCGGTTCTCGCAGATGAGCGGTTCGAACACTCCGCAGCTCATGAAGACCCTGTCGGCGACCGCGATCGGATCGGCGAGGTAGCGCTTCACGAAGTCGTGCACCGGCGCCCAGATCTCGTCGGTCCGCTCGAGGCAGCCGACCCCGGCGCCGGCAAAGGAGCCCGACTGCAACATGAGCCGTCCGAACGTGTCGGGATAGCGGACGGCGGTCGACAGCGCCGCGACGGCACCGAAGCTCGCACCGCCGAGACAGCGGGCGTCGCGCCCGTCGAGCAGCGGGACGTGGGCCTCGAGGTAGGGCACCAGCTCCTCGGCCACGAACCGGGCATGGCGTTCGTCGTCGGCGTACTCGACGAGACGATCATGGGGATCGCAGAACGCGACCACCAGCTCGGGCACCAGCCCCCGATGGATGAGGTTGTCGACCACCGTGCTCGCGGCGGCGTAGTGCAGGTAGTCGGTGCCGTCGTGCAGGACCATCAGGGGGTACCGGTGCTCGGGTTCGGTCGTGAACGACGCCGGCAGGTACACCGTGACCGGCACGGCTCGACCGAGCGCGGCGCTCGGAATGGTGAGTGACCGGTGCGATCCGGGTTCGGCGGTCGCATCGTGCAACGCCCACGGGGGCACCTCGTACCCGTGCGAACGGCACACCGAGTTCTGTCCGAAGGGGTTTCGTGCCTCGTAGGGGTTGAGCGGGTCCTCGATCACCCGGTGGTTGCCGTTCTCGCAGATCTCGAGCTGGTACTCGAGCCGGGTTCCCTCGGGCAGCCCGAGAGCCAGCAGCCACCACGTCGAATCGCCGAGACGCTCGAAGTGGAGGTCCTCGGCGAGGCCGATCCCGAAGTGCACGAGGCGGACCGACTCGACGTCGCCGCGATAGGCGAAGGTGGTGACTCCCTCGGCGAGGAGCGGGAACCCACGATCGAACACGAGACGATCGAGAACCAACGGCGTCAGGGCGGGATCGAGGTCGAGCCGTGGCGCGAGAACTGCCTCGGTCATGTGGCGTGCACCTTCACCGTGCGGCCGATGTCGTCGAGGACTTCGCGCAGCCGATCGAAGTCGGGATGGCGGGCCCGAACCCACGCGTTGGCCATGTACCCCGCGGCCACCGGTTGGGTGGGGGTACCGGCTTCGGGGAGGTGGGCGTCGATGATGAGCTCGCCGTAGCGCTGCTGGATCTCCTCGAGCCCGGTGTAGCCCGCGATCGACCCGTCGGCTTCGGGCCGCAACGCGATGATTCCCGCCGCGAACCGACGTGACGGAGCCTGGCGAGGACGGCCGTGGACGATGGCCTCGGCCCACTCGCGGTACATGTCCATGTCGTTTCCTGCCGCGTAGAGATCCCACGCCCTCACCCCGGGAGGGCGACAGCCGATCTCGGAGAACTTCAGCCCCTTGGGCCCGGCGAACCACTCCATGTGCGTCGCCGACGTCCCGATGCCGAGGGCCGAGACGACCCGCCGACCCATCTCCTTGACGTCGTCGTAGGCGAAAGCGGAGTCGACGCGGTTGGTCGCGATGAACTGAGGCGAGATCCAGCGCGTCCGCATGGCCTCGAGGACGGTTGGGTAGTAGTGGCTGACGAACTCGTGGACGACCTCGCCGTCGATGGTGATCGTGTCGAAGAAACCCTCGTGGCCCTCGATGAACTCCTCGACGGCCACGGTGGCGCCGTGGGCCAGGCCGCTGGCCGCGATGGCTCGTTCCAGGTCGATGTCGTCGTCGACACGGTGCGTGCCCGACGCCCCGGCTCCGTCGGGTGGCTTGATCACGAGCGGATAGCCGACCTCGACGGCAAAGGCGCGAACCTCGTCGGCGGTGGACGCGCCGGTCGATTGCGCACACGGAATACCGGCACCTCGGAGGACCTCCTTCATGGCCGGCTTGTCGCGGCAGAGGTGGGCAGTGAGCACCGACGTGCCGGGAATGCCGCACGCCTCCCGCACCCGGGCGGCCGTCATGATGTGGGCCTCGATGGTCGCCTCGAGTCGGTCGACCCACAGGCGATCCTGGATCCATCGCACCGCCCGCTCGACGTCGTCGTCGTCGACGACGGACCGGACCTGCTCGTAGTGCATCAACCACTCGCCGACGTCGCCGTCGAGCCCGTCCTTGGGTCGCTCACCGATACCGATCACGGTGGCACCCGCTTCGGCCAATCCCCGCGCGAACTGCTTTTGGTTGTCGGGGAAGCTCGGCTCGATCAGGATCACGTTCACGACACAGTTGTACCCGACCCCGCCGGCGCCGGCGTCACGACGACGCCAGCACAACTGGTGCAGTACCGTCGCTCACCGTGGTGAATGTCGTGTTCGTTGCCCCCTATGTGCTCGACGCGACCAACCGTTTCCTCGGCGCGATGGTGCAGGTTCCCGGGGCCGATGTTGCCGTCGTGAGCAGCGATCCGCTCGAACGCTTCCCCGATCGCATTCGTGAGGGCTTGTCGGCCCACTGGCGGATCGACGACTGTCTCGACGTCGAGCAGCTCACCGGAGCGGTGGCGGCGCTGCAATCGGCACGCGGCGGAGTAGACGTGCTCACCGCGATCCTCGAGAACCTCCAGGTGCCGATGGCCGAGGTTCGGGAACGGCTCGGTGTTCCCGGCATGGGAGTCGAGGTGGCCGAGCAGTTCCGCGACAAGGCTCGCATGAAGGCCGTCTTCGAGGCGGTCGGCATCCCTTGCGCCCGCAATGCCCGAGTCGATTCGGCTCCGCTGGCTCGTGACATCATCGGACGCTGGCAACAACCTGTGGTCGTGAAGCCACTCGCGGGAATGGGAGCCCGCAACACGTTCCGCATCGACGATGCCGACACGATGGAACGGTGGTTGTCGCACAGCCCGCCGACGGCTGCCGTGCCCGTGTTGTTGGAGGAGTTCCTCGTGGGTCAGGAGTTCTCCTTCGAGAGCGTGCTGGTCGACGGCGAGCTGGTGTGGCATTCCATCGGCCGCTACGACCCGACACCGCTGACCGTGCTCGAGAACCCCTGGATCCAGTGGTGCATCGTGTTGCCGAGGGAGATCTCCGGAGACGAGTTCGCCGACATCCGCGACGTCGGCACCCGGGCGGTCAGGGCACTCGGGCTGTCCACCGGGCTGTCACACCTCGAATGGTTTCGACGGGTCGACGGCTCGGTGGCCATTTCCGAGGTGGGTGCTCGGCCGCCGGGGGCGCAGATAGCGTCGCTGATGTCGTGGGCCCACGACACCGACATGTACGCGGCGTGGGCCCGCCTGGTGGTGCACGGTGTCTTCGACCCTCCCGAACGCCGGTACGCCGTCGGTGCCGCGTACCTCCGAGCCCAGGGCGCCGGCCGGACGATCACGTCGGTCACCGGGATCGACCGCGTCAGCCCGCAGACCCATGCCCTCGTGGTCGAGTCGCAGTTGCCGCAGGTCGGGAGCCACGCCACCGATACCTACGAGGGCGACGGCTACGTGATCGTGCGAGGGGCCGACACCGGCGAGGTCGACGACGCGCTGGCCGAGATCGTCTCGACGATCAGGGTGGAGTGCGGCTGATGGACGTCGTGTTCCTCTCCCCGGGCTACCCGACCGACATCCCGTTGTTCGTCTCGGGCCTGGCCGAGGTCGGCGCCCGGGTGGTCGGCGTCGGCGATCAGCCCGTCGACTCCCTCCCCGAACCGACCAAGCGAGCGCTGTCGAGCTACATCGAGATCGGGTCCTGGGCCGACGAGGACGTCGCGATCGCCACGGTGCTCGGGCAGCTCTCGGGCCGCAACGTCGATCGGGTGGAGGCGCTGTGGGAGCCCACGATGGTCATGGCGGCGCGGCTCCGCGAGGCCATCGGCGTTCCCGGCATGACCGTCGACCAGACCGTGCCGTTCCGGGACAAGGGCGAGATGAAGAAGCTCGTCCAGGCTGCCGGTCTCCGGACGCCTGTCTCCCTGCGGGCCTCGACCCGTGACGGTTGTCGTGAGGCGGCCGCGCGTATCGGGTACCCGGTCATCATCAAGCCCATTGCCGGTGCCGGGGCCATGGACACCCATCGCATCGAGAACGACGCCGAGCTCGAGGCGGTGCTCGGCGGTCTGGGTCATGTTCCCGAGGTGAGCGTCGAGGAGTTCATCTCCGGCGACGAGTTCACCTACGACACCGTGTGTGCCGCCGGCTCCATCGCCTTCGAGAACGTGTGCGAGTACCGTCCGAATCCACTCATCGGCAAGCAGGTCGAGTGGATCAGCCCGCAGGTGATCGCGTGGAGAGACCTGACCCACCCGTTCATCGCCGATGGGGTGGCCCTGGGCCGCAACGTGATCGACGCGATGGGCGTGCAGAGCGGATTCACCCACATGGAGTGGTATCGCACGGCCACCGGCGAGGTCGTCTTCGGGGAGATCGGCGCCCGCTCGCCGGGGGGCCGCCTGACCGACATGATGAACTACGCCTGCGACACCGATCTGTACGCCGGCTGGGCCGAGGCCGTATGTCACGGCACCTTCAGCCAACCGAACGAGCGTCTGTACAACGTCGGTCAGGTGATCAAGCGAGCCCACGGATCGGGCATCGTCACTCGTATCGAGGGACTCGGCGCCATGATGGCCACGATGGGCGAACACGTGGTCAACGTCGACCTGGTCGCGTTGGGTGCGCTGCGCCGGGACTGGCGGGCAACGGTGCTTTCCGACGGGATCATCGTCGTTCGCCATCCCGACTTCGAGACGACCGTGGCCATGGTCGACCGCATCGCCTCAGTAGTCCATTTGTACTGCGACTGACCGAAAGGTGGGCGGGGCGCTCCGCTAGTGTCGACGAGCATCGGTGAGGTTGCAGTAGTGGTCGTGGACGCGTGACGTCGAGCCGGCGCATGGTCGCGGCGGTGATCTTCGCGCTCGGGTCCCTTGTGGCCGGTTGCTCGGCCGAGATCGCGCTTCCCGTCGAGGGCGCGGTCGGCACGGAGGTTCCCGAGCCGACGACCCCCGTCGCACCGGAGCCCGAGGCGCCGACGCCCGCAGTGCTCCCGACCGCCGAGCCCTCCCCGAACGGGACCTCACCCAAGCCGACGACCGAGACCCCTCCTTCGGAGTCGGTGGGAGCGCTCGGCGAGATCCGCGGGGTCGGCCCGCTCCCAGCGGCGGGTTCGGTGTATCTGGAGTACGTCGAGATCAGCGACGACGAGGGACTGATCACGGTTTCGGTGCCCTCGGTATGGACCGACATCGACCGACGGCCATGGGCCGGCGGCGACTTCATCGAAGGTGACGAGCCCGTCGGACCGGCACTGAGCGCTTCGCCCGACGTGGCGGAGTTCAACGCGGGATGGGGAACTCCCGGGTTGTTCATCGGCGCATCCGATCGCTTGCCCTTCGACTCGGTCGGCGATCTGCTCGAGGCGTCGGTCTTCGACGAGGAGTGTGTTCTCGAGAGCACTCGACCCTACGACGACGGCGTCTACCGGGGCGCCTTCGATCTGTACGTGGAGTGTGGCCCCGAACAGAGCGTCTTCGTGAATCTGGTCGCCGAGCCCGCCGACGGGTCGTACCTGATTCTGGTGCAGGTGGTTGCGGTAACCGAGGCCGATTGGGCGGCCATGGCCAGCATCATCGACACGTTCGTGGCCGACCTCGCGTGAGCCGCCGTTCAGATGGGGATCGAGCGACGGAGGCTGTCGGGAATGGGCTCGATCCGGTACTCGTCGGCGAGGTCCTGCCACCAGGTCTCGAACTCGATGGCGTCGAGTCGGTTGTGCCGACCGAGGTCCCGGGATCGGGTGCTCTCGTTGTAGTCGGTGTACGCCGAGATCCGGAGCTTCTTGGCCCGCGCAACACCGACGTCCATGGTGTGGAGATGAAGCAGCAGGAGCTCGTCGTCGCGAGCGAAGGAACCCTCGGCGTCGTGGAATCCGTGCTGGTAGCGAACCGGTCGGGTCACGACGGTCGGCTTGTCGAAGTTGGGTCGCCTGAACCACCGCGACCGTTGATGGAGGATCGGCTCGGTGAGGTCGATGGGCGCTTCGGTCTCGCGGTCGTGCCAGAGCTGATAGCCGGTGCACCGTGCGGCGGGGGCGTCGAAGGCGTCGGCGTAGGTCGAGAGGCCGGCCGGGTGCCAGATGATCTCGTCGGATTCGGCGAAGATCACTACCCGATATCGCGTGAGGAGCTCGGCCTGGAGCGCCTCGATGCGGCGGGTGTACCAGTCGAAATCGTCGTAGGCCGGATGATTCTCGCGATGGAGCACGCAGCCGTGGCGATCTCGTACGGCCTCGGCGCTACCGTCGGTGCCGAGATGGTCGAAGACGTGAACGCATTCGGCGGGAAAGAAGCGCCGGCAATAGGCGACCCAGATCGGCAGGAACACCGATTCGTTGCGGGCCATGGTGAACACCGCCGTGCCGGTTGACCGGCCGTCGCTCCCGCTCGGTGTCGAGGGGGCGGTCTCGGGCGCCATGACGGAAGACTTCCACAATTGGGCGTCTCGTGGGGAACGCTGTCGTCGGCTCGGGCTTCTCTCGGACCGATGAGGCCGCGGCGCCGCTCTCGCGTGGGATGCATCTTCCGCGGGCGCCTCGGGAATCAGATGCTGACCACCGCAGCCACGCTGGCCCACGCGTGGGACCACGATCTGCAACCGGTCTTCGGGTACTGGCAGCGCACCAATCTCAGCGCTGTCGAGCACACGGGCTGGAACTCCGTGACCCGGGCGTTCCCCAAGCTGATGACCGGGCCCTTCGCCTACTTCGGGCCTTCCACCTACCTGATCCGCGAGCGCGATCACACACCGACGGCGCGACCTCTGCGTCACGTCCCCGGCCGCGACCGTATGCTCGACGGGCTGTTCTCCGACGAGAAGTACTTCGTCCGATACCGTTCCCGACTGCTCGACGCGTTCGGTCTGTCGCCGCGACGAACGCAACGGTTGCGCGAGAAGTACGCAGCCGTGCTGGAGGGCGCCACGGTGAGTGTGTCGGTTCGTCGTGGCGAATACGCCTGGTCGGGACAGCAGGTGCTTCGCCGCCTCGACCTCGAGCCCGAGTGGTACCAACGGGCGCTCGAGCTCGTCCCTTCGGTCGACCGCGTGGTGGTGTTCTCCGATGAGCCGGAGTGGTGCCGGGAGCATCTGGTTCTCGACCACCCGCTCACCGTCGTGGCGGGCAACCGCGCCGAGGAGGATCTGATCCTGATGTCGTGGTGTGACCACCATGTGATCCCCAACTCGACGTTCGCCTGGTGGGGGGCATGGCTCGATCCGAACCCGTCGGCGGTGGTGGTGCAGCCCGAGCGCTGGGTCACCGACCTCGGCCGCGAGCGGCTGGGCGACTGGAACTGCGGCAACCCGACGGGCTGGATCCGGCTGTGAGCGACTCGCGCTACTCGTAGGTGTTCCAACCGGCGGCTCCACCCCGGCTCGGCCGGGTGCGCGCAACAGCGCGGGGTGGTTCCGTGCGTCGAGTCGTGGGGGGTTCGTACCGGGTGTGGCCGCTCAGGATGACGCGCACGATCGAATCGAGGTGCTGCACGACGTCGTCGGCCGGGAGGGTCTCTATCGGACGCCACAGGCCTCCGGTTGCGGCGATGGCGGCGACGGCCGCCGCTTCGGTCGGTTCCGGGCCGGTGATGGCTCGACGGATCCGCCCAGACGCTCTGTCGAGGCGCGCTCCGAACGCCTCGTGGTCGGCCACATACGTGTCCCGACGGACCAGAACGGCGATGTCGCGGTGGGCCAACACCACCGACACGAAGTCGGTCACCAGCCGTT
>JAHEJN010000047.1:22174-23558 GCA_024638845.1 Acidimicrobiales bacterium | reverse complement strand
GGGGTGCGTCGAGATCGAGCGGGCCGGCGAGGAGTCCGTCGTCGTTGCTGGAGGCCACGGGCCGAGTTGACCACACCGTGGGCCCGATGCGGCGCACCACGGCGAACTACGCTGCTGCGCCATGGCTCCTCCTTTTCGGTTGTTGTCCGTCGTGGCGCTAGCGGCGCTGCTCGGAGTGGCATGTTCGCCCGATGGTTTCGACCTCGATGCCTCGGCCACACCGACGGCGGACGCAACGGTGACCCCCGAACCAACGGTCGAACCCACGGCGACACCGGAGCCGACGGCCACTCCCGAACCAACGGTCGAACCCACGGCGACACCGGAACCGACGGCCACTCCCGAACCCACCCCCGAGCCCACGGCCACACCGCCGGCCGCGGGCCCCTATCCGATCCTGGTCGGCTCGCCCGATCTGTTCGGCGTCGCGTACGGAGCGGTCGACGTCGATGCCACCATCGCCGCGTTCGCCACGGCGATCGGATCGCCCGCCGACGACTCGGGTTGGATGGAGGGCTGCCCGCTCGACGGAGCGGGAGACAACGAACGAACCGCGAGCTGGGGCGGCCTGACCGCCGACTTCTATCGCGACGACACCGGTGAGTTCTTCTCGGCATGGCGCTACCGCATCGCCTTCGACACCCTCACCGAGATTCCCGGCGGACCCACGATCGCCCAGGTCATCCTTCCCGGCGGTGCGTTGGTGGGCGATCCCTTCGACGTCGTCGTCAGCGGCTACGGCGCCGTGCCGACCGTCGACGACACCTTCGGTGTCCCGATCTACAACGGCATCGGTTTCGTCCTGATCGGTGCCGGCCCCGCGGTGAACACGCCGATCGTCCAGGCCGGCACCCCCTTCATCGGCTTCTGCGAGTAGTGCGACCCCATCGGACCCACTGAGGAGAACCGTGCGACCCAATGCGATGAAGGACCGGTTCGACTCGGGTGAACCGGCCATTGGCGTGTGGATCACGGCGCCGTGCACCATCACCACCCAGGCCATCACCGGCGCGACCTTCCACTACGCCTGTGTCGATCTCCAGCACGGCGCCATCGACTACCAGGCGGCCGTGCCGATCCTTCAGACCATCGAGCTCGGACCGGCGACCCCCATCACCCGAGTGCCGTGGAACGAGCCCGGGATCATCGGCAAGGTTCTCGACGGCGGTTCGATGGGCGTGATCGTGCCCATGGTGAACACCCGAGCCCAGGCCGAGGCCGCGGTGTTCGCCTGCCGCTACCCGCCGGCGGGTGGGCGTAGCCATGGCCCGGTCCGAGCGGCCCTCGCCCACGGTGCCGACTACTGGCGCGACGCCAACGACGCCGTCGCCGTGATCCCGATGATCGAGACGGTCGAGGCCCTGGCCAATGCCGATGACATCCT
>JAHEJN010000047.1:0-22074 GCA_024638845.1 Acidimicrobiales bacterium | reverse complement strand
ATGGCCCGGTCCGAGCGGCCCTCGCCCACGGTGCCGACTACTGGCGCGACGCCAACGACGCCGTCGCCGTGATCCCGATGATCGAGACGGTCGAGGCCCTGGCCAATGCCGATGACATCCTGTCGACCCCCGGTGTCGACGCCTGCTACGTCGGGCCCGCCGACCTCTCCCGTAGTCTCGGCCTGCCCCCGGGGAACAACGACGACGAACCGACCTTCGTCGATGCCATGGTGGCGATCGCCGACGCCTGCAAGCGCAATGGCGTGGTTGCGGGCTGTCACACGGTGGCCGAGCTCACCGAGCGGCGCCTCGAGATGGGCTACCAGATGATCACCATCACCAGCGACCTGGTGGCCCTGCGTCGGGGTCTGGCCGGCGAGCTCGATCTCCTGGCCGGTGCGGGCGGTGCCGGCGACGGGAGCATGTACTGACCGACAGTCCGCTTCCGTCCGGAGGGAAGCACGGCAGAACGGCTGTCACACCCCGTGAGTAGTGTCGGCGGCACGCTGCCGTCGACCGGAGTGCTCGCCTTGGCCATCACCGATCTTCCCCGCCCCACGCTGTTCGAGCCGTTCACCGGCACCGGAATCGCGCCGGTCACCGATCTCGTTCCCGGCGTCGGCTTCCACCCTGCGGTGGCCCGGTGGTTCGTCGGTCGGTTCCCGCACGGCCCCACCCCACCGCAGCGCAATGGCTGGCCATCGATCGCGGCCGCCGAGCACACGCTCATCGCGGCCCCCACCGGCTCGGGCAAGACCCTGGCCGGATTCCTCATGTCGATCAACGCGCTGTACCTGGCCCATGCCCAGGGGCAGCAGGTCAGCCGGTCGGCGCAAGTGGTGTACGTGTCGCCGCTCAAGGCGCTGGCCGTCGACATCGCCGAGAACCTCGAGCGACCTCTGGCCGAGATCGCCGCCATCGCCGCCGAGATGGGTTGCTCCGCGCCCGATCTGCGGGTCGGTGTCCGCACCGGCGACACCACGGCGTCGCAGCGCACATCCATGATCAAGCGGCCCCCGGCATTCGTGATCACGACACCCGAGTCGCTGTACCTCCTGCTCACGGCGGCCAAGAGCCGAGCCACGCTGCGCTCGGTGCACACCGTCATCGTCGACGAGATCCACAGCCTCGCCCGGGACAAGCGGGGGAGTCATCTGTGCCTCACCCTCGAACGTCTGAGTCACGTCACGGCCACCGAGCCGGTGCGGATCGGTCTGTCGGCCACGCAGAAGCCCATCGAGGTCGTGGCTCGCCTGCTGGTGGGTTCGCGAACGCGCCCCGACGGCACGACCGAATGCGTTGTGATCGACGGCGGCCACCAGCGCGGCCTCGATCTGGCGATCGAGCTGCCCGGTGCCGAGCTCGAAGCCATCGCGTCGCACGCCCAGATGGGCGACGTCCTCGATCAGATCGCCGCGCACGTGGCCGAGCACCAGACCACGCTGGTGTTCGTCAACGCCCGGCGGCTGGCCGAACGCCTCGCCCACGAGCTGGGCGAGCGACTGGGAGACGACGTCGTGGCCGCGCACCACGGCTCGCTTTCGAAGGATCGGCGCCACCTCGTCGAACGCCGCCTGCGGGCCGGCGAGCTGAAGGCCCTGGTCGCGACGGCATCGCTCGAGCTCGGCATCGACGTCGGCCCCGTCGAGCTCGTGTGCCAGATCGGCTCGCCCCGCAGCATTGCCACCTTTCTCCAGCGGGTCGGCCGCTCGAACCACACCCGCCACGGCACCCCGAAGGGGCGCCTGTATCCGCTGACCCGCGACGAACTGGTCGAGGCCACGGCGCTCCTGGCCGCCGTGCACGCCGGCCGCCTCGATGCCCTGCATCCACCAGCGGCACCGCTCGACATCCTGGTGCAACAGATCGTCGCCGAGACTGCGGCCGACGAATGGCGCGCCGACGACCTCTTCGCGCTCGTCACCCGGGCCGCGCCCTACGCCGACCTCGATCGCGAGGTGTTCGACGAGGGGGTCGATCTCGCGGCCAACGGCGTGCAGACCGGCCGCGGCCGCCGGGCCGCCTACGTGCACCACGACACGGTGAACGGTGAGCTGCGGGGCCGCAAGGGCGCTCGGCTGGCCGCCCTCACCTCCGGTGGCGCCATTCCCGAGATCGGCGATCTCCGAGTACTGGCCGAGCCCGACGAGACGCTCATCGGCACCGTGAACGAGGACTGGGCCACCGAGTCGATGGCCGGCGATGTCTTTCTGCTCGGCACCCATGCCTGGCAGATCCGCCAGGTGGCCGGGGGAGTGGTGCGGGTGGTCGACGCGGGCGACAAGCACCCGACCATTCCGTTCTGGACCGGTGAGGCACCGGCCCGCACCGTGGAGCTGAGCGAGGAGGTCTCACGGGTGCGGTCCACGGTCGAGACCTTCGTGGTGGCCGACGATCTCGCCGGCGCCACCCGCTGGCTGGCGGGCGCGGCCGAGGTCTCCGATGAGATCGCCGCGTTCGTCGTGACGTATCTGGCCGCGGGCCGAGCGATCCTGCAGGTCATGCCCACCCAGACCGATCTGGTCATGGAACGGTTCTTCGACGAGTCGGGTGGCATGCAGCTGGTGATCCACTCGCCCTACGGCTCCCGCATCAACCGGGCCATGGGGTATGCACTACGCAAGAAGTTCTGTCGCAGCTTCAACTTCGAGCTCCAGGCGGCGGCCAGCGACGACGCCGTCGTCATCTCGCTCGGGCCCCATCACAGCTTCCCTCTCGACGACGTGCCCCGATTCCTCACCGCCGAGGGCATCCCCGCCACGCTCACCCAGGCGATCCTCGACCAACCGCTGTTCCAGTCACGTTGGCGCTGGAACCTCAACCGGTCATTGCTGGTGTTGCGGTGGCGAAGCGGCAAGAAGAACCCGCCACCCATCCAGCGCATGCAGGCCGACGACTTCATGGCCGCACTGTTCCCCGACGCCGCCGCCTGCCAGGAGAACGTCACCGGCCCCATCGAGGTGCCCGATCATCCGATCGTGCGCCAGACCGTCCACGACTCGCTGACCGAGAGCCTCGATGTCGACGGCCTGGTCGACTTGTGGCACCGCCTCGGTCAGGGCGAGGTGCGGTTCCACTTCCGCGACACCACCGAACCGTCGCTGTTGGCCCACGAGATCCTCACCGCCAAGCCGTATGCGTTCCTCGACGACGGCGAGGCCGTCGACCGCCGCACCAACGCCGTACCGCTCCGCCGCGGCCTGCCGGTACGCCCGGCCGAGCTTGGCCGGCTCGACCCGAATGCCATCGAGCAGGTTCGCAACGAGATCACGCCCCATCCCACCACGCCCGACGAGCTGCACGATCTGGTGGCGCTGCTCGTGCTCACCGTCCCGCGCCCCGAGTGGAGCGACCTGTTCGAGCAGTTGCGGGCCCGAGGACGGGTACAGGTGGTCGGCGCCGGACGCGAGGCGCGCTGGCACACCACCGAGGCGGCGGCGGCGGTCGAGGTGATCCTCACCGGCGTGCCGGCCGACGAGTTGTTCCCCGAGAAGGTGGCGGCCGAGGTGCTGCGCGGTCACCTCGACCTGCACAGCCCCGCCACCGCCTCCGAGCTCGGGGCCATCACTGGTCTCGCCGGCGCCAACCTCGCCGTGGGACTGGCCCAGCTCGAGGCCGAGGGTTTCGCCATCCAGGGCCACTTCCGGGGCGACGACGGTGGCGACGTCGAATGGTGTTCCCGGCGACTGCTCGCCCGCATGCATGCGTACTCGCGCCGGCGCCGCCGTGACTCGGTCGAGGCGGCCAGCGCCCAGGACTTCGTCCGCTTCCTCTTGCGCTGGCATCACGTGGCGCCCGGTTCGCAGCTCGCCGGACCCCAAGGTCTGGCGCGGGCAGTGGAAAAGCTCCAGGGTTGGCACGCTCCGACCGCAGCGTGGGAGACCGACCTGCTCGCCCGTCGGGTCTGCGGCTACGAGCCGGCGTGGCTCGACCGGCTCTGTCACGACGGTCAGGTCACCTGGGGACGTCTCGCCCCGCCATCGAGGCCCGACATCGACGTCGCCCCCGCCGCGGCATCGAAGGCCACGCCGGTGAGCGTCGTCTTCCGGGCCGACGTCCCGTGGCTGCTCCAGGCGGCACGCGGTCCGGCGGCCGACGCCTGCCCCGAGCTGGGTGCGTTGGCCGAGGTGGTCGAGTCGCTCCGCACCCGGGGCGCCCGCTTCGTCACCGAGCTCGCATCCGACACTGGCCGACTGCCCTCCGACATCGAGCGAGCCCTGTGGGCCGGCGTGGCTGCCGGCGCCATCACCGCCGACGGTTTCGCCCCGATCCGGGCCCTGGGCCAGGGTCGTCGACGCGCTGCGGGCACCGAGCGCAACCTGTCCCGTCTCCGGCGAGGCGGTGCGGTGGCGCGCTCCACCTCCGGCGCCGGGCGTTGGAGCCTGCTGCCACCGGTCGAACCCACCGACGATCGCGATGGCTTCGTCGAAGCGGTGGCCGAGCAGCTCCTGCTTCGTTGGGGGGTCGTGTTCTACGACCTCGTCGCCCACGAGGGTCTGGCCGTGCCGTGGCGCGATCTCCAGTGGGCGCTCCGGCGGTTCGAGGACCGCGGGTTGGTCAAGGGCGGTCGCTTCGTGGCCGGCTTCAGCGGCGAGCAGTTCGCTCTCCCCGAAGCCGCCGAGGGCCTCGGGGCCACCCGCAAGCTGCCCAAGAGCGGCGAGCAGGTCACCGTCAGCGCGTGCGATCCCTGCAATCTCACGGGGGTGGTCCTGCCGGGCGAGCGCATCCCGGCCGTACGCACGAACACCGTCACCCTCGTCGACGGTGTGATGGCCCCGACGGGTGGCCCGGCGGGCTCCACTCGGTGAGGACTTCCGACTCTGGGGCGCCTCCCAGTGGCCGGTGACAATCAGGCCATGCCCCGGATCGTTGCGGCTCAGATGCTCGCGCCCGATGCCAAACAGTTTCGCATCGAGGCGCCGAAGATCGCCCGTCGTCATCGGGCGGGTCAGTTCGTCATCGTCCGCGTGACGCCCGACGGCGAACGGATCCCTCTCACCATCGCCGCATCCGACGCCGAGGCGGGAACCATCACGCTGGTGGTCCAGGCCGTGGGCAAGACCACCATGGTCATGAACGACCTCGATGTCGGAGACGAGATCCTCGACCTCGCCGGCCCGTTGGGCACCCCGTCGGAGGTCGACGACTTCGGCACGGTCGTCATCGTCGGGGGCGGCGTCGGCACTGCGGTCGCCTACCCCGTCGCGGTGGCGCTTCGCGAGGCAGGCAACCGGATCATCGCCGTCATCGGCGCTCGCAACCGGTCACAGCTGCTGTTCGAGCACGAGCTGGCCGCGCTCCCCGCCGAGGTGCATGTCTGCACCGACGACGGCTCGTACGGCCGCGCCGGGCTGGTCACCGATGCCCTCCAGGACGTGCTCGCCGCCGAGTCCATCGACCGGGTGTTCGCCGCGGGGCCGATCCCCATGATGAAGGCAGTCGCCGAGGTCACTCGAGCGGCCGGTGTCACCACGATCGCGAGCCTGAACCCCATCATGATCGACGGAACGGGGATGTGCGGTGGTTGCCGGGTCTCGGTCGGCGGTCACAACCGCTTCGCCTGTCTCGACGGTCCGGAGTTCGACGCCCACGAGGTCGATTTCGATCTGCTTGCCTCCCGCAATCGGGCCTACCTAGAGGGTGAGGCCGCCCGCCGCCGAGAACTGCACCCCTGCGAGGTCACCGTTCAGGTCGGAGGCGGGGAGTCGACATGAGTGAGCTGAGTCGGCGCGAGCGGATGAAGCGGGAACCCGTCTCCATGCCCGAGCGGCCGGCAGGTGAGCGGGCCGCCGATTTCGACGAGGTGAATCTGGGCTACTCGTTCGACCAGGCCGTGGCCGAAGCCGAACGGTGCCTGCTGTGTGCTCGACCGACATGCGTGCAGGGCTGTCCGGTGAGCGTCGACATCGTCGAGTTCGTCCACCGGGTGAGCAACGCCGACCTGGCCGGCGCGGCCGAGGTCATTGCTGCCGACAACTCCCTTCCGGCTGTGTGCGGTCGCGTGTGCCCGCAGGAAACGCAGTGCGAGGGTGCCTGTGTGCTGGCCAAGAAGGGCAAGGCCATCCACATCGGGAATCTCGAGCGCTTCGTCGCCGACGTCGCGCGCGCCGAGGGGTGGGCGACGACTTCGGACCCTGCGCCCAGCGGCAGACGCGTGGCGGTGGTGGGCAGCGGCCCCGCGGGCATCGCCTGCGCCGGCGACCTCGTCGGCATGGGCCATGAGGTGACCGTGTTCGAGGCGCTGCACGAGCTCGGGGGTGTGCTCGCCTACGGCATCCCCGAATTTCGCCTCCCCAAGGCGATCGTCGAGGCCGAGATCGATCGCCTCCGACAGCGCGGCGTCCACTTCGAGACGAACGCGGTCATCGGCATGGTCGACACCGTCGACGACCTCCTCACCACCGAGGGCTACGACGCGGTCTTCCTCGGCGTCGGTGCGGGCTTTCCTCGCTTCCTCGACGTCCCTGGTGAGAACCTGGTGGGCGTGTACTCGGCGAGTGAGTTCCTCACGCGCGTCAATCTGATGCGCGCCTATGTCGCCGGTAGTGACACCCCGCTGATCGAGGTCGAGGGACGGTCGGTGGTCGTCTTCGGGGCGGGCAACACCGCCATGGATGCCGCCCGCACGGCCGTCCGGTTGGGCGCCGACCCGGTGACCATCGCCTACCGCCGCACGCGTGAGGAGATGCCTGCTCGCGCCGAGGAGGTGGCCCACGCGGAGGCCGAAGGCGTCGTCCTCGAGACGCTGGTCGCACCCGTGGAGCTGTTGGGGAACGAAGCCGGGCGCCTCGTCGGCCTGCGGTTGCAGCGGATGGAGCTGGGTGAGCCCGGCGACGACGGCCGGCGCCGGCCCGAGCCGATTCCCGGTGAGGTCCTCGAGGTGACGGTGGATGTGGCGATCATCGCCATCGGGAACGGTCCGAACCCGTTGCTGTTGCGGGCGACCCCCGATCTCGACCGGTCCGAGAGAGGCACCATCGCGGTCGACTCCGACACGGGTTCCACGTCGAAGCCGGGGGTGTACGCAGGCGGCGACATCGTCACCGGTGGCGCCACCGTCATCCTCGCCATGGGTGCCGGTCGCCGCGCCGCTCGGGCGATCGACGACTACCTCGGGACCGATCAGGCGCCCTGAGGATCTCCTTCTTCGTCGCCACGGCGGCCCACGAAGCGAGCCTCGTGCACACCACGCCCGCTCCACTGCTCGTCGTAGGCAATCACCTCGAGATCGGCCAGCAGCTCGCCGAGCTCGCCCCGTTCGAGCAGGAATTGCCGGCCCGGTCGGGGGTTGCGTTCCAGGTTCGTCACCGTGGCGATGCCGACGACGGCCACACCACCCGGGGCCAGGTGCCCGGCCAGCGCGGCGAGCAGCGGCCGATCGAGATAGTGGAAGCACGTGATGACCTGCCAGGGTCCGTGGGGAAACGGCTCGGTGCGGAAGTCGACCGCAAGCGTGGCGATCGGGCGGCCTGCCGCCTGCGCCAGTCGGCTCGCCTTCGCCAGGGCCACAGATGAGATGTCGGCCAGGACGACGTCGAGGCCGTGATCAGCCAACAACCGGGCACCGGCACCCAACCCGCCGGCGATCTCCAGCGCACGGCCTTCCGTGGGCAGGTGGGGGAGCGCGTCGACCAGCGCGCCCGGTGGGCGGTCGACGGCCCCTTCGGCCGTGTAGCGGTCGTTCCACTTCGCTCGTTCGTCCACGACCACAGTGTGACAGCGCCCTAGCCTCGGCCCCATGTCGTACACGCCGATCGTCGGGTCGCTCGCCTACGTTCTCGACCGCGAGGTCGACGAGGTGTTGCTCATCCGGCGCAACGCGCGGCCCGACGACGAGCACTACGGGAAGGTGAACGGCCTCGGCGGCAAGCTCGAGGCGGGCGAGAGCGTCGCGGCCAACCTCCGACGCGAGCTGTTCGAGGAGGCGCGGATCGAGCTCACCGACATGAGCCTGCGTGGCACCATCTCGTGGCCCGGCTTCGGTGCCACCGGAGAGGACTGGCTCGGCTTCATCTTCCTGGTCGACGGGTTCGTCGGCACGCCACCCACGTCGAATCCCGAGGGCACCCTCGAATGGGTCCCGCGTCGGCGGTTGCTCGACGCCTGCGCCGACGACGACGCCGTCCGGGCCGCGGCCGACCTGCCCATGTGGGAGGGCGATCGATGGTTCGTGCCCCTCGTGTTCGACGGCGACCCGCGCCCGTTCCACGGTGTGATGCCCTACGACCAGGGTCGTCCGACCGAGTGGACGGTGGAACGGCTCTGAGGTCTCCGCTGGTCAGTCGTCGTCGGAGTGGATGACGGTGACCGGCCGGGTCGTCTGCCGCGGCAGCTCGCGGGCCGTGGACCCGAACAGCATCTTGCGCAGCCCGGCGTGACCGCGATCGCCGACGACGATGAGGTCGGCGTCGACCTCATCGGCCATGTGGGCGAGCCGTTCGCCCGGAGCGCCTTCGGCGAACACCGTGTCGTGGGGAACACCGGCCAGGGCGAGGGGCATGACCCACTCGCCGTCGAGCTGCTCTCGGGCTCGTTCGGCGAGCTTGTGCATGTCGTAGGGCGGATCGATCTCGCCCAGCTTGGCCAACGGCTCGAAGACGTGTACGACGGTGACGTGGGCACCGAGCTGCACAGCCAGGTCGGCGACCCATTCGAGTGCGGCACGCGAACCGGCCGAGCCGTCGATCCCGACGACGATCCGGTCGATCATCATGGGGCCACCTGCTGTGGTTCGGTCTCACGCGTCGTGAGCACCGAGGCGACAACGGTGATGGTGAGGACGACCGCGATGACACCGAGCGAGAGCAGGGTGGGGATGTGGTACCACTCGGAGATCAGCATCTTCACGCCGACGAACAACAAGATGGCGCCGAGACCCTTGTTCAGGTACACCAGTCGGTCTTTGGCTCCGGCCAGCAGGAAGTACAACGCCCGCAGACCGAGGATGGCCATGACGTTCGAGCTCAACACCACGAATTGATCGCGGCTGATGGCGAGGATGGCGGGCACCGAGTCGACGGCGAAGACCACGTCGGATGCCTCGATGAGCACGAGCACGACGAACAACGGCGTCGCCAGCCGCACGCCGTCGGCGCGGGTGAACATCTTCTGGCCGTCGAACTCGCTGCTCACCGGCATGACCCGACGGACGAGCTTGAGGGCGGGGTTGTTCTCGGGATGGATCTCGTGATCGCCGCCGAAGGCGACCTTGAAGGCCGTGTACACGAGGATGGCGCCGAAGAGGTAGAGCACCCAGGAGAACGTCTCGATGAGGGCCACGCCGGCGAAGATGAACACGGCGCGCAGCGCGATGGCGCCGAAGATGCCCCAGAAGAGCACCCGGTGCTGGTACCTGAGGGGGATGGCGAAGTAATTGAAGATGACGGCCCACACGAACACGTTGTCGACCGACAGCGACTTCTCGATGATGAAGCCCGCCAGGTACTGGTTGGCCGCGGTGCCGCCCAGTACCGCCCAGACCACCAGCGAGAACGCAACGCCGATGCTGATCCACACCGCGCTGGTGATGCCTGCTTCCCGCAGCGAGATCTCGTGGGCCTTCCGGTTCAGCACGAACAGGTCGACGAGCAACATCACGACCACGCCGGCGAGGAAGGCCGCCCACAACCCGAGGGGAGCGTTGAACGACTGGAGCTCGTCGGAGGCTTCGCTGGCGAGAATGACGGGCACGGGAGCAGCGTAGTGGCGGCCCGCGCTCGCTCAGCGCCGTATCGAGATTGTCATGCCCGCCACGGCTATCGCCGCCGCAACCGCCAGGTGGCGGCGCGGCATCGGGCGACCGTCGACGGCGAGGAATGCGCTCTGGCTTCGGACCGACAGGATCGACCCTGCCGAGCGGTACGACAGGATCGAGCCGGCCGACGCGACCGAGATGAGGCAACCGGCGGACCCGAGCGACAGTATCGACCCCACCGATCCGATGGACAGGATCGATCCGGCCGATGCAACCGAGCGAGTCGAGCCCACCGAGAGAAGTGAGTCGACGGAGTAGCTCGATGCCCATGAGTTCTGCGATCCGGTCATGGGGAAACGGTAGTCCGTCGTGCGCTGTAGGGTCGCCGCATGTCCGATCGTGAACCCCGCCTCGCCGTCTTCCTCGACTACGAGAACCTGGCCATCGGTGCCAGGGAGAACCTTCGACGCCCGTTCGATTTCGGCAATGTGGCCGATGCGATGGCCGAGCGGGGTCGGGTGGTCGCCCGCTTCGCCTACGCCGACTGGTCGTACTTCGAGGAGGACCGTCGTCGCCTCACCCGCCACAACGTCGAGCTCATCGAGCTGCCTCAGAAGATGGGCGCGTCCCGCAAGAACGCGGCCGACATCAAGATGGCCGTCGATGCCATCGAGATGGCCTTCGAGCGCGAGTTCGTCACGACGTTCGTGATCTGCACCGGCGACAGCGACTTCACCCCACTCGTGCAGAAGCTGCGAGCCCTCGACAAGCAGGTGATCGGTGTGGGCGTGCGGGGTTCCACGTCGGCGCTGTTGCCGCCGGCCTGCGACGAGTTCCTCTTCTACGACCGCCTGGTGGGCGACATCGAGCCCGACGAGAAGCCGGACCGATCGGTCGCCGAGCCCGCCGACGACGTACCGGTCGAACCCGCCGATGCCGATCCGGTGATCGTCATCCAGACCCTGGTCGGGTTGCTGCGCAGCTCCGACGGACCGGTCCGGGCGTCGTCGCTCAAGCGCGCCATCCTCCGCAAGGACCCCACCTTCAGTGAGGTCGACTACGGCACGCGGGGGTTCGGTGAGCTCCTGCGACGGCTCCAGGGCGACGGCCTCGTCGAGCTCGAGGGCCGTGGTGATCCCGAGGTGAGTCTGCCGTCGGGTGGTTCGGCTGCCGGTGCCTTCGCGTTGCTGGCCACCGTGGCCGCCGAACGCAAGGGCGGCATCCAGCTCTCGGGGGCCAAGACGGCGATGCGGAAGCACGATCCCGACTTCTCCGAACGGCGACTCGGGTACGGCAGCTTCCTCCAGTTCTGTCGAGATGCCGCCGCCAACGGTGCCGTCAGCCTCGAAGCCGATGGCGACGGGTATCTGCTGCGCCCCAGCACGTGACCTCGAGCGATCCGTGAACAGCGATCGGTCCGACGACCCCTGTGGGCTCGAGCACCGTCTCCGTCTCGACCTCGCCTGGGGTCAGGAGTCGAAGACCATCCGGCCTATCCACTCGGCGACGAGGGCGGGCTTGTCGGCCCCCTCGAGCTCGACGGTGATGGTGCGGATCTGGTCGATGGCCGTGCCCTTGAGCTCGACGCTCGTCACGGTGCTGTGCGCCCGTATGCGGCTGCCGGCCGGCACCGGGGAGAGGAAGCGCACCTTGTTGAGCCCGTAGTTGACGCCCATGATGATGCCGTCGAGCGGTGGCAGCTGACGCGGCACGCTGGTGTCGAGGTGCACGAGCAGCGAGAGCGTGAGGAATCCGTGCGCGATCGTTCCCCCGAAAGGGGTCTCGCGTGCCGCCCGCTCGGGATCGATGTGGATGAACTGATGATCGAGGGTGGCGTCGGCGAACTGGTTGATCCGCTCCTGGGTCACCGGGAACCACTCGCCGGTTCCCTCCTCGACACCCTCTTGGGCCTTCATCACTTCGTAGGCGGCAGCGGCGTGGCTCATGGCGATTCCTTCTTCGTCGGTTCGGTTGATGGCGACCAGGGCCACAGCACAGCAGATCACAGCGGGCACGGCCAAATGCCACCGTCGATAGGGTCGACCGATCGCCGAAGGTCCAGCAGCTGCCGATCCGTCGTCACCCGGCCCCCTTGCCGCGCTCGACGACGAGGCACTCGCCGAGCATCTCGCGGTCGACGTCGGGACTCGTTTGGTCGCAGCGCGCCGCCAGTGGGTGAGCGAGCGGCGATCATGGTGGGACATCGAGGCCGGCGCCGATGCCCTCGGTCACGACGTGCTCGTGCAGGCCCTCGCGGCGGCCCGCCCCGACGACGCGGTGTTGTCGGAGGAGGGCCATGATCGCGGCGACCGACACCGCAACCCTCGGTGCTGGATCGTCGACCCTCTCGACGGGTCCGCCGACTTCCCCGATGCCGCCTCCACTGCGTTCGCCGTGCACGTTGCCCTCGTCGAGCGCGGGGCTGTCGGCGCCGCAGCGGTGGCGCTGCCGGCGATCGGAGAGGTCCACTCCACTCGTTCGCCGCGCACCACCGAGTCGCGCCGAGCGAATCCGATCGTGATCGGCGGCCGCTCGATGAGAGATTTCACCCGCCGCCTTGCTTCGGCGCTCGACGGTCACGCCGTGGTCGTCGGTTCGTCGGGAGTGAAGGCGATGGCCGTGGTGCGAGGCGATGCCGATGTGTACGTACACCCGACCGAGCTGTGGGAGTGGGATGTCTGCGCCCCTGCCGCGGTGGCACGAGCGGCGGGTCTCCACGTGTCGGGTGTCGACGGCAGCGAGCTCCGATTCAACCAGCAGCGAGCCGTGTCGCCCGGGCTCGTGGTCTGCCGTCGTGAGCTACGCGCGCGCGTCCTCGGCTTGCTCCAATAGGCTTCTCGCTTCATGCGAAAACTCCTGGCCCTCCTGTTCGCGCTGTGCCTGGCGACCACTGCGTGTGGATCCACCGGTACCGATGTCGCCCCCGCGGCGGCGCAACCAGCGGCGGAAACAGCAGCCACGCCAGAGGCCGAACCGACCCCCACGCCCGATCCCGGACCGTCGCTCGAGGAGCAGATCACCGTCGAGATCGACGAGTTCATGGCGCGGGGCGGCGTGCCCGGGCTGTCCTTCGCCATGGCCATGCCCGACGGCGACGTCCTGACCATCGCCCGAGGCACGGCCGACCTCACCACCGGTGAGCCGGTCGAGACCGACGACTACTTCCGCATCGGCAGCATCACCAAACCGGTCACCTCCACGGTGGTGCTCCAGCTGGCCGACGAAGGCCTGCTCGAGCTCGATGCGCCGGTTTCGACCTACCTCGACTCGTGGGCACCCGGATACGAGTACGAGGACGAGGTCACCGTCCGCCAGCTGCTCAACCACACCAGCGGCTTCTTCGAGTTCCCGTTCGACCCCGGCTTCTACAGCTACGTGGCACCGCGGCTCGACCAGGAGCTCGCGCCCGAGGAACTGCTGGCCTACGCGTCAGATCGCGGCCCCCAGTTCGACGTCGGAACCGACCGGCTCTACAACACGGTCGGGTTCATCGCGGCCGGACTGGTGATCGAGGCCGTCACCGGCAACGACGCCGAGGACGAGTTCACCCGCCGTATCTTCGAACCACTGGGGCTCACCGACGTGTTCCTGGCGCCTGGGCAGGCGCCACCCGAGCAGGTCGTGCACGGGTACTCCATCGGGATCCTGGGCTCGGCCATCGAAGCGTTCGACCTCGTGCCCGAGTCCGGTCTGATCGACGTCGACGGCGCCACCTACGTCGACATGCTGTCGGTGCCCCAGGACCTCCTCCGCACGGTGGGCTGGACCGGTGGCAGCCTCGAGGCCCAGCTCGACGACACCGCGGTGATGTTCGGTGGCCTCTTCGCCGACGGCCTCGTCCCCGACTCCCTGGTGCCAGAGATGCTGGCTCCGACGCTCGGCGACACCTACGGGCTGGGTGTGAACGTCGAGACGGTCTCCGGCCAGACGGTCTACTCCCACGGCGGTGGGGTGCCCGGTTTCCGTAGTCATGCTGCGTACCTGCCCGACGAGGACATCTCCTTCGCGTTCTCGGCCACGGCCATTCCGATCGAGCCCGACGTGGGCGAGCTGGCCGACCGCATTGTCGAGCTCGTCACGAGCTGAGCGACGTCGTGGCCATCATCTCGCCTGCCGACAGCCCGGCGCTGATCCCGCTGGCGTCCCAGCCCGAAGACGTCCCGTTCCCGAACGCGCGGTGGCCCGAGGCCCCGATCGGTCCGGCGGTCGATGCTGCCCGTCTGCAGCAGATGATCGGACACGCCGTCGTCGATCAACCACCAGAGCTGGGCACCACCCTCGCGCTCGTCGTGGTGCATCGAGGAGCAATCGTGGCCGAGGCCTACGGTCCCGACACCGACGTCGACACCTCGCTCATCTCGTGGTCGATGGCCAAGAGCGTCGTGCATGCCCTCATCGGGCTCCTCGTGGCCGACGGCCGCCTCGATGTGACCGAGCGGGCGGCCGCGACCGAATGGGCCGACCCTGCCGATTCCCGCCACGACATCACCGTCGACCAGCTCCTGCGGATGGCCTCGGGTCTCGAGTTCGTCGAGGACTACGTCGACGACTCGGTGAGCCACTGCCTCGACATGCTCTTCGGCGCCGGCTCCACCGACACCGCCGGCTACGCGGCCGCACTGCCCCGCATCGCCCCGGCCGACACGGTGTTCAACTACTCGAGCGGCACCACCAACATCTTGTCCCGCCTGGTAGGGAGTCTGACCGGTGAAACCGTCGGAGCGAGGCTCGCGTGGATGCACGAGCGACTGTTCGAGCCTCTCGGCATGCAATCGGTCGAACCGCGATTCGACGATGCAGGCACCTTCGTCGGCTCGTCGTTCCTCTACGCGACCGCTCGTGACTTCGCCCGCTTCGGCCTGCTCTACGCCCGAGACGGCGTGTGGAACGGCACGCGGCTGCTCCCCGAGGGCTGGGTCGACGACGCTCGTCGGCTCCGGGGGATCGACGACGAGGGCCACGGCTACGGCGCCCACTGGTGGGTCCGCGACGACGGTCGTGGCAGCTTCCAGTGTCAGGGTTACGAGACCCAGCGCATCCGCGTCGTCCCCGCCTGCGACCTCGTCGTCGTGCGCCTCGGGAAGACCCCGGCCGAGCACGGGCCCACCGTCGACGGCTGGCTCGACGAGGTCGTGGCGCGTTTCTGAACCTCAGCGGGTGTCGATGCGGCGAAAGCCCTCGGTGAGGCGTCCCTCCGGCAGGCCGTTGGCGGCGGCGATACCAGCGGCCCACTCACGGAGCAGATGGTCGATGTCGAAGCGATCGGCCGTCTGGCTGATGTGGCACCTCAACGCGGTCACCTTCGTGTCGAAGACGTCGGTGATGTCGATGAAGGTGTCGAGGGGTTCGAGCCCGACCACCCAGACCTCGGGCACCGAGTGCGGCGCGAGCCCTTCGTCGAGGAGCTCGGTGTGGGCATGCGGATTCTGGGCGTCCGGGTAGACGGCGGCCATCACCGCCCGACCGACCGCGAGATGATCCGGGTGGCTCGAGTAGATGCGGTCCCACCGAGCTTCGGGCGACTGGGTGATCACCAGTTGGGGCTTGACCTGACGGATCACCCGGCTGATGTCGCGTCGAAGGTCGAGATTCGCCTCGACCCTCCCGTCGGGCCAGCCGAGGAACCGGACATCGCTCACACCGACCGCAGCGCCGGCGGCGCGCTGCTCGCGCTCCCGCATGGCCGCCACCTCGGCCCGCGTGGGTTCGTCGGGCGCACCAGCCTCGCCGGAGGTGACCAAGGCATAGACGACCTCGGCCCCGGCGGCGACGAGTCGGGTCATGGTGCCCGCCGACCCGAAGTCGATGTCGTCGGGATGGGCCACGATGACGAGGACCGGCGATGGGGGAGTGGAGAGGTCGACGAAGTCCATGAGCGCCACACGGTAACCACCAGCGATGGTCGGTCGGCTCGTTTGGCGCGGCGCGGCCGACTCGACCCATGATGCTCCAGTGATGTTCGTGCCCCGAACACAGGACGGTGCGTGATGAGCGACGCGGCCATCTCGATCGACGGTCGCCACGAGCGGCGGCGCCAGAACGTCGATGCCGTGGTCGATGCGCTGTATCGCCTCTGGTGTGCGGGGGAGCTCCGACCGAGCGCCAAGCAGATCGCAGCAGAGTCGGGCGTGTCGCTGCGATCGGTCTTCCGCTACTTCGACGATCTCGACTCGCTCGTGTCGACCGCCATCGAGCGACACATGGCCGACACCGATCGTCACTTCCGCCCTCTGCCCGCAGGTGGCACGCTCGGCGAACGGGTGCAAGCCCTGGCCAGGCAGCGGGTGGCCTACCAGTCCGACGTCGACTCGTTGACCCAGGCCATCCGGCTGCGGGCCCCCTTCCATCCGCAGCTCGCCGCAGTTCTCGTCCTGCGGGCCGACCAACTCCGCGATCAGCTGGCTGCGCTGTTCGCGCCCGAACTGGCGTCGCTGTCGGGCGCGGAATGCACCGACCGGCTGGCCGCGCTCGAAACCGCGACGGGATACGACGCCGTGCGGTTCCTCCGCTGCAACCGGGGTTTCGATGCCGAACGCTCTGTCCGTTGTCTGGCCGATACCGCACGCCGCCTGCTCGCCTGAGCGGCATCGGTCACGGAGCGACGAAGGCGATGCCCTCGACGAGCAGCTCGCGCCACCGGGCCTCGTCGAGCGCCTCGACGAGCACCCACTCGCGAAAGACCTTGCCCGCGGGCGCAAAGGGCGCACCGGCACCGGATTCGATGAGCCCGCTCACCCGTGCGGCCGGAAGCTTCACGACCAGTCCGGGACCACGGAAGTTGGGCATGGCGAGGAACTCGCCAGACACGCGGGCGCAGCCACCGCCCATGATGGTTCCCTCGTGAACGCGATCGTCGGTCCCCTGGAGCTCGGTGAGGAGATCCCAGAACAGGGCCGAGGACGCGTCGTCTGCACTGGTGATCATTGCGGCAGCCTAGAGGTCGACGGGAACTAGGGTCACGGCCGTGGACACGATCGCTACCAGCACTGCATACGACCTCGTGATCGTCGGCGGGAGCGCCGGTGGCCTCTCGGTGGCCGTCTCGTCGCTACGCTCAGGTCTCGGTGCGATTCGCATCGTCGAATCGGGCTCGGCGGTGGCGTTCCCCGATCTCGTGGGCGAGAACCAGCTCGACGTCGGCTACGGCGAGACGGTCACGTCGATCGAGACGCACGGCGACGACCTCGTGGTGACCACGAATCGCCTGTCGTATCGGACCACGGGAGTCCTCATCGCCGACCGTCGACCCCTTCCCGACTGGCGTCCGTCGGATCTCCGCATCGAAAGCGACCGCGTGCTGGTCGACACCCTTCCCGATGGTCCCGATCCCGAAGACGTGCTCGTGGTCGGATTCGCCGATCACGCCGTGGAGCTCACAGCCACGCTTGCCGCCAACGGTCACCGGGTCGTGTTGGCCGCAGCAGGCATGGATCCGACGCGGCTCTCTCCTGCTGGCGACAACCTGCTGCGTCGTCTCGAGCACGACCGCCGGGCCGCGGTGCTCTATCGCCTGACGCCCTCGGCGATCGGGGAGGTCGACGGCTTTCCGATGGCGTACTTCGCCAATCGTGACGCCCCCGACCTCCAGTTCGACCGCGTCGTCATCGCCTCACCGCGCGAGACGCTCACCCCGGCCGACGTCGGAGCCACCGACGACGCCGTCGCGACGGGTCGACTGTGGTTCGTCGGTGAGCCCGACCCCGACGTCGTCGACGCACCGCCGACGGCGCCCGGCTGGAGGGTGGGTGAGGCGGTTGCCGCCGCGTGCTTTCCCGATCTCGTCCTGCCCACTCCGGCGTCGACCATCGCCCGGCGGCAACGTCATCGCGGCGCCATCGAGGAGCTGCGAGCCGAGTTCTACAACGCCACGATCACGGCGTTCGAACCCATCCACGACGAGCTCTGGACCATCAGGGTGCGGCCCGATTTCGGCGATGCCGACTACATCCCCGGCCAGTACGCAACGCTCGGGTTGGGTTACTGGGAACCTCGCATCGACGAGGCGACCGACCCCGACCTCGATCAGCGCTGGGACAAGCTCGTGCGTCGGTCGTACTCGATCTCGAATCGCATGTTCGACGAGTTCGGCTACCTGAACGACGACTCGGCCTCGGACGAGCTCGAGTTCTACATCGTGTTGGTGACGCCGACCGACGAGAACATCCCGGCGCTGACGCCCCGACTGATCCTCAAGCGGCCAGGCGACTCGCTGTATCTCGGGGCCAAGGTCGCCGGTCGCTACACCCTCGCACCGGTGCAGGACCCCGACGACACGGTCGTGTTCCTGGCCACCGGCACCGGCGAGGCTCCGCACAACGGCATGGTGGTCGAGCTGTTGCGCAAGGGACACGTCGGCCCCATCGTCTCGGCGGTGACCGTGCGCCAGTGGAGCGACCTCGGCTACCAGGTCAAGCACGAGGCGCTCGCCGCTCGGTACCCCAACTACCACTACCTCCCGTTGCCCACCCGCGAACCCGACGTTCCGAAGCGCTACATCCAGAGCGTGATCGCCGACGACGGCTTTGCCGAGGAATTCCGGGTGGTGCTCGATCCCGACCGCACTCACGTCTACCTCTGCGGCAATCCGGCCATGATCGGGCTGCCCGAGTTCGGAACCGACGACGACGACGTCGTCTTTCCCGAGGTCACCGGCGTCATCGAGCTGTTGGTCGAGCGCGGGTTCACGCTCTCGCACCGCAAGGTGGCCGGCAACATCCACTACGAGGAGTACTGGTGAGCGCCGGCGACGCGCTCACGGTTCTCGACATCCTCGATCTCCCCGTCGACGAGGTGGTGCCGCAACTACGAGCCGCCCTGGCCGACCACCACCGGGCCGTGCTCGTCGCCGAGCCCGGAGCGGGCAAGACCACGCTCGTCCCCCTGCGGCTGCTCGGCGAACCGTGGCTCGACGACCGGAAGATCGTGGTTCTCGAGCCCCGACGTCTCGCGACCCGCGCCGCGGCGCGGCGGATGGCGTCGCTGCTCGGTGATCGAGTGGGCGGCATCGTCGGCTTCACCACCCGTGACGAGCGCCAGACCAGCGCGGCCACCCGCATCGAGGTCGTGACCGAGGGTGTCCTCACCCGCCGTCTCCAGAACGATCCCGCGCTGGCCGACACCGGCCTGGTCATGTTCGACGAGTTCCACGAACGCAACCTCCAGGCCGATCTCGGGCTGGCCTTCGCCCTCGAGGTGGTGGCCACGATCCGGCCGGATCTCCGGCTCCTGGTTGCGTCGGCCACCATCGACTCGGTCGCCGTATCGAGTCTGCTCGGCGGCGCCCCGGTGGTCGAGAGTGAAGGCCGGACCCATCCGGTCGACATCGTCTGGCAGCCTCGCCGCCGCCACGACCGACTCGAACCGGCGGTCGTCCGGGCCATCGACCGCGCCCTCACCGAGACCGACGGTGACATATTGGTGTTCCTCTCCGGTGCCGGGGTCATCCGCCGAGTCGAGTCCGACCTGCGCTCGGCGGTCACCGGACCCGTCGATGTGTGTCCGCTGTTCGGTGCGCTCGGGTCCGGCGACCAGGACGCAGCCCTGATGCCTGCGCCGGCGGGACGGCGCAAGGTCGTGCTGGCCACCGACATCGCCGAGACCAGTCTGACCGTCGAGGGCGTCACGGCCGTGGTCGACTCGGGAGAATCACGCACGCCTCGCTTCGATCCTCGCACCGGTATGAGCAGGCTCGTCACCGGCGGCATCTCGCGTGCGTCGGCGGACCAACGCGCCGGTCGGGCCGGGCGGCTCGGGCCCGGGGTCGCCTACCGCCTGTGGTCGAAGGTCGAGCATTCCACTCGGCGGCCGCACCGAGATGCCGAGATCACCCAGGTCGACCTGGCCGGTTTCGTGCTCGAGACCCTGGCCTGGGGCGCGCCGGAGCCCGATCGCCTCGCCCTGCTCGAGCCGCCGCCCCCGGCTGCGCTGGCCGAGGCCCGTTCACTTCTGACCATGCTCGGCGCCATCGATGCGCATGGTGCCCTCACCTCGACGGGTCGTCGCCTGGCCGATGTTCCCTTGCACCCCCGGCTGGCCCGCGTGGTGCTGGCGGCCATCGACGCCGGTTGTGGATGGCTCGGCTGTCTCATCGCAGCCACCCTCGACGATCGCGACGTGCTGCGGGGCCGGCCCGACGAGCTCCCGGCCGATCTCGGTATCCGAGTCGACCTGCTGCTCGACGGAAACCGTGGCCATCCGGCCGCCGACACCGGCGCGCTCCACCGGGCGCGTCAGCGGGCGAAGCAGCTTGCCGACCGCCTCCGAGTCGACCACAGCCCGGTCGACTCCCGACTGGCCGGTGCCCTCCTGGCCGCCGGCTTCCCCGATCGCATCGCCAAGGCCCGCGAGTCGGGTCGGGGTCGCTTCCGCCTCCGGGCCGGCACCGGCGCCTGGGTCGCGGAGAGCGATGTGCTCGCCGGAGAAGATCTCCTCGTCGTCGCCGACATCGACGGCAACCGCAAGGAGGGTCGCATCCGCATGGCCGCCGCGGTCGACCTCGCCGATCTCGATCATCTCGGTCCCGAGGTCGAGATCGTCGACACGCTGCGCTGGGATCGCCATCGCAACGATCTCGTGCGCCGCGTCGAGCGCCGCCTCGGTGGGCTCGAGCTGGCATCGAGCGACGAACGTCCGGCGCCGGGCCCCGCCACCGTCGATGCCCTGGTCGAGCGGGCCCGGGCCACGCGTCTCACCGATCTCGGATGGAGCGACGCGGCTCGCCAGCTCCAGGGGCGCCTCGGGTTCCTGCGTCACCACGATGGCGACCACTGGCCCGACGTGTCCGATCCCCAGCTCATGGCCACCATCGACGACTGGCTTCCGCCGTTCCTGACCGCCGCGATCGGCCGAGCCGATCTGCGGCGCCTCGACATGGCCATGGTGATCGGCACGTGGCTGGGTTTCGACATCGCGACCGAGCTCGACCGGCTGGCTCCCCGCACGGTCGATCTGCCGAGCGGGCGCACCGTCGGCCTCGACTACTCGTCGACCGAGCTGGCCGTGGTTTCGGTGCGGGTGCAGGAGGTGTACGGCACCACGTCGACCCCGAGCGTGCTGGGTGGCCGGCTCCCGCTCACCTTCGAGCTGTTGTCGCCGGCCAATCGTCCGATCCAGACCACCAGCGATCTGGCCGGCTTCTGGGCTGGCAGTTGGGCGGCTGTCCGCAAGGACATGCTGGCTCGGTACCCCAAACACGACTGGCCTGCCGACCCGGCCGCGGCCAAGCCGAGCCGCCCTGGCGACCGCCCGCGACGAGGCCGGTAGGCGCTCGCCGTCAACGGAGCGGCACCTCGTGGGTCACGTGAGCGCCTGGTACACGGCCGCGCGGAGCTGGCGCCGGATCGGATAGGTGCTGCTGGGCATGAGCTGGGTGAGGAAGATGACGCTCATCTCCTCTTTCGGATCGATCCAGAAGGCGGTGCTCGCCGCGCCGCCCCAGGAGTACTGCCCGTCGTTGGAGACAGAGCTGTTGGCGGCCGCATCCAGCACTGGCGAGAAGCCGAGACCGAAGCCCATGCCTTCCTGGGTGACCTCGGAGAAGAACGACTGCCCGGTCTCGTTCAGCGTCTGGTTGCCGTAGAGGTGATTGCGGGTCATGTAGGCCAGAGTGCGCGGGCCGATGATGCGCGCGCCGTCGAGGGTGCCGCGACCGACCAGCATGTCGCAGAAGCGCTGATAGTCGGCCAGCGTCGAGGTCAGGCCGCCGCCGCCCGACAGGAACGCAGGTTGCGTCGTGTAGGGCGACCGATCGGCCTTGTCGGTGGTGACCAGCCGCCACGGCTCGTCGTCGAGCGGCTTGCCCAGCAGCGTCGCGACGGCCGAGGCCGGTGCATGGTTGTCGACGAAACGGTGGACGTTGTCGGGGGCCACCTGGAACGCCGTGTCGACCATGCCCAGGGGACCGAGAATGTGCTCGGCGAAGTACTCGTCGAGCGACTGGTCCGAGATCACCTCGACCAACCGACCGACGATGTCGGTCGACACCGAGTAGTTCCAGCTGGTACCCGGGTCGAAGAGCAGCGGGAGCTTCGCGAGGCGCGCCATCCCCTCGGCGAGCGAGTAGGTGGGCACGACCAGGTTGCCGATGCCCCGCTCGCGGTACATCGCGTCGAGGGGGTGCTGGAACATGAAGCCGTAGGTGAACCCGCCCTGGTGGGTGAGGACGTCCTTCACCGTGGGGAGACGGGTGGGCGGGCGGGTGATCGGCGCCTCGGCGATGCCGCCGGCCCACACCTGCAGGTCGGCGAACTCGGGAAGGAAGCGAGAGATCGGGTTCTCGAGCAGGACGTGGCCGTCCTCGTAGAGCTGCATGAGCGCGATCGACGTGATCGGCTTGGTCATCGAGTAGATGCGCACGATGGAGTCGAGCTCGATGGCGCGCT
>JAHEJN010000132.1 GCA_024638845.1 Acidimicrobiales bacterium | reverse complement strand
GGCTCGGTCGACTACGACCAGGATCTCCATCGCGACTACGGCAACCACAACCTGGTCGTTCCGCGGCGCGACGGGCGGTGGCCACAGCTCACCTCGTTCACGCTGCTGTCCGACGTCACCGAACACGACGGCCCGACACGGGTGGTGCCCCGCGCCGCCGGCGATGGCCTGCCGTTCACGCCGCAGAAGCTGCCGATGGACTCGTTGGCCGAGCACCAGGTATCGGTGACCGGCCCCGCCGGCACGCTGTTCCTCTACACCACCGACGTGTGGCATCGCGGCTCGGCGATGACCGGCGAGCATCGCAGCCGGTTCGCGCTGCTCGCCGACTACTCGGAACGCGGCAATCCGTGGATGGGACGAGTCGCCTGGCCCACCATGGCTCTGCGACCCGGTTGGATCGAGCTGATCGAGCGCGCATCGGTTCGCGAGCGAGACCTCTTCGGGTTCCCGCCCCCGGGACACGAATACTGGAACGAGCAGACGCTCGCCGATGTCCACGCCCGATACCCGGGCATGGACATCGCTCCGTACGCCGGTTGATTCAACTCAGCCGGCTTCGGAGTGGGTGACGGGCTCTTCGCCCATCCATTCCCGCAGCGTGTTCTTCATCTTCGTCTGCTGGATGAAGAGGTCCTGCTCGGCCGGCGGGTCACCGGCGGCCTGCGGGGCCTTGAGGTAGAAGCTCAGCCATTCCTGCACGCCCGACACTCCCGCGCGGTGGGCAAGATCCATGAAGAGCGCGAGGTCGAGCACGATCGGTGCAGCGAGGATCGAGTCGCGGCACAAGAAGTCGACCTTGATCTGCATCGGGTATCCGAGCCAGCCGAAGATGTCGATGGCATCCCAGCCCTCTTTGTTGTCGCCGCGAGGTGGGTAGTAGTTGATGCGCACGACATGGTCGATGTTGCCGTACAGGTCCGGGTACACCTCGGGCTGCAGGATGCCGCCGAGGACGCCCAGCTTCGACATCTCCTTGGTCTTGAAGTTCTCGGGATCGTCCAGCACTTCGCCGTCGCGGTTGCCGAGAATGTTGGTGGAGTACCAGCCGCGGAGGCCGAGCATGCGGGCCTTGAAGCCGGGGGCGAGCATGGTCTTCATCAGCGTCTGGCCGGTCTTGAAGTCCTTGCCGGCGATGGGCACGCCACGAAGCTTCGACAACTCGACGATGCAGTCGAGGTCGGTCGTGAGATTGGGGGCGCCGTTGGCGTAGGGCACATCGGACTGGAGCGCGGCGTAGGCGTAGATCTGGCTCGGTGAGATGTTGTCGTCGTTGTCCCGCAGCCCCTGCTCGAAGGCGGCGACGGTGGCGTGGACCGCCGACGGCTCCTGGTACGCCTCGGTCGAACCGCACCACACCATCACGAGGCGGTCGCACCCGTTCTCTTCCTTGAACGTGGCGATGTCGTCGATGAGCGCCATGGCCTGGTCCCACTTGTTCGGGATCTCCTTGACGCGGACGCCTTCGAGGCGCGAGACCCAGCGCTGGTCGAATACGGCGTCCATCGGCACGATCGCTTCCATCTCGCTGGAGATCGTGTCGAGGTCGCGGCCTTCGAGCACGCCTGCGGTCTTGGCCGCCTCCAGTGCGTTCGGCGAGATCGGGTCCCAGCCGCCGAACACGATGTCGTCGAGCTCGGCCAGCGGCACGAACTCGCGAATGAGCGGATTGCGGTTCTCCTCCTTGGTCCCGAGCCGGATGTTGGCCATCTGGCTCACCGAGCCGATCGGCGGTGAGATGCCGTTGCGGGCGGCGATGACCCCGGCGATGAAGGTGGAGGAGACCGCACCCATGCCTGGGGTGAGGACTCCGAGCTTGCCGGTGGCGGGAGCGATCGTTCGTGCAGTCATACGATTGATGATAAAGAATTCTGCATCCAATTGCACGACAGTTCAGGAATACTGAACTAAACTGCGGGGGTGGACACCCCCCTTCCCGACCTTTCTCTCCGTCAGCTCGAGTACCTCGTGGCCGTGGACGATCACGACACGTGGGCGCAGGCCGCGGCCAGCGTCGGCGTGAGCCCGTCGGCCCTCTCGCAGGGGCTGGCCGAGCTCGAGCGGCGGGTCGGAGTCGCCCTCTTCGAGCCGGTCGGTCGACGGCGAGTGATCCGCGACGCGGCCCGCCCGGTCGTTTCCCACGCCCGTCAGGTCTTGGGGCTCACCGGCGATCTCGTTCGCTGGGCCGACCGGGTCGCCCGTGGCCGCACCGGCACCGTGCGTCTGGGCATGATCGACGCGTCGGCCGTGCTGCATCACCCCGATGTGCTGCGCGGGTTCAGGGAAGCTGAGGCCGAAGTCGACCTGCGGCTCACCGTTGCGCCCTCGTCCGTGCTCCTCGACCAACTGGAGAGCGGCCACCTCGACCTCGTGGTCTGTGTGAAGCCGCCTCGTCCGATCGCGGGCGTCGAGCAGCGGCAGCTGATGTCGGAGAAGCTCTCGGTCTACGCGCCACCCGGCGACACGCCGGGCCGGGCGACGCGCTGGGGGCCGTGGGTCTTGTTTCCCGCCGACTCCCACACCCGAGCCCTGATCACCGCCGCGCTCGTCGAACGCGGTGCCCCGGTGGAGGTGATCGCCGAGAGCCACCAACCCGACGTACTCCGCGAGATGGTGCGCATGGGCCTGGGGTGGACGGTGCTGCCGAGCATCCAGGCCGAGCACGGCGATCGGGCGCTCGACGGCGGGATCGCCCTCGCCACGCGTGATCTGATCATCGCCACGCGGCAGGGCTCGGTGACCGACCCGGCGGTCGAGGATCTGGCCGAACGTCTCCTGCAAGAGAGCTGAGCATCGGCCCCGAACCCGCGTACCGACTATGCGGGCACGACCAGGACGATGCCGCTCATCCACGGATGAGGAATGCAGTAGTACGGGAACTCGCCGACCTCGTCGAAGGTGAACGAGAACGACTCGCCCGACAGCAGATCGCCCGAGTCGAAGAGTCCGCTGGGAATGCCGACCCGGCCGTCGGTGGAGCCGCCGGTGACGGTGTGAAGCACTGAGTCGTCGTTGCTCCACGTGACCGTCGTGCCCTGGGTGACCTGGATCACCTTCGGGCTGAAGGCGGTGTCGGCGTTGTCGGGGTTCCACGCACCGTCGGGGATCGTCACCTGGTCGGTCTCGACCCCTCCGCCCGAGTCGTCGGGTTCGGTGGGTTCGGTCACCGGCTCGGCCACGGCGTCGGCGGCCGGTGTCTCCCCGGCAGCGGTCACGCCGACCGAGAAGACCTCCTCGTTCGGGTCACCCTCGACCACCACCTGGCCGATCGCGCCCTTGTAGAAGGTCCGCACGAGGGCATGGTCGACCAGGATGATCGTGCTCGGCACGAGCCCCATGAGCTCGGTGACCGTGCCACCCCCGGCCACGACCAACGTCGACTGCGAACCCCGAATGACCCGATTGAAGGGATGGGTGGCCGCCTCTGGGTACACGGTGTCCCAGTGTGAGCCGATCGGATGCCAGTTCGAGTCGAGGTTGAGGCCTTCATTGACCATGTAGATACGAGCGCGTTCGCCCGTCTGCATCGTGAGGGCGTTGTCGCCGGTGAGGGCATCGGTGCGTCCGTTGAAGGTGACGTACCGCGGCTCCTCGGCCTCGAGCCCCGGACGGTCGAGCTCGACGAGACCAGTGGCGTCGGGCTCGGTCACGTACCACTCCGACTGCATCACCGCCCACTCGTGGTCGACCGGTGGAAGTGGCGTCTCCGGGTCGACGATGAACATCCCGTACATGCCGTGGGCGATGTGCTCGGGTACGTCACCGAAGGCGCAGTGGTACATGAACGCCCCCGGGTAGAGGAGGCGGACCTCGATGGTGGCCGACTCCCCCGGCGCGACCGTGAGATCGGCTGCACCGCCACCCTGGCCGGTGACGGCGTGGAAGTCGATGTTGTGCGGGTGGTTGTTTCCGCCGAGGTTGGTCAGCGTGATCCGCGCCAGATCGCCCACTCGGCCGCGGAGCACCGGGCCTGGCGAGCCGCACACGACCTCGTCGTCACCCGCCACCCGGTAGCCCCACATCTCGAAGGTCACGTTGTTGGCGGGGTCGAGCGGACAGACGCCCTCGAGCACCTCGAGATGGACGTCGAACACCCGCTGCTCGTCCCGCTCGATCAGCGGCGGTACGTCGGGTGCATACGAGAGGTGCTGCTCGTCGGGTGACGCCGTCTCCAGCGATGCCTTCGGTACGAGCAGCGGGATGATCGATGCACTGGGCTCGGGAACGAAGGTGACGAGGTCGGCCTGGGCTGGTGCAGCGGGCGCGTCGGAGGCCAAGGACGTGGTGTCGTTCAACCCGTCGTTCGATGCGTCCGATCGGACGAGCGTGCCGGCCCAGAACGCCAACAGGACCAACACCGGTAGTGCCTTCTTCAGCATGACGTCCTCCTTTTTCGACTACGACTGCACGTCAGAGATCGACGTGGTGGAGAGCTCGGCCATGAGCGCCGAGCGGGCCCTGGTCCATGGTTCGTGGAGCGCGCACGGCTCGTCGGCCCGACACAGGCGGTCGACCAGGACGCACTCGCCCGTGTCGGTTGCACCTTCCATGGCCTCGATCAGATCGAGGAGGGAGATGTCGTCGAGGCGACCGTCGGAGCGGTAGCCGCCGCGGGGCCCGGGCGCGGAGTCGACCCAGCCCCGATCGACGAGGGGAGCCACGACTTGCGCGATGAAGGCGGGAGTGGATCCGACCGACTCGGCCAGCTCGGCGCCCTTGACGCGCCGCCGCGCGCCATCGAGGGTTTGCAGCGCCTGTAGCGCGAGTTCGGTTCGTCTGGTCAGTTCGAGTCGCATGAGAGTCCTTATGTCCTTGACTATGAGACTCAAAGATTACGCCCAGCAGGGCCGAAGGTCCCAACTCCACAGGAAGCGCCCAGTGGGCCCAGGCGACTAGTTTCCTGGAATGCACATGGTCGAGGAAGCTCAGCTCGCGGCCGTCGAGACGCTCGGTGATCCTGGCGACTGGTTGACCGGCGAGCAACGGATCGCCGTGTGGCGTGAAGTGCGCGATTCCAACACCAACGAGCTCGACCGCGCCCGCCGAGCCGCCGTCTCACCGACCGCCGTCGACGGCACTCACCCGGCGTCAGCGGCGCTCGAGGCAGCAGCCGTCGAGGTCGTGCACCGGGTGGCCTCGGACTCCGGACGTCTCACCCGCACTTGGGCCGACCAACACATCGCCGAGCTCGGCGAGGAGACCTACACCGAGCTCGTCGGCGTGACGGCGATCGTCACGGTGATCGATCGGTTCCACCGGGCCATGGGCCGACCCGAGGTGCCTCTCCCCTCCCCGGTCGACGGCCCGCCCCAACGGGTCCGTCCCAGCGGCGTCGGCGACGTCGGTGCCTGGGTCAGCCAGACCACGGGTGAGACACGAGCCAACGTGACCCGTTCGCTCAGCCTCGTACCCCAGACCAACCAACTCTGGCGGACCCTGGTCGACAGCCACTACTCCCGGGGGCCCGAGTTCATGGACCTGTCATGGGATCGGCCCCTGAGTCGCCCGCAGGCCGAGCTGGTCGCCGCCCGCACGACGACGTTGAACGAGTGCTTCTATTGAACGGCGTCTCACACGACGCTGCTCCGGGTGAGCAGCGAAGCCAATGGCCTGCAGGTCGATCTCGGAGCGGTGTTGGATCGCCACCACGTCGGTGATGTGGGCGTCCCTGCCGGGCCGGAGTTGCTGGCCTTCGCCAACGCCGTCGAGGTCGGCGACCGCGACATCGAAGACGCGCGGCGCCGCCTGGCCCAGGTCATCGGCGAGGCGGGAGCGCTCGAGGCGGCGGCGATCATCGCAGCCTTCAACGGCCTGGTTCGGGTGGCCGATGGCACCGGCATCGAGCTAGACGAGGGCGTGTTCGCCGCGTCGGCGCACGACCGAGAAATGCTGGGGATCAACCGCTACGCCGGTGCCGCCAATTCGGCCGCCGTGACGCTCGTCCCCGGAGCCGGCCAGCAGGGGGTGGGCAGCCTTTTCGGCTAGTGGAGAACCAGTCAGGTGAGGGTCAGCACCAACCTCGTACGATCTCCGAAGAGCAGCTCAGTCTGCGAACAGGAGAGGATCGAAGACATGAACCGACGAGCGAAGTTCATCGTCGCCGGCGTCGCAATCGCCGGCGCCGCCCTGGCTGGAACCGGAGTTGCCGTCGCCGCCTCGGGCGGAGATGACGCCGACACTCCGATCACCGGCACCGCCCTCGAGCGGGCCAGCGCAGCCGCCCTCGACCACACCGGCGAGGGACGCGTGAGCGAGACCGAGGTGGGCGACGAGGACAGCTACTACGAAGTCGAGGTGACCCTCGACGACGGCAGCCAGGTCGACGTCCAGCTCGACGAGCAGTTCAACGTGGTCGACACGATGGCCGACGTGGAGAACGAATCGGGCGACACCGACTGACGGCCCGGTTGCGCCCCCCGGACACCCACCTCGGTGGCCGTGCTACCGCTTCGGGTAGGCCGTGACCTCGAGCAGGCGACCGTCGGGGTCGGTGAAGCGCACCGTCCTGGCCACTCCTGCGGTGTCGATGATCACCCCGTCGGTGGCCTCGAGCGCCACCAGACGATCGCGGATGGCATCGAGGGCATCGGTGTCGACGGCGAACAGGGAGAAGTGGTCGAGCGGCGC
>JAHEJN010000131.1 GCA_024638845.1 Acidimicrobiales bacterium | reverse complement strand
CTGGGCGCCGTCGAGCAGCAGCCTGAGGGCGTGGTTCATCTGGGTGTAGGAGAACTCCTCTCCGGCCCCGCCCAGCACCACCACATCGACAGGCCCGTCGGGACCCACGAGGTGCACCCCGGCGAGATCATCCCCGAGGTCGCCGCTGTTGATCAGATAGCAGCGCGCTCCGGGATGCTCGGCATTGAGCCACGCCGCAGTGGCCGCCGGGGCGGAGATGATCTCATCGGCTGGCACCACCACTCCGGCGGCGTTGAGACGACGGGCGATCTCTGATCGTGAGGCCGAGGTGGTGTTGGTCAACAGCCGAATTGGCAGGCCGGCCTCACGACAGGCGGCCAGCGCCGGCCCGGCCCCGGGGATCTGCTGCCAAGACATGACCAGCACGCCGTCGATATCGACCAGTACCCCATCAACCGCTTCCGGCATCGCTCGTTCATCACCCATCGCCCAATCGTCGCGCAAGCCCGGTCAAACCCCACCACAACCCGTCCCACTCTCCCGGGTCCGAGAGGACCGAAGGCCATGTTGGGTACTCCTTCGTGACGGCGACACGAGGGAGACGCCCTCGGACAGCGGCCCTTACACCCCAACCCGCGATTCCTGGTGCGCCGGCAAGCACCTTGGAAGCAGCGCTACCGCCTCTCGCGGCTACGGGAGCTGTGCCTCCGGGTCGATTCGTCTCAGCGAAGCCAGGCCTGGACGAGTGGAGCGCCCTCACCCTCGAGACGGTCGACACGCGCCCCCCGGCCGGCCGCAGTCAGCGCAAGGTCGGCCAGCGTGCCGCGCACCTCGGGACCATCGCCGTCCGACCACTCGTGATCGATAGCGGCCCAACGGACGCGAGGTCGGCCGGCTCTGGTGAAGGACCGACCGGCGCGGCCGAAGAGCAAACTCAGAACTGGCTCGTAGTGCTCAGCGGGTCGGTCGGTCTCGTGGCCTAGCGGGATGCGCACGTCGAGGCTGTGCAGCAAGATGTCGGCCAGCGGTGCCGCCTGCGGCCAGCCAGGCGGGGAGAACCGATGGCCGACGACCCCCCGATAGTCAGCCAACAACTCGTCGACGGGCTTTCGGGCATCGGCGATCGCGAGTGAGTGGTTGGCTCTGTCGAAGCTGCCTTTCGCCCGCGCGACGGCGAAGATGTAGCGCCCTGCGGGCGGGCGGGCGGCCAAGACGAGATGGGCGAGCATCTGGCGAATCGTCCATCCCTCGCACAGCGACCGAACCTCCCATTGATCGTCCTCGAGCTCCTCGAAGGTCGAGAGCAGCGATCGGCGCGCGCTCAGGGTGATCGGCCAGAGGTCCATCGTCGGAGGCTAACCCTCGCAGCGGGGTGTCCCGCGGTGGGGTGGTCCTCCCGGTGCTGCGGTCGGGGCCACGGCCAGGCGCCGTGTGGCACTGCTGCGATGACCTTCCGGCACTTCGATCGCGATGTCCGGGTCAGATTGGGTGAGGGTCGCCTTGCGGCGGTTGTCGGCTCGGTTGGTGAGCCAGCGCCGGACGGCGGGCATTCGTCCGATGAATCCGAGGGTGATGAGGACGGCGCCGGGGCCGATGTCGCCGATGAGGATGACGTGGGCGAGGAGCGCGGCGGCGACGCCGTAGGTGAGTTTGTGGAGGGTGCGCCACCGTTTCATGCCCATGGCCCGTTGTGAGCGCCGGCTGCTGGTGAGGAACAGGGGGGTCGCGAGCGCGAACGCGATTGTTCCTGCGATGAGGAACGGGGCCGACAACATGGCGGCGAGTCCGGTTTCGAGGACGAACATGGCGGCGTTGCTGAGCGCGAGAAGGAAGAACATGATGCCGAGGTACTTGCGGACGCGTACTTGGGAGCGTCCGGTGAGCCATTGGATCGGGGAGGCGACGAACATGGCACCGAAGGTGATCATGCCCGGGTTCTCGCCGGCTGCGAGGGCGAACTGGATCATCGCCTCGGTGGAGATCACGCCGAGGAGAGCCGCGCCGAGCGCTCCGCCGATGAGCAGCGGGGCGACGGTGGCCAGGGCGATGACGAGGAGTTGGAGGGAGGTGAAGCCGTTCCAGACTCGGCGGCGTCGCAACGGCAGGTGGTGACGATGTTCAGGAGCGGGAGGCGATGGGGCGGGGTTGAGGTGTTGGAGTACTGCGGTCATGGACCAAGCGTCAATGACCGGGCTCCACCGGGAATCCGCTGTGGGGAGGTTCGACGTACTCCCGGGGGAGTAGTTGGCGAGGGTGGCGTTGCCTTCCTGGGGCCGATGTGCGGTGGCGTTGCGTTCGTCAGGATTGGGTTCGACGTGAGCGACGAGTCGATCGGTCACACTGGAAGCACAAGGAACCATGACCATGACAACCCCAGACGATCCCAACCGCCCCACCCGAGTCCGATGTCGACGTCGTCTTCGCGGATCTGGTGTCCTCGATGCCCGAGCTGGCATCCATCGAGGCGTCGACAGATCCGGACGGCTATGAAGCCGTGGAGATCGTCAGCCCAGACCGGTTCGCAGCGATGATGCGGACGATCAGCGCTTTGGCAATGCTCTCGGTTCCGCCGACACCGTGAACATGCTCGCGGGTCGCCCAGGTCTGCAGGATGCGACCCTGGCGCTGGCGGCCGCGGCGTTCGCCGTTGCGGCACTGGCCTTCGACTTCGGCGAGGCCGACAGCGATCCCAGCGCTCTGGCGTATGTCCTGATCGCCATCGTCGGGGCCGGGCTGCTGGCCAGACGCCGGAGCCCGGTCGCCGTGCTTGTCGTGGTGGTCGCGGCGCGCCTGATCATGACCGGGGATACCGGCAACGACGTTGCGCTCATCCCAGCCGCCATGATCGCGCTCTACACCGTCGCCCGGACTGGTGATCGGCGCGCGAGCTTGATGGTCGCGATCGGTGCTGCGGCGGTGATGATGTTCGTCGTCGCCGGCTTCAACAGCGAAGAGTTCATGCAGGAGCTGGCTGGCGAGGCTGCGCTGATGCTGTTGCCGATCGCAGTCGGCGACGCTGTCCGTAGCCGGGCTGACCGCATCCGGGACCTCGTCGATACCGAAGCTGCTGCTCGGGTTCAGGCCGAGCGCATCCGTATTGCACGAGACCTCCACGACGTCGTGGCGCACGGCTTGTCGACGATCGCCATCCAGTCCGGCGTCGCGGCGCACCTCCTTGACCGGGACCCCGACCAGGCAAGGGAGTCGCTGGAGGTCATCAACACCACGGGGAAGCATGCGCTCGAAGAGCTCCGAGCGATGGTCGGTGTCCTTCGCTCGACCGACGAAGACACACCCCTGCGACCCACACCGGCCGACCCCAACGACCTCTCCGAAGTGCTCGCCGGCGCGGCCAACGCCGGCGTCACCGCCACGACCGATCTCGATGGTCATTTCCCACCCGATGTCGGCGACGCTTGTGTGGTGGCCGTGCATCGCATCATCCAGGAAGCGCTCACGAACGTGGCTCGCCACGCTGGGCCGGTGCCGGTCGAGTTGGCGATCCACCACGGCGCCGGAGCCGTGCACGTGCAGATCCTCAACCAACCCGGCACATCCCTCGAGCAAGAGGTTCCCTCGACGGGTGTCGGCATCATCGGCATGACCGAGCGAGCCGAGACGCTCGGCGGCAGCCTGCGAGCTCAGCCAACAGCAGACGGCGGCTTCGTCGTCGACGCCACCATTCCCTACCATCGCCCTACCTCCTTCAGCGAGGAGCCATGACCGGCGACCGAACGATCCGGGTGCTTGTCGCCGACGATCAAGAACTGGTACGCCGCGGGTTCTGCGCCCTCATCGCCGCAGAAGACGGCCTCGAGATCGTGGGCGAAGCATCCACCGGCGCCGGCGCCGTCGACCAGGCGTTCGCGACCCGGCCCGACGTGATCCTGATGGACATCCGCATGCCCGAACTCGACGGGATCGCTGCGACCGAGCGCATCACCACCGACGAACGCCTCGACGGAACCCGGGTGCTGATCCTCACCACCTTCGACCTCGACCAGTACGTGTACGACGCCCTTCGGTCCGGAGCCTCCGGGTTCCTGCTCAAGGACACCGCACCGCAACAGCTGCTCGACGCGATCCGCGTCGTCGCCGCCGGCGACGCGCTCATTGCCCCTGGGATCACCCGCCGACTCATCAGCGAGTTCGCGGCCCGGCCCAATGCCACGAGCGACACAAGTGTCCTGGCTCAGCTGACCCGCCGAGAACGCGACGTCCTCGCCGAAGTCGGGCGCGGTCGAAACAACGCCGAGATCGCCGAACGGCTCCTCATCAGCCCCCTCACCGCGAAGACCCACGTCAGCCGAATCATGACAAAACTGGCCGCCCGAGACCGCGCCCAGCTCGTTGTCATCGCATACGAAACCGGGCTCGTCACCCCCGGCGACACACCCTCGGAATAGGCCACCCCCAAACTGCAGAGCGTTGTCGAAACCACAACGACGAGTGGGTGTTGAGGGACTCGAACCCCCGAGATATCGGCAGGGCCGAGGCGGAGGCGTCGACGACCCGGAGCGGTGCGGGTTCAGAGCAGGAACACGTCCTGGAGGTCATCGAAGATCGTGGCTCGCCAGCGGGCGAGGGGACTCCGTCCATCGAGGAGTTCACGGGTGGCATCGAGCACCACACCGAGCGGCATCAGGTGGCAGTACGGATCGTGGCTCGACGGCTCGCCGACACCGCCGACCGCGTCGACCGGAGGTTGCCACGCCACCATCTGACGGTGGGCCCCGTCGACCAGGGACCGCACGGCGACGTTGCCCATGCGGCTGCCGAGGAGTCGATCGAAGGCGCTCGGCCGGCCGCCGCGCACCACATGGCCGAGCACGGTGACCCGGGTCTCGATGTCGGCCAGCTGCTGGCCGGTCTCGCTCGCCAGCCGGGCGTCGACCAATTCCTTGAGGCGGGTCGAGGGCGTCTCGATACCTTCGGCCTTGATTGCGATCACCTTTTGCGAGCCGCCGCGTGCCCGCACCGCTAGCACAGCGTCGACCACCGAATCGACCAACTCGTTCTCGCTGCGATCCGCCTCGGGGAACAGCACCATGTCGGCGCCCGATGCGATCGCGCTCGTCATCGCCAGGTAGCCGCAGTCGCGGCCCATGACCTCGACGAGGAAGATCCGGTCGTGCGCGCTCGCCGTATCGGCGATCTTGTCGCATGCCTCGACGATTGTGTTCATCGCCGTGTCCACCCCGATCGACAGGCTCGTGAGCGCGATGTCGTTGTCGATCGATGCAGGGATCCCGATCACCCGGACGGGCCAGTCACCCGCCTCGGTGGGATCGCTCAGGTGAAAGGCGCCGGCGAGGGAGCCGTTGCCGCCGATGACGATGAGCCCGCCGATACCGGCGTCGGTCAGAACGGCTCGAGCCGTTCGGCGGACCTCGGGCTCGTGGAACTCGGCGCAGCGCGCCGACTGGAGGATGGTGCCGCCGCGGCGCAAGGCATCGCCGACCTGCGCGAGGTCGAGTGGCACGAGCTCGCCGCCGATGAGGCCTTGGTAGCCGTGACGCACCCCGACCGGTTCGTGGCCGAGCGCAATGGCCACGATCGTGGCTGCCCGGATCGCTGGGTTCATTCCGGGAGCGTCGCCCCCACTGGTCAAGATCCCGATCCGCATCTCGCCTCCTCGGTCCAACGGTGCGCCGAACGTAGGAGCCGGGTCGGCCGTCGGGCGATCATCCAGAAGTGGGCATCGTAGGCCGACAGGAAGGCCGTGCCCATCTTCTGCTCTCCCGGCGCTCACCCGAGAACGAGGGCTCCCGCCTGCCAGGCGACGACGGCGACGCCCAACACGCGACGCCATGGATTGACGCCGCGAACGATCTCGTCACCGGCCCAGTACAGCCACAGTCCCGTTCGGGCCCAAGATGCAGCCGGCCCGGGTGCAGACGAGCCGGCAAGGGCGGTGACGAGCCATGTCGCGGCGATACCCCAGAGGGGCCAGTTCGGGAACTGAGCGATGGTGATCTGACCGGTCTCCCGGTTCTCGAACCACCATCGCAGGGAGGCGACGCGCACGGATCCAGTGTTGCGCCGTGCCACGACGGAGTGGTGCCGCGTCGGTCGGGTGGTCGACAACAACGAGTGGACCCTCACACGACCGAACGCGGCCGCAGAAGACGATCAGCTCAGCGCTCTCAGTAGAGCCGTTGATCCTCGTCGGAGAGGATGATCTCCTGCATCTCGTCGACAGAGAGGTCGAGCTCGCCGTGCTTCACCATCGCCTCGGCCAAGAGCACATCATCAGATGCCGGATCGGCGGTCACGTTGTCTCCTGACCACAGCTCGGACCGGATGATGCACTTTGCGCAATGGAAGTAGGCCGTCGTCAACTCCACCACGAGAGCCAGCTCGGGTGCTCGGCCTTTGATCGCCATCGACTCGCGGAGCTCGAGGTCGCGGACAATCGTGGCCTCACCTCGAACTCTCAGAGTGTTCTTCGTCCCCGGAATCAGGAAGATCAGCCCCACATATGGATGCGCCAGCACGTTGACGAAGGTGTCTGCTCGATGATTACCAGGACGGTCCGGTATCGCGAGCGTCTGATCATCGAGTACCTGCACGAAGCCCGGGGGATCACCCTTGGGGGAGATGTCGATCGAGCCCTGGCCATCGCTTGATGCGATCAGCACGAAGGGCGAACGAGCGATGAAGTCGCGGCAGTACTCGTCGAGCACCGAGACCTCCTTG
>JAHEJN010000046.1 GCA_024638845.1 Acidimicrobiales bacterium | reverse complement strand
CCGAGGTGGCGAAGTGCCCGCCCCAGGGCGAGCACCTGCTCCTGGACTCCACCCGGAAGGGTCAGGCTGTAGGGACAGATGATGCCGACTCGCACCCGGGGAACGATAGACGCATGGGTCCCCGCCGAATACTCCCCTGAGCCCGGCCACGAGGTCCTGCGCCCCTTCTGGCGCGCTTTTCGTGCACCGCAGCGACCCCATCGCGCGCCAGAACAGCTGTCAGTGGTGATCGCTGGGCCAGTTGGGTTGCATCAGGTGCCACTGCTCGGGTGCTCGGCGAATGAGGTCGGCGAGCTCGTCGGTGAGGATCTGGGTCAGTGCGGTGATGTCGGCTCGCAACCGCGCCTCGGTGCGAACGAAGCCGGGATCGGGCCGCACCACCCCGTGAACGCCGTAGTCGGTGTGGTACACCGCCGTTGGCAACACCTTGCAGCCGGTGCGCAGCGCCATGGTCGCCGGGCCGGCGGGCACCTTCGTCGTCTCGCCGAAGAAGTCGACCTCGACCGCAGCCCCACCGACATCGCGATCGCTCAACAGGCAGACCACATGGCCCGCCTTGATGGCGGCAACGAGTCGACTGCCGGCATCGGGACCGAGCGTGATCACGTTCATACCGAGCGTGCGACGGAAATCCATGAACCATTCGTGCAGCTCGGGCGGATGCAGCGGCTCGACCACGACGGTCACGTCGTAGCGCGGCACGAGGGTGAGCCAGAACCCGGCCCATTCCCATCCGCCGAGATGCGGGAGCACCAGGATCGGCCCGATTCCACCGGCCACTGCGTCCTCGACGTATTCGAAGCCCTCGACCGTGAATCCGGCGTCGATCTCCTCGATGCTCATGTCGGGTAGCCGAGCCGACTCGACGTAGTACCGGGCGTAGTCGGCGAAGGTCTCCCCTACCAGTCGATCGAGCTCACGGCCCGAGATGTCTCGGTCGAGGATGCGGTGCAGGTTCCGCTCGACCTGGGCTCGCTTCTCCTCGCTGAAACGGGGCGCGGTTCTCGACAGCAGGTCGCTGGTGGCGGCAACGAGGGGCCCCGGGAGCGTGCGGGTGACGGCGGCGCCCAGCCGGTAGAGCGCGTACGCTCGGTCGACCAAGGCTCAGCGACGGCGCGACGAGCCGCGCCGGGCCCGTAGGTTCTCGAGTCGTTCACGGGTGCGAGGCGTGCGTCGAACCCGATTGCTCGCGACGGGGTGCACAGCCGTGGCTTGACGCCACACCTTGACGAACCGTTGCACCGCGGTGACCAGGGTGAGCACCAGCATGACCCACAGCACCGGAATGAGGATCTCGGTGAACACGAGACCGAAACTCAACACGATGAAGCGTTCGGCGCGTTCCATGATGCCGCCCTTGGCATCGAAACCGAGCGACTCGGCCTTGGCCCGCTGGTAGGAGATGAGCATCGCGGCGCCCATGACCGCGACCGGGAGCACCGAGATGCGGCCGGGCTCGTTCGACGCCAGGTACCAGGTGAGGCCACCGAAGATCAGGGCGTCGCTGACCCGATCGAAGGTCGAGTCGAGGTAGGCCCCCCGGACCGATGTGGTTCCCGACGCCTTGGCGACCGCGCCGTCGAGCAGGTCGGGAACCGCAGCCAACAACATGAGGGCGAAACCGAGTCGGAGGTGGTTGTCGCCGATGGCGTAGGCCGCGGCAGCAGCCATGAGGATGCCGATGATGGTGAGAACGTCAGCCGTTATGCCGGTGCGTCGCAGTGAACGGCCGATCGGGTCGACGGCCTTCTCGACCGCGGTGCGCCAGTGACCGTCGAACATCGTGCTTCCTCCAACCGGACCTCTACGTCCTGTTGTCGACGGTACCAGTCACGACGCCGCTCGCCGTGACGGGGTGGCGCCAGTCAGCGCTGGTACTGCGACCAGTCCTCCGGGTTGTCCTCGACGATGGTGTCGATCAGCTCGCCGTTCACCCCGTCGACCAGGACCAGTGCCCGCTTCGTCGGCTGGGGTTCGTGGCTGTAGGCGAGGATGCGCCACGTCGGCCGACTCGTCCACCCGCGCCACGCGAGCTGAGCGGAGGCGTGCCCCACGGGGAAGCCGACGGTCTTGGCGGCGATGGCGAGCGCGTCGAGCTCGTCAACGTCGAGATCGTGCCCGGCGATGAAGCTGTACAGCCCCAGCAGCGCCACCCCGATCCCACCGACGAGAAAGCCTGCATTCACGCGAGGGCTGTCGTCAGCAGCGAACCACACGAGCACGGAGACCGCGGCAACCGCGAGGTACAGCACCCCGACGAGGCGACGGCGGTTGTTGTTCGGGAAGAGATAGGGCAGCTCGAGCGTCGAGAGGTCGAGGTCGGCAGGGAGCTCGTCGACGGGCTCGATCTCGGTGTCGTCGGTCACGACCTCAAGGCTAGGAGGGCCAGGCGGAGCTGATGCGCTCGAAACTGACATCGAGCGACTCGGGCATCACGCGGGTCTCGGCCACTGCGGTGGTGAAGTTGGTGTCACCTGCCCAGCGCGGTACGACGTGGACGTGCAGATGGTCGGGAACGCCTGCGCCCGCGCCCCTGCCGATGTTCACGCCGATGTTGAGTCCGTCGGGTGTGTAGGCGGCCCGAAGGGCCCGGACGGCGGCGCGGACGGTCTCCCAGAGCTCACTGAACTCGTCGGCGGTGAGGTCGTCGAGATCGGGAACACCTCGATTGGGCAGGACGAGCAGGTGGCCCGACGTGTACGGGTAGCGGTTGAGGATCGCGAAGCAGGTAGGCCCCCGCCACACGATGTGGGTTGCCGAGTCGGGCAGCCCACAGGCCAGGATCGTCTCGAAGAGCGACTCGTCGGTGCTGGGGGATGCCACCCGGGCCGTGTCGGTCACGTACTCGTTCCGCCAACCCGCCCAGAGGCGATCGAGAACCATCAGGTGTGGTCGGCGACCTCGGCCGCCAGCTGCTCGACGAACGCGGCGACCGGAACATCGCGCTCGACCTCTCCTCCGCGTCGGTTCACGCCGACGGTGCCGTTGGCGACGTCGTCGTCACCGACCACCAGGACATAGGGCAGCTTCTCGAGCTTGGCGTTGCGGATGCGCTTGCCCAGCGGGTCATCGGCTGCCACCTGGTCGGCCCGGAAACCGGCAGCCTTCAGATCGGCCACCAGCTTGTCGGCGTAGTCCTCGTGATCGGAGGCGACGGCCAGAACACGAGCCTGGATGGGAGCCAACCAGGCCGGGAAGGCGCCCGCATAGTGCTCGATGAGCACCCCGAAGAACCGTTCGATCGAACCCATGAGGGCCCGGTGGATCATGACCGGCTGCTTGCGCGCGCCGTCGGAGGCGACGTACTCGAGGCCGAACCGCCCGGGAAGGTTGAAGTCGACCTGGATGGTGCTCAGTTGCCAGGCCCGACCGATCGCATCGGTGACGTCGACGTCGATCTTGGGTCCGTAGAAGGCGCCGCCGCCCTCGTCGACCACGTAGTCGAGCTCCGCCGTTTCGAGTGCCGCCTTCAGACCCGCGGTGGCTGCCACCCAGATGTCGTCGTCGCCCACCGACTTCTCGGAGGGCCGGGTGGACAACTTGGCCTGGATCTGGTCGAAACCGAACGCCCGCAGAACCGACAACACGAACTCGAGCAGCGACGCCAGCTCGGCCTGGACGTCTTCTCGCGTGCAGAAGATGTGCGCGTCGTCGACGGTGAACCCTCGGCTTCGCATGAGCCCGTGTACCGCGCCGGAGAGCTCGTAGCGATAGACGGTGCCCAGCTCGAACATGCGGATGGGAAGCTCGCGGTACGAGCGCTGCTGGGCCCGGAAGATCATCACGTGGAACGGGCAGTTCATCGGCTTCGGGTAGTACGAAGCACCGTCCATCTCCATGGGCGGATACATCGAGTCGGCATAGAAGTCGAGGTGGCCGCTGGTCTCCCAGAGGACCGACTTGGCGATGTGCGGGCTGTAGACGAACTCGTAGCCACCCCGCTCGTGCCGTTCGCGGCTGTAGTCCTCCATGAGCCGGCGCACGTTGGCTCCCTTGGGGTGCCAGACCGCCAGCCCCGGCCCGAGCTCCTCGGGCCACGAGACGAGATCGAGCTCGGCCGCCAACCGGCGATGATCGCGCTTCTCGGCCTCGACGAGCATGGCGAGGTGCTGAGCCAGCTGTTTGCGGGTTGCCCACGCGGTGCCGTAGACCCGCTGGAGCATCGGACGGGTCACGTCGCCTCGCCAGTACGCGCCGGCTACCTTCTGGAGCTTGAAGTGGCCGAGGCGACCGGTGCTCGGAACGTGCGGTCCGGCGCACATGTCGAGGAAGTCGTCGGAGTTCGCGTAATAGCTGATGATGCCGTCGCCCACCTCGCCCGCATCCTCCCCCGCGAGGTCTCCCTCGGCCACCCGCTCGATGATCTCGCGCTTGTAGATGTGGTCGGCGAACTTGGCCAGGCCTTCCTCGATGCTCAGCTCGTGGCGCTCGAAGGGTTGATCAGCCGCAACGATGTCGCGCATCTTCGCCTCGATGGTCTCGAGGTCTTCGGTGGTGAGCGTCTTGCCGCCGGGGAGCTCGACGTCGTAGTAGAACCCGTGCTCGATCGGCGGACCGATGGCCAGCTGGGTTCCGGGCCACAGCGCCTGAATGGCCTGGGCCATCACGTGGGCGGTGGAGTGCCGGATGGTGTGGAGACCCTGCGGGGAATCGGCCACCACGATGCTCACCTCGGCGCCGTCGTCCAGGGGCGCCGAGAGATCGCGTTCTTCCCCGTCGACCTCGACGATCACGGCGGCCTTGGCCAGACCGGGTCCGATGTCGGCGGCCAGGTCGGCGCCGGTGGACCCCGCAGGAAGGGTGCGCAAGGAACCGTCGGGGAGCTTCAGAGCGATCTCGGCCATCGCGAGAGGCTACCGGTCACCGCCACCGGGTCTGACGCAATTCCGTGCTGGCTCAGGCGGCGCTGCCCGACAGGAGCTCGGCCGAGCTGCGACGAGGCGGAATGGCGGAATCGTCGTGGCCGTCGGTCGCGGCGTCGGTCTTCTTGGTGGCGTACTCGTGCACGTACTGCTGGCCCGAGAGCTGGGAGATCTCGAACATCACGTTGTCGATCATGCGTCGGTAGACGCGGGGGTCGTCGGGGTCGGCCTCGAGATCGGGGTGGATGGGCTTGCCGATGTTGATACCTACGGTCATGAACGGCCGCGGGACGGGCGCATCGGGGGGCTGGACCTCGCGGGTGCCCACCAGACCTACCGGCACGATCGGCGTCTCGGTGCGACGGGCGAGGCGAGCGGCCCCGGTGTGGCCCTTGTGCAGGAGACCGCTGCGCGAGCGGGTGCCTTCGGGGTAGATGCCGAACAGCTCGCCCTTCTCGAGGACGCCCGCAGCTGCGTCGAGCGCGGCCTGCGCGGCGTTGCCCCCCGACCGGTCGATGGGGATCATGCCCAGCGCCGGAAAGAGGTACTTGGTCTTCCAGTCGTCCATGTACTCGGCCTTGCCGACATAGGTGATGCGCCGGGGCAACACCGCCGGCAGGAAGAACGAGTCGATGACCGAAGTGTGGTTGGGAGCCATGATCGCTCCGCCGGTCTCGGGTACGTTCTCGAGCCCGCGCACGTCGAAGCGCCAGCCGAGGTGGAACAGCGGAAGCACCGTCGCCTTGGCGAGCAAGTACAGCTGTCCGACGTCGCGAGCCACGGTGTTCTCCTTTCCGATCGCCGCAGACGAGTGCCTGCCGGCTCAGTCTTTCAGATCGACGCCCATCAGCGCAGCCGCTTTGCTGACGCCCTCGCCGGCTGCCGCCGCGCGATCGATTGCCGTCAGGGCGCGCGGCGTGTCGAGATCGTCGTCGAGGGCGGCACGAACCTCGGCCAGCGCCCCGTCGCCGGTTCCGGCGGCGCGCCACGCTTCGAGCCGCGCCGTGGCGGTCGCCATGATGGTGTCGTTCCACTCCCACGCGTGGCGGTAGTGGTGCGCCGCCACTCCGAGTCGGATCGCAACCGGTTCGAACTCCTTGCGCAGCTCGCTCACGAACACCAGGTTGCCGAGCGACTTCGACATCTTCTCGCCGTGCATGCGCACCATCGCCTGGTGCATCCAGTGGCGTACGAACGGCTCACCGGTGACCGCCTCGGACTGGGCGGCTTCGCACTCGTGGTGCGGGAAGATGAGATCGGTGCCACCGCCGTGGAGGTCGATGCTGTTGCCGAGATCGCGCATCGCGAGGGTCGAGCACTCGATGTGCCAGCCGGGGCGACCGGGACCCCATAGCGAGTCCCACGCCGGTTCGTCCGGCGCCGACGGCTGCCAGAGCACGAAGTCGAGCGGATCGCGCTTGTGCGGGTCTTCGGGGTTGCCGCCGTGGATCTCGGCCAACCGGAGCATCTCGGTACGGTCGTATCCGCTGAGCTGACCGAAGCGCTCGAAGCTCGACACGTCGAAGTACACGCCGCCACCCGATTGGTAGGCGTGACCGCTGTCGAGCACCATTCCGATGAAGCCACGGATGTCCGAGATGGCCGAGGTCGCGCGTGGTTCGCTCCACGCGGGCAGCATGCCGAGGGCATCCATGTCGTCGTCGAAGCGGGCGGTTTCGGCCGCCCCGAGATCGAGGTAGTGCACGCCGAGCTCACGTGCCCGACCGAGGATCGAGTCGTCGACGTCGGTGATGTTGCGCACGCACCGGGTCTCGTGGCCGAGGTCGCGCAGTCGGCGTTGCAGGATGTCGTACGTGAGATAGGTGGCGGCGTGGCCGAGGTGGGTGGCGTCATAAGGCGTGATACCGCAGGTGTACATGGTGACGATGGGACCAGGAGTGAACGGCACGACCTCGCGGCGAGCCGTGTCGTACAGCCGCATGGGGCCGCCGAGATCGGGCTCGGGGGTGCTGGTCACCCCGACACCCTAGCGATGCTGGCTAACGTGACCGAAGTCCGCGCGGCACTTCGTCGGGCGCTCGATCACAGGGAGCCACATGGGCATTCTCGACGGCAAGAAGCTGCTCATCACCGGTGTGCTCACCGACGCCTCACTGGCCTTCGGGGTGGCCCGGCTCGCCCAGGAGGAAGGGGCCGAGATCGTGCTAACCGGTGCCGGTCGCGGCCTGCGGCTCACCGAGCGGACGGCGCGAAAGCTGCCGACCGCGCCCATGGTGCTCGAGCTCGACGTCACCGATCCTGCCCAGGTTGCATCGGTGCGTGAGGCTCTCGGCGAGCAGCTGGGAACCGTCGACGGTGCGCTGCACGCCATCGGCTTCATGCCCGAGATCGGCCTCGGTGAGGACTTCATGGCTGCCCAGTGGGACGACATCGCCGTCGGCTTCCAGATCTCGGCGTACTCGCTCAAGACCATCGGCGAGGTCGTGGCCCCGCTGATGCCCGACGGCGGCTCGATCGTGGGCCTCGACTTCGACGCTCGCATGGCCTGGCCGGCGTACAACTGGATGGGCGTGGCCAAGGCGGGCCTCGAGGCCGCGTGCCGCTACCTGGCCAAGGCGCTCGGTCCGCAGCGCATCCGCGTGAACCTGGTGGCGGCGGGCCCGATTCGCACGATCGCAGCCAAGTCGATACCCGGTTTCAAGGAGTTCGAGGACGCCTGGGACGGGCGGGCACCGCTGGGCTGGGATGTCAACGACAGCGAAGGGGTCGCCCGCTCGTGTGTTGCGCTGCTGAGCGACTGGTTCCCCCAGACCACCGGCGAGCTGATCCACGTCGACGGAGGGTTCCACGCCATGGGCGTCTGAGCCGACTCGGCCCGGAGCGCTACTCCAGGTAGAGGACGTCGTCGATGAGCTTCTCGGTGACGTAGCGACCCTTCGTCTCCAGCCGGAAGTACTGGAGCATCTTCTTGAACTCGAGCTCGATCGGAGTGGGGCCGCGGCGGTTCTTCTCGATGGTGACCACGAGGTACTGGTGGAACGCCTTCAGCCGCTCGGGGTCGAAATTGACGTGGACCTTCGACACGATCGAGCTCTTTTCGTTCAGGATGAGCGCGACGTCGGCGTCGTAGGCGATGGCAGCTGCGCCTTCGAGCGACGGCAGACCGATCCGGCGGTCCTCGAGGGCACGACCACCCGCCGACGACAACGCAATGACGGTGATGCCGTGCCGCAGCGCGATGTCCTTCAGCTCCTCGGCGACCACCGCCACGCGGTCACCGAAGTCGACACCTCCTGCCGGCACCTTCTGGAGGTAGTCGACCACCATCACCCCGCCGCCGGAGATCTCCTCGGCCAACCGGCCCAGCTCACCGAGCTCGGTGCGGCGGCTGGCGCCCACGAGCAGGAGCCGGTCGGCGTAGGTCTCGATGCGGGACATGGCGGCGCGAACTCTGGGCCGCGCGGCTCCCTCCGAGGTGGAGTCCCATGTGCCGGCCATGGCGTTGCGGATGACCGACCGAAGGCTCTCCCGCTCGTTGATGTCGAGCACGTCACCCAAGGCGCCGACCTCGCTGGCGAGGAGGCGACCGAAGAGCTGGGCGGTGTCGTGCTCGTAGCAGGCGAAGACCGCGTCGCTGCCATGGGCGGCGGCATTACGGGCGAGCTGGAGCGAGAAGACCGTCTTCCCCACGCCGGGAGGGCCACCGATGACGATGAGCTGGCCCGACCTGAATCCGCCCTCGAGCTCGTGATCGAGGGGCTCGAAGCCGGTAGGGATCGCGTGATCGAGGCCGTTCCCAGCCGACAGATCGGTGTGGAGCCGGTCGAGGATCGACGCCACCATTCGCTCGTTCGGTGCGATAGCACGGGTGTCGGTCATGGCACGATCCCACCTTGTTGCACCAGCTGGATGATGCCGGGTCCGACAATCACCACCATCAGCGCCGGGAGAATGCAGACCATGAGCGGGAAGAGGATCTTCACCGGCACCTTCATCGCTTGTTCCTCGGCTCGTTGCCGTCGCCTTTCGCGCAGCTCGTCGGCCTGCACGCGGAGCACCCGCCCGAGGGGCACGCCGTAGCGTTCGGCCTGACTCAACGCCTGAACGGTCTCACGCAACTCCGGCACATCGGTGCGGCCGAGCAGTAGATTCAGCGCCTCGTGCCGGCTCATCCCGAGCTGGATGTCCTGCATCACCCGGCGGAATTCCTCCGACGCGGGTCCGACACCCCGTGCCGACACGCGGGTAACGGCCGCATCGAAGCTCTGGCCGGCCTCGACGTTGATCATGATCTGGTCCATGAGATCGGGAAGCTCGATCCGGACACGCTTCTGCCGGGCGTCGGCCCGCCGCCTGAGCACCACATCGGGCATGACCCATCCGGCGATGAACAATGTGATCACCAGTATCAACGTCTGAGGTGACGGATTCCCCAGGAACGCCACCCCGCCCAGGATCGCGAAGCCGATGGCGGCCAGTATCTTGAGGGCCAGCAGCTTCTCGACATCCATCGACGTGCCCGAGCCGGCGAGGTGAATCGATCGCTGCGATCGTTCGATCATGCCGAGGGGCGTCACGCGACGGGCGAAGTCGATCAACCTCTGGCCGACGGGTCCCCAGACCCGGTCTCGGGTCGAGAGGTCGAGGCGGAGGCTGCGCAGATCGACCTGACGCGCGGCGATGGCCAGGTTGCTCCTGGCGCTCGACCCCACCCGAGCGCCTCCGATGGCCCACCAGGCGACGGGTATCGACGAGGCGACGCAGGCCGCAGCTATCCAAAGGGTGAGAGGCATGTCAGAACTCCGGTTTCACGATCTTGCGCATCCACACGATGCCGACGGCGACGATGACGCCGGTGATCGACATCACCACCCGGCCGGCGCCGGTGTCGGTGAGGTACGAGAGATAGTCGGGATTCACCAAGGCAAGATATGCGGCCATGATGAACGGCAGGAACGACAGGATCCAGGCCGAGAGTCGGCCCTCGGCGCTGAGGGTGCGGACCTGCCTGGCCACTCGATCTCGGTCGCGGATCGTCTTGGCCACGTTGTCGAGCACCTCACCGAGGTTTCCTCCGACGGTGCGGCTGATCTCGATCGCCTCGACCACCCAGTGGAAGTCGGCGCTGTCGACTCGATCAGCGATTCCTTCGAACGCCTCGGTGAGGTCGCGGCCGAGCTGCACCTCGACGAGGGCACGGTTGAGCTCGTCGGAGATGGGCGATTCGGTCTCTCGGGCTACAGCGTCGACCGATTGCGAGAGCGAGTACCCGGAGCGGAGGCTCCCGGCCATCATCGTCAGCGCGCCGTGGAGCTGGGCGGCGAAGGCCGCCGTCCGCCTGCGACCCAACCAGCCCAGCCAAGCTCGAATGGCAACGAAGGTGCCGACGCCGAATGCCACTCCCCCGAGGAGTCCGAACGCGAGCAGCCCGACCAGCACGGCAATCGCCACGGCGACGCCGCCGATCAGCACCATCTCGGTGGCTCGGAGCTCGATTCCGGCACGGGCCAGCGCCAGTTCCAAGCGTCGTTCACGGCCCTTCCGTGACAAGGTGCCCCCGATCACATCGGTGAGCAGGCCCGGAGTTCCCCGCAGCCATCCACTCAGCGATCGGCCGGAGTCGACCGCGGCCGGAGTCCACGTCTGCAAGGCGCTGGCCCGGCGACCGGGACTCAGGATCAACCAGAACAGTCCGGCCAACGCCGCGAACATCGACAACAGCCCCACCGGGTACAGCCACGAAGCCGTCGAATCGTCGACGAGGGTGGTGACCGCCGCCGCCGGGGTCGCGGTGGGCGCGGGTTGGGGCAGGCTCTCGGCCGGGACAGGAGTCGGCGCTGCGGTCGGCACCGGCGCCTCGACGGGCGGCAGCACCACCGACGCAGTGGCGCTCGAGTCGACCGATCCGACCGACACGGCGATCTCGAGCTCGGTTGGGCCGCCCTGCTCGGCTTCGAAAGCGACCTCGTACTGGCTCACCAGGGCCGACGCAATCGATTGGAAGGTCTCGGTGAGCGCGGCCGGATCCGAAGCCTCGACGACTCGACCGTTGCCGGCTGCGGCCAGCGAGGCAAGGGCCGGCGAGTCCGACTCCGGGGTGAGCAGCGAGATCACCTGCACCTGGACACCGCTACTGCGGAGCTGGGTGATCGGAAGGTCGATCGGTGCGCCGCTGGCCGTGTCGCCGCCGTCGCTGACGATGACCAGCCGTCGCTCTGCGCCCTGACTCGGGCCGAATTCGGCGATAGCGAAGAGCACGGCGTCGTACAACGCCGTCTCGCCGGAGACGGGCAGCGCCGCGACCGCGTCGCGTGAGATCTGGGTGTCCGTGGTGAACTCCGAGGCCAACGCCTGCTCGGGTCCGAAGCCGATCACGGCGATGCGAGTCGTCGGCGGCATCTGATCGATGAACTGTGATGCCGCCTCCCGCGCCTGGGTGATCGGGGCACCGCTCATGCTCCCCGACGTGTCGATCAGGAGAATGACCTCGAGGTCGTCGGAGGGGATCGGAGTGATCGATGCCGCGCGGACCTGGCCGTTTTCGCGCACCGTCACGTCGGCCTCGGTGAGCTCGCTGCCGGCCAACGACGGCGGGCCGGTGATCGTCACCACGACTGCCGGAAACGCCGAGCTGTCGATGTCGTCGATCAGGATGCCGTCGGTCTCCTGGGCGAAGGCGATGCCCCCGGTGATCGCCAGCACGTACGCCGCCAACAACAGGCTGACGAGCGCGGCCAGCAGGGCTTCACGGTCGAACATCGCGTCGACCCCCACTCGCGATGAGATCGGCAGGGTTTCCGAACAGGTCGGCCGGCAGATCGATGCCGAGGTCGTCCAGACGACCGTGGAACGAGGGCCGCAGGCCCGTGGGCTGGGCCGAGCCGAGGACCCGACCGTGAGCATCGGTTCCCGCGCTCCAGTCGAAGGTGTAGAGGTCGGAGAGCTGAATCGTGTCGCCCTCCATGCCGGTCACCTCGCTGATGCGGACGACCTTCCGCGTGCCGTCGTTCATCCTCGAGGTGTGCACGATCAGGCCGATCGCCGCGGCCACCTGCTCGCGAATCGCTCGCAACGGCAGATCCATCCCCGCCATCAGCACCATGGTCTCGAGCCGCGACAGGGCGTCACGGGGCGAGTTGGCGTGAAGGGTCGTCAGCGAGCCTTCGTGGCCGGTGTTCATCGCCTGCAACATGTCGAGCGCCTCGCCGCCGCGGACCTCGCCGACGATGATGCGATCGGGGCGCATGCGGAGGGAGTTGCGCACCAGTTCGCGAATCGGAATGGCACCGCTGCCCTCGAGGTTCGGAGGCCGTGACTCCATTCGCACCACGTGCTTCTGCTGCAACTGGAGCTCGACGGCGTCCTCGATGGTGATGATGCGCTCCTTCTCGCCGATGAACGAGGAGAGCACGTTGAGGAAGGTGGTCTTGCCCGACCCGGTTCCACCGGACACAACCGTGCTGACCTTGGCCGCGACGCACGCCTCGAGGAGCGCGGCCACGCGTGGCGTCAACGTGTGGTTCGCGATGAGATCGGACACCTCGTAGGGGCGACGGGCGAACTTCCGGACGGTGAGACTCGGTCCGTCGACGGTGAGTGGCGGCAACACGGCGTTCACTCGGGACCCGTCCTTGAGACGCGCGTCGACCATCGGTGACGACTCGTCGATGCGGCGGCCGACCCCGGAGACGATGCGCTCGATCACCCGTCGCAGATGGTCTTCCGACAAGAACCGCGAGTCGGTCTGCTCGACGATCCCGTCGCGTTCGATGTAGATCGGACCGTTGGCCGACACCATGATCTCGGTGACGCGATCGTCTTCCAGGAACGCCTGGAGCGGGCCGTAGCCCATGATGTCGTCGGTCATCGTCTCGACGAGGTTCTCGAGCTCTTCGGGCTTCAGCGGCGACTGCTCGGCGTCGATGATCCGGAGGAGCTCGTCGTGAACGCTGCGCTCGAGCTGCTCGGCCGAGAGCGTGGAGTCGTGGAGGCGATTTCCCAGTCGCTCGAACAGCTTCTCCTGGGCGCGGAGCCGCAACCCGAGGAGAGGGCTCAGCGGCATGTCGTCGTCGCCCCGGCTCGCCATGGGCGACACCGCTTCGGCCTCGACGTCGACCGCAGGTGCCGACTCGTTCAATCGATCTCGCAGGCTCATCAGCGCCCTCCTTTGAAGAAGCCCCATCGGCCCGAGTCGCCACCGGAAGAGACGCTGGTCAGCCCGTCGAGCAATCCGTCGATCGCGCGACCCACGCCGGAGCGAGCGTTGTCTTCGAGCACGGGCGTTCCCGAGTTCATCGCGGTCGGCACGAGTCGTGCGCTGGGGATCTGGGTTTCGACTCGGCGGCCGATCGTCCGCTCGATGTCGTCGACGGTCAGGCCGACACGGGCGTTGGCCCGGTTGAGCACCAGCGTTTGGCTGGCGCGGTCGAGACCGAGCTGGTCGAGGACGTCCACCATCTTGCGAATGGCATGAATCGCCGCCACGTCGGTCGTGGTGCACAGGAGGATGTCGGTCGAGAGCTCGAGCGCCGTAAGGGTGTGATCGTCGATACCGGCTCCGGTGTCGACGACGAGCCACTCGAACTCACTGCGGAGGGTCGTCAGGAGTGCTCCGACCTGTTCCACGCCGATGTCGTCGGCCTCCACCGGACTCGACGGTCCGCACAGCGCCCAGAAGCCGGCCTCATGGGGCATCAGGTACGACTTGACCTGGACCGCGTCAGCCGGCGTGGTCACGGCGTGGGCCAGCGTGTACTCGGGCACGAGACGCAGAGCAGCCGCCACGTCGCCGAACTGCACGTCGAGATCGATGAGGGCGACATCCTTCGGATGGTGCCGGGCGAGACCGTAGGCCAGATTGGTCGCCAACATCGTCTTGCCGCTGCCACCCTTCGGTGAGGCGACGACGATGACCCGGCCCCCCAGTGCCGTCGCCTCGCCGGGAGCCTCCGATTCGACGACCGCCCGGACATTGCGCCGCTGGCGGCTCGATCGTTCTCTGGCCCGGTCGAGTGCGCTGCTCAGCTCGGCGCCGTCGCTGGCTGGATCGACCAGGTCACGCGCGCCGGATCGCAGTGCCTGCTCCCAGAGCTCGGCGGTCGGCGTGGCGAAGAGCACCACCGTGATCTCGGGTCGACGTCGATCGATCTCGCCGGCGGCCGCCACCAGCTCGGCGCTCGACCACGCCGGACCGAGAGCGACGACAGCAGGATCCTGCGCCAGGAGATGGTCGATGCTCAGATCGTCGAGACGGGTCAACTGCCCGTTCAGAGAGGGAGACGACGACCGGAGCCGGTCCTCGAAGTCGGCATCGGTCGAGGCAAGCACGATCTCACTCATCAGAGAGCTCCGAACTCTTCGAGGTACACGCTGCCGCGTGTCTGGATCCGTGTGCCGCCTTCGACAGCCTCGTCGGGTTCAGCCGACAGGTACACGAAGCCGAACTCCGTACCGAAGATCAGTCGCTCGGCATCCGGTCCGTCGAGGGCCAGCGTGACGAGGAGATTGCCGGTGGGAGCCAGGGTCGTGGAACTGGTGACTCGGTCGTCGTCCTCGTCGATGGTCTCGGGAAGCTGCTCGAGCTGGATGTTGGTGACCAGCACCTTGTGCAGGGTGAGGTGGGTGGTGTTGGGGGTGCTGAGCTGGCGCTCGGATTCCGCCGTCTCCTCGGCGGCTGCATCGAGCACACCGTCACCATCGGTGTCGCGAACGAGGACCGGGTCGTCGGTCGTGCCGAAGTAGATCTCGTCGAAGGTCAGAGCCGCACCGTTGTCGATGTCGATCGTTCCGGTCAGCTCGAAGGGTTCGAACGACAAGAACACACCCACCGTGTCGCCCGGTACGAGGTTGCCGCCGACGGCACGGTTCGGATCGAGCGTCAGGGTGACCTCCTGGAGGCCGGGAGGGACGTCGATCACACGAGTCTGGTCCCGATCGAATGCCGTCGGAGACTCGAAGCGACCGGGAATGAGGATCTCGCCGGGGACGAGATCGACCGCCGCCACCAGTCCCTCGATCTCCGACAGGTCGACCACGAAGTCGTCGGGTACGGCCGTGTCGGGGATCTCGTCGGTGATGACGCCACGGGCGACATCCTCCGCCGTCGAACCCGCGGCGATGTCGTCATCGACGATGATGACCTCGACCAGTTCTTGTCCGGCGAGCGCACGATCTTCTGCACCTCGAACGTAAGCCGCCAGGGCGAACGTGCCGAAGGTCGCGAGAGCGAACGCCAGGATCAGTCCCACCATTTTTCGATTCATTGCATCGCTTTCCTGTCTGTCGCTCCATCGAGCGAGTTACCCGCTTGCGTACGAAGGGAGTTCATGGATGGCCGCCGGATCTCACGTCACCCGATGAGCCGGATGGTGTTCGCTCCTGTGTCGGGTCCGCCGATGACGGCGCCCGGCTCGAAGATGTCTTCGACGGTTCCGACCAGGCAGCTCTCCGACTGGCCGGGCCCGAGGGTGTTGCATGCCTGCCAGTTGCCCTTGCGCCACACCGACGGATTGCCGGGGAATTTGAAACCCTCGACTCGGATTCCGACGAAGGCGACGACGTGGTAGGTCTTGCTGTTTCCTTGCGGAATGTTGTCGAACATGGGCACCAGGATGAGATTGCCCACGACCAGTCCCAGGTCCTGGGGGCTGCATCCCTGCGGGGTGGCGTTGCCCGTTTTCGCGTCGACGTAGTTGTCGACGCTCAGCGTCGCCTCACAGCCCGTCTGCTGGAGCCATCCGAACCCACCGGGCAGCCGGTCTTCGTCGGGGTCGATGTCCTGGCCGTTGTTGAAGAAGCACGGATCGTCGTCGTCATCGTCGTTGCCGTTGCCGTTGCCGTTGCCGTTGCCGTTGCCGTTGTTCGCGCCGAAGTGGAATCCGATGACCATCGTGCCGGTGGGCTGAACGCCCGCATCGAGGTTGCCACCGGCCTTTTCGTACTCGCATTCGCCGAAGATGAGCGGAAGGGTGGTGCCACCGCCGACCGCACCCCACGCTGCCGTGGCGCGGGCCCGGACCTCGAAGCTGTCGACACCCACAGCCGGCCCGAAGAACAGGTCGGTGGTGTTCGGATCGCCGTCGCGGTTGCTGGCGTTGTTCAGGGTTCCCGCCTCCACGGTGACGGTTCCGGCCGATGTGTCGATGTCGATGTTCACCACGCGGGCTTCCCCGTCGGAGGCGTTTGCATCGACGTACTGCTTGGCGAAACCCCCCGCGTCGGTCTCACTGCAGCCGATTGCTCCGGTGGCACAGTCCTGGGCGATGGCCAGAGCGGCCGCCTCGGCACCGACCTGGAGCTCGCGGCGCTCCTGGAACAACACACCCGGGTCGATGGCGAAGGCCATGAACCCGACGATCGCCAGCATGGCCACGGCGATCATGATCGCCGCGGCGCCGCGATCGTCGGCACCGGCCTCGGTGATCCGGGGCGACATCACGGATTCCCCACTTCGCAGCGCATCGAACCCGTGTCGGCGACCGTCCACGTGCCGGTCCCGAAGAACGGAATCGAGTACTGAACCGGGTAGCTGACGGTGACCGTGACCGGGCTGCCGATCGTGCACGGCTGGCCGCCGGTGGTGGTGATCGTCATGGAGCCAGGGTTCAGGGCTCCGGCGGCAGAACTGGCCGCGGCCACGGCGTCCTCGCCCAGAGCATAGGCCCGCACACCTTCACGGGCCGCGTGGGTGACGGTGACCCGTGCGTTGTAGCCCCGCGCGAATTCGAAGATGGAGAACAGGATGAGCAGCAGGAGCGGTAGCAGCAATGCGAACTCGATGGCCACCACACCACGCTCACGAACGCGGCGAATCACGGTGTCGTCGCCTGGCGTGAGGTCGGACGTGGCTCGCATCTCGGCCTAGTTGACGACCGTGTTGATGCCGGTGCCAACGGCGCCGTAGAGCGTGCTGATCGCACCCTCGAGCGTCGTGAACGCCGCGGCCAGAGCCACCGCTACGAGGATGGCCAAGAGCGCGTATTCGATGGCGACGGCCCCGCGCTCGATGTCTTTCACTTCTCCTGATTCAGTCGCCATGCGACCCGCACCCGTCCTTCTCTCGATTCGATCCGACGATGAACAGCGGTCGGGGACGAGCTGACGCTGCGTCCCCGACCGAGTGCCCGGCCCTCTAGTTGGCAGCGGCGCCCAAGGCGGTGCCCACCGCGCCGAGAGCAGTGCTGATCGCACCCTCGAGCGTCGTGAACGCCGCGGCGAGAGCGACGGCGACGAGGAGAGCAAGGAGGGCGTACTCGATTGCGACCGCGCCGCGCTCGTCGTTGTTGCGGCTGGACAGGTAGGTCATGAGCTGAAGCATTGGTTTTCCTTCGGTTTGGTTGGTGTCGAACGTGACAATGACGACACTGCCCCAATACCGAGCAGGACACAGCGGCACAGTTGGTGAATCTGCGTCCGCCCACCTGGAGGAACCGACCATCCCCAACATTGAGGGATTTCGGCGGGACGGGCGCAGAAAACCCAGCAAACTCATAGGCCATTCGCCCCTTTCGGCTCATCGGCTCTGGACCGGCAACCGCGTTGGGGGTATACCTGGCCTGCGCCGCCATCGGGCAAACATTGGCGGCGCACCGAGCGCTCGACGATTCCGTCACTGCCGCGTCCACCGTGTCGTGTGCAGGCGCTGTCACCGATTCCACTGGCGACCACGGCGACCCAATGCGGTCGCCACCGATCAACCATGACGCATCAACCACCCTCAGCCGCGGGCCAGGAGGTCACGATCGACCGGCGTGCCTTTGTCGCGTGCGCCGTGGGCGCGGTGGGCGTCATGGGCGTGGTGCTGGTCGCCACGCCCGCCGAGTCCACGTTCGCCTCGTCGGAATCGCTCATCATTCCCGTCGCCCAGCTGACCACGGCGACGGCAATTCTGCTGGTCACGACGTCGGCCATCTTCTACCAGCGTTGGCGGGCCGGTACCGAGGGCGGAAGCCTCGCGCTGAGCATCACCGTGGGGTTGATGGCGTTCGGCTCGCTCGATCTGGTCGGCTCGGCCGATGGTTGGGACCGAGTCGGGGTCCGCGGCGTATTCGACTCCATGGCCGCGGCCTCCCGCATCGCTGCGATCGCGGTGCTTGCCCTCGCTCTCACGGTCTGGCGGCACGAGGAACCTCGGCTCCGCACCGTCGGCGCCATCTCCGTGGTCGGTTTCCTCGGCGCTCTGGTCCTGGTCGATGTGACCAGCTTCGACGGGCGCACGCCTGGCGGCGTCGACCTCGAGGGGCTGGCCTACTTCTCCGGCAGTGCGCTTGCGTGGCTGATGCTCGTACTCGGTGCTCTCAGCCTCAGACAGGGTCGCGTTCACCATCGCGTCGAGCACCTGTGGATGGGTGTGTTGGCCGTGGTGGTCGGCATGTCGAGCATCGTGCTCCACCATGTCAGTGCATCGACCCACCTGGACTTCCTCGGCGGTGTCGGCCTCCTGACCGTCGGTACTGCCCTCGTCACCGCAGGCCTTCACAACGACCTCGTGCGAATCGAAGCGGCTCAGAACAGCCAGTTCCGGCGCGTCGCCCTCGAAGCCGAGACCGGCCGCATGGTGCTCGCCGCCGAGCGCAACGACCGCGCCATCGTCGCCCACGACGGACGCTCCGCCCTCTTGGCCATCGAGGGTGGGCTCCGCTATGTCGCGGCCAACCACCACGGTGATCCGGAGGCGACCGAGGACATCTACCGGGCCCTCACCCAGGAGGTTGCTCGGCTCCGGCGGATGCTGTCGGGCCGCGCGATCGGAGAAAGGAAGCGATTCCTGGTCGCCGACGCGATCGCTCCGGCCATCCGGCTCCACGCCTTGGAGTACGACGACATCGTGGTGGACGCCACGACCGATGCCCATGCCTTCGGCGATCCCGACGCAACGCGCGAGATCATCCAGAACCTGCTCGACAACGCCATCCAGCACGGCGCCGGCAGGAACATCACCCTCCGAGCGGTCGAGTACCTCGACTCGGTCACGATCACCATCGCCGACCACGGCCCGGGTGTGCCCGAATCCCTCCATGAGGCGATCTTCGAGCGGGGCGTGAGCTCGAAGCCCGACGAGGCATCCGGCCTCGGTCTGCATTCCAGCCGCGACCTGGCAACCAAGATGAGCGGCGAGCTGCGCATCGATCCGGTGGCCAAGGGGGCCTCGTTCACCCTCACGCTTCCCAGCGCCGGCGCCGCAGCCAATGCCTCCCTCGGACACGGAGCGGGTGGACAGGTCATCGATCTCCGGGAGGCTCGCGCGCGATGACCACCACCCCCGCCGAGTTGCTGATCGTCGACGACCACCTTCTCCTCGCCCAAGGTCTCGCCGCCTCCCTGGCTGCGAGAGGATTGCCCTACCCGCGCATCGCCGACCCGACCCGAACCAGCGTGTTCTCGACCATCGTGCACGGCCGACCCGACATCGTGCTGCTCGACGTCGACTTCGGCGACAACCGTCGCGCAGGACTCTCGCTCGTCGAGGAAATCGTCGACAAGGGTTGCCGCGTGATCATGTTCACCGGCATCAACGACGACGCCCTCTACGGCAGATGTATCGAGCTGGGCGCAGAGACGGTCATTCGCAAGTGCGCAGCCCTCGATGCGGTTGTCGACGACCTCGAGCGCGCCATGCACGGTGCAACGATCGGAAACGACGCCGAGAAGTTCGGTTGGTACCGGGCGTTCCGGACGCAACAGACCAGGCGAGCGTCCGAGCTCGCCCCATTCGTTGCCCTCACCCAGCGCGAGGGCGAGGTCCTCGCGCTGCTGGTCGACGGCCTCACCGTCGACGAGATCGCGGAACGGACCTACGTGGCGGTCTCGACGGTCCGCAGTCACGTGCGCGGCATCTTCCAGAAACTCGGCGTGCACTCGCAACTGGCCGCCGTTGCCCTTGCGCGGCGAGCGAAATGGCAGCTCCCGCTGATCGCCGAAGGAGCGGTCAGCAGGTAGCGATCAACGTGGGATAGGGGTTGACCGGCCCGCCGACGTCGGCGGGGTGGTGCTCGAAGTGCAGGTGGGGCACGGGTGCGTTGCCGGTCATCCCCACGTACCCGATCACCGTGCCCTGGGCGACCGAACCAGCGCCTTCGTTCGCGTATCCCGACAGGTGCGTGTAGTAGAAGTAGGTGCCATCGGGCGCGGTCAGGTGCGCCGACAGCCCGCCGACGGAATTGCCTCGGTGCTCGAGGGTGCCGCCGACCACGGCGACCACGGGGATGCCCTCGTTGGCCATCATGTCGGTGCCCTTGTGCCACCGGCCCGACGCCCGGGGTGCCCCCCACGAGTCGATGAAGCTGGTGGGTCCGGCCACCGGGCAGACCCATCCCGTGGCCGGCGACGGTGCCGATCCGGCGGGAATCTCGGGTTCGGCCGTCGGCGACGGGTCCGACGGTGCCGGCTCGTTCGTTGCGGGCTCGGGGCCGGTCGCAGGGGTCGGCGGATTGGCGGCGAGAGCCTGCTGGCGAGCGGCTTCCTCGGCCCGTCGTTGTTCCTCCAGCTCGGCTTGCCGGCGGGCCTCCTCGGCCTGGCGGCGGGCCTCCTCTTCGGCCACCAGCCGTGCCTCCTCGGCGGCGAGCTCGGCGACGCGCTGGTCGAGGCGTTCCCGCTCGACGGTGAGCGCCGCCAGGAGATCGTTGGCGTCGCGTTCGGCACCAGCCATATCGGCCACGACCTCGACCTGACGGGCCGACCGGTCGTCGAGCTCGGCTCGGAGATCGTCGAGCCGGCCGCGGACCAACCGGTACTCGTCGACGGCATCGAGGCGCGAGTTGGCCACGAAGCGCGACAGCGCATCGGCGCGAGCCGCCCGATTGACATCATCGTCGCCGAGCACGCCCGGAGCCTGCTCGGCCGCGACGTACCGGTTCACGACGACGACGCGGACCTCGGTGGCGAGGCGGTCGACCTCGGCGAGGGTGGCGGCGATCTCGGCTTCGAGCTTGGCGATGTGGTCATCGAGGCGCTCTTGTTCGTCGATCGCCGCGAAATACGACTCGGCCGCTTCGTTGGCCGCCGACTGGGCCGAGTCGACGTCGGCCTGAGCGGATTCGACCTGGGCGCGCGCGTCGTCGAGGGCCCGCCGGGTCTCGGCGATCGGATCCTGGGCGCCGGCACCGGCCGGCACCATGAGCCCCACCGACAACACCAGCAACGCTACGTGGCGCAGCTTCACGGCATGGAGGATAGTCGGGCCGGCCGAAATGTTGCCGTTCGATGACGAACCCTGCGTCAGGTTCCGTCGACCCGAACGTCGGCCTCGTCGCGGATGTCGCCGACCACCTGCTCCACGATGTCCTCCAGCGACACGAGCCCCATCGACGTCTCGCCGTCACGAACGAGCGCGACGTGGCTCCGCTGTCGACGCATGGCCAGCAGGGCATCACTCAGGGTGCGCTCGGGCGAAAGCACCACCATCGGGTGGATGCGGCGGGTCGGCAACGGATTGTGGCGCACGCTCACGGGGATTCGCAGGAGATCCTTGGCGTGGACGTACCCCTCGAGCCCATCGTCGGCCTGTCGTACCATCGGCAAGCGTGAGTGACCGCTGCTCACCACGACCTTCTCGATCTCCGAGACCGGCATGAGGCGGGGCACCGAGACGACGTCGGCCCACGGCACCATGACCGACGAGATCGGCCGCGACCGGAGCTCGAGGGCACCGGACAACAAGCTGTGGGAGAAGTCGCCGATCAGTCCCTCGCCACGCGACGCATCGACCATCGACAGGAACTCTGCCGGGGTGTGGGCACTCGCCAGCTCGTCGGTCGGTTCGATGCCGACGATCCGCACGACAGCGGTGGACATGCCGTTCAGGGCCCAGATGACGGGCGCCAGCAGAGCAACGAAGCGGGCGTGTAGGGGTGCGAGGAGCATTGCGACCCGTTCGGCTCCGGCCAGGGCCACGTTCTTGGGAACCATCTCGCCCAGCACCATGTGGAAGAAAGCGACGATGGACAGTGCGACCGTGAAGGTCAGGGCATGACGGACACCCGATGGCCACGACGTGGCCGACTCGACCACCCCGGCGAGAAGATGATCGACGGCGGGCTCGGCCACGAAGCCGAGACCCAGTGACGCCATCGTGATGCCCAGCTGAGCGGCCGACATCTGCCGGTTGAGGTCGTTCATCGCCGCCAGAGCCGTCCGGGCACGGCGCGAGGTTTCGGCCAGCGGTTCGATCACCGAACGGCGGGCGGCCAGCAGCGCGAACTCGACCGCGACGAAGAAGGCGTTCGCGGCCAGGAGCGCGACGGCTGCGATCAGCGCCCAGGTGGTCATCGGTCGGCCTCGCCGTCGACGCCGGGCGGGGTGAGACGCAGCGAGGCGATGCGTCGGCGGTCCATCTCCACCACTTCGAATCGCCAGCCCTCGTGGGTGAACAGCTCGCCCTCGTTCGGAATGCGTTGCAGGACGTCGAGCGCGAACCCTGCGAGCGTCTCGTACTGGCCCTCGGGCATCTCGAACCCGCACACCTCGGCCACCTCGTCGGGGTGGAGCGACCCGGCCAGCACCACGCTGTACGCCTCGCGGATCACGGTGAGCTCCGGCTCGTCGTGCTCGTCGGAGATGTCGCCGACCACTTCCTCGACCAGATCCTCGACCGTGAGCACGCCTGCGGTCCCCCCGTGTTCGTCGATCACGACGGCCATCTGCTCGCCCGTACTCCGCATGTGGGACAGCAGCGACTCGAGGCCGCGACCCTCGGGCACGATCAACGCTTCGCTGGTGATGGCATCGACGATCGTCGACGATCTCCGCTCGTGATCGATCTCGTAGATCGACTTCACGACCACCACGCCGCGGACGTCGTCGAGATCGGCTCCGACCACGGGAAACCGGCTGAGTCCGGTCTGCACCGAGAGCTCGGCCAGCTGGGTGAGGGTGGCATCAGGACCGATCGAGGTCACCTCCGGTCTCGGCGTGAGCGCGTCGGCCGCGGTCTTGTCGCCGAAACGAATCGAGCGCGTGAGCAGGTTCACCTCGTCGGGCCGAAGCGTGCCCTCTGCTCCCGACGACCGCACCAGGTAGGCCAGCTCGTCGAGCGATCGACCGGCCGCCAGCTCCTCGGTCGGCTCGATGCCGAGGGCATGCACGATGCGGTTGGCCGCGCCGTCGAGCACCTTCACGAACGGCGTCATCACCAATGACGCCAATCGAAACGGTGCGGCCAACGCCTTGGCCATGGTCAACGGCTTGGCGATGGCGATGATCTTGGGCACGAGCTCGCCGAACACGGTCTGGAACACAGTGGCCAGGGCCAGGGCCAGCGCGATCGACACCCCGCGTGACGAACCGCCGAACAGGGGCTCGATCACCGGCTCGAGGAGGGCACCCACCGTCGGCTCGGCCACGAAGCCCAGCCCCAGCGACGTCAGCGTGATACCCAGCTGCGCGCCCGACAGGTGAAACGACAGCCGTTGGAGCAAGGCACCGACGGCTCGAGCCCGACGGTCGCCGGCGGCGGCTTGGGTGTCGACCTGAGCCCGCTCGACGGCGACGAGCGCGAACTCGGCAGCAACGAAGAAACCGTTGGCCGCGACGAGCAGCACCACGAGGATGATGCCGAGTGCAGTATCGATCGTGACCTCGAAGCTCGATGGGACAGACGGGCGATGCGGCCAGGGGCCGCGTCCGACGAGTGTACGCCCACGTGAACGATGCCTCTGCGTTCGTGTCGAGTGCCTAGCCTGCACTCTGCGATGACCGCCGTGACCGACGCCACCGTGACGAGCGAGGGAGGCGGGCCGAACCACGCCGCCCCGGCCGATGCTCCTCCGCGCCGACCGACGTTCCTCCGACGCCTCGGGCCTCACATCCGCGCCCAACGATTCTCACTCACCGCCGCAGTGGTTCTCGCGTTCACCTCGGTTGCGATCCAGGTGGCGACCCCTGCGGTGGCCAGCGCGGCGATCGACGCGGCCGTCGCTGGCGACCGAGGTGACCTCAACCGTCTCGCCGTGGTCCTGGCGTTGCTCGGTGTCGGTCGGTTCGCGTTCGGCGGATCGCTGCGCTACGTGTTGTTCCGAACGGCCTACGCCATCGAGGCCGACCTCCGAGATCGCGTGTACCGCCACCTCACCCG
>JAHEJN010000130.1:2504-6819 GCA_024638845.1 Acidimicrobiales bacterium | reverse complement strand
AGCAAGCTGGTTCAGTTCGCGGGGTTCGTCCTCGTGCTCATTCTCATCAACGTGGTATTGGCCATCGTGGGGTCTGGGCTCCGAATCTCGATCATCGGCAGCATCATTCTCACGGTCATCGTGGGAGGCGTCATGGGCGCGACCAATCGCTGACGCCGACGTGGAACATGGCCGGCCGACCCCGACCGCGGTGGTGATCCTGGAACCGCGGCTTGCCGCATAGACCGGATTCGCCCGACGAGACGCCGCGTCGTCGCCGGTGGTGGTTCGTCGCGGCCGCAGTTCTGGCCGTCGTCATTCTTGTCGTGGGTGGGTTCTTCCTGTGGGCGACGTCGACACCCGATCCCGAGCCGGTGGCGGTGGCCGCACTCGCCAGCGACGAGCTGGTCGAGGTCACCGAAGCCGACGGCTACACGTTCGAACCCATCGCGGGCGCCGAAGTGGGCTTCGTTCTCTACCCGGGAGCCCGTGTCGATCCTGCGAGCTATGCACCGTTGGCCCGCCAGCTCGCCGAGGCGGGGTATCTCGTCGTGGTCCCCGAGATGCCGTTGAACCTGGCCGTGCTGAACGCCGACGCCGCCGACGATGTCATCGGGGCCCATCCCGACATCGACACGTGGGCGATCGGCGGGCACTCGCTCGGCGGAGCGATGGCGGCCGAATACGTCGGTGACCATCCCGGGTCGGTTGCCGGACTGGCGTTGTGGGCGGCTTATCCACCGGGCGGCACCGACCTCTCCCGGGCCGAGGTCTCTGCCACTTCGATCTTCGGCACCCGTGACGGCCTGACCTCCCTCGACGACATCGACGATTCCCGAGCCCGGCTGCCGACGGGCACCGCGTACGTGTCGATCGAGGGTGGCAACCATGCCCAGTTCGGATCCTACGGGCCGCAAAAGGGCGACAACCCGGCCACGGTCACCGCCACCGACCAGCAAGCCCAGATCGTCGAGGCAACGCTCCAGATGCTCGAACAGCTCACCCCACAGAACTGACGACGTCAGCCCGCTGATTCTCCGACGCCAGCCCTGACGCTACGAAGCGGGTGTGACGCCGCCGGGGTGGTGGTGGCTCCACCAGGTCTCGCCGGCCAGCACGGCTGCGCCGATCACCGCGGCCACGGCGAACACGGCCACGGTGCCGGTGACCGATTCGAGCAGAGCGGGGGAGAGCACCATCACACCGGCGAGGGTGACCATCAACAGGCCGCTCACCAGCTGGAGTGCCTTGCCGTGGTGTTCCTGGAGCTTGGTGGCTCGCATGGTGACGACGGCGGCGCCGAAGATGAGCAGCTCGTCGACCAGGAACACGGCGAGGTACAAGGCGAAGAGCAGGCCGGCAGCGGCGGCGGTGACGTCGCGGTCGGCCAGCAGGTCGGTCCACAGCAGGGGGAGCCCGGCGGTGCAGGGTGTCTCGACGAGCGAGACGCCGACGGCCAGCAGGGCGGTGCCGCCCATCACTGCGGGCACCGAGCGGTCGGGGTCGGCCAGGCGGCGCATGCGTTGGAACAGGCCGGGCTTGCGTTCGGCGGCAATGGTCACCGAGGGGCCGCGGGTGGTGAAGTGTTCCTTGAGGTGCAGGATGCCGAAGGCGCCGGCCACGATGGCGATGCCGAGGCGGATCGAGCCAAGGTGGCCCGCGTAGGCGAGGGTGGAGTAGGCGCCCAGCATGTACAGGCCGTAGAGGGCCGAGGTCACGGCCAGGAACAGGCTGCCCACCAGCAGGGTGCGGGTGCGTGAGCCGCTGTGCAGCACCAGGGCCAACAGCATCGACAGCACCCACAGCGAGCACGGGTTCACGCCGTCGACGAAACCGATCACCAGGGTGGCGACGAGCAGGGAGTTGTCGCCGACCTCGACATCGCCGATGAAGGGCACGTCGACCACGGCGCCGGTGGGTTCGGGCCGGGTGAGCCCGGCAACACCGGCCGCGACGTTGGCCTCGATGGCGGCGACGATGGTGTCGCTGTAGCCGACGAAAACGGTGTCGCCGATGACGACGGTGGGCACGGCTCGGGGTGTCTCGCCGAGAGGGCCGAGGGTGTCGGCGAAGAGGCGCTGGTTGGCTGCGTCGTTCCACACCTCGTAGGCGACGAAGGTGACCGCGGGCTGCCGCTGGGTGAGCTCGTCGAGGAAGGCGAGCATGCGCTCGCAGTGCGGACACCCGTCGCCGTAGAAGAGGACGAGCTCGACACCGTCGTCGGATGCGGGGTCGTCAGCGGCGAGATCGGCCTGCGCCGCGGCCGGCGCGAGCGCTACCAGCACCCCGATCACCAGGGCGAGCGCGACCACACCGGCGAACAGCTTCCTCACGATCCGACCGTAGGAAAGGGAATGCGGCGGCGGAAGGGGCGATGGTCCTGATGGAGCTCTCAGTGCGGAAGGGCGAGCGTACGCGAGCCCGAGGGAGGTCGAGGATGGTAGAACCGGCCGATGCCGACGTTTGCGGGTTCGGAGGGGGCGGTTCACTACGAGCGCTGGTCGCCGCAGGGGTCACCGACGCGGATCGTGGTGATCGTGCACGGCTACGCGGAATACGCCAGCCGCTATGCCCATGTGGCCGACGCGCTCACCGCCGGTGGTGCAGTCGTGTACGGCGAGGATCACCTCGGCCACGGCCACAGCGACGGCGAGAGGGCGCTCATCGTCGATTTCGAGCATGTGGTCGACGATCTGCGGTCGCTGGTCGACATCGCGGTCGGCGAGCACCCCGGCCTGCCGGTGGTGATGATCGGCCATTCGATGGGCGGGCTGTTGAGCGCCCGGTTCGCGCAGCGGTATCCGACGCAGTTGGCGGGGATCGTGTTTCTCGGTGCGGTGATCGGCGACTGGCACTGGGCCCGTGACGTCTTGAGGGAGCCGGAGCTGCCCCAGGAGGCGACGGAGTTCTCGGGCATGTCGCGTGACGAGGCGACCGTCGAGGCCTACGCCACCGATCCGCTCATCTATCGGGGCCGGTACAAGCGGCCGCTGCTCGAGGCCGAGGTGGTCGCCCTCGATCGTTTCCAGGCCGACATCGGTCGGCTGACGATGCCGGTGTTGTTCTGCCACGGGACCGAGGATCCCTTCGTCGATTACCGCACTTCGCTGGCCGCGGTCGAGGCCATGCCGAGTCATGACAAGACCATCAGGCTCTACGACCGAGCGCGCCACGAGCTGGTCAACGAGACCAACCGCAACGAGGTGATCGCAGAGATCGCGGGCTTCGTCGACCGGGTCACGTCGAGCTGAGTCGCCTCACCCCTGGGCGCGCTCGCCGGTCGCCGCCTTGGCGACGATCGTCTCGATCCGCCGCACCCGGGTGTCTTCTTTCACTGCGCTGATCACCCACCACAGCATCGCCTTTCGCGCGCTCGGAGGGAACCCGTCCCACGCGCTTCGGGCCGCCGCGTTCCCGTCGAGCGCGGCGGCGAGGTCGTCGGGCTCGATGAGGTCCTCCACCGGGTCGAGGATCGTCCACCAGCCGTTGCCTCTCGCGACCTCGACGGCGCGGCGTCCGGCATCGGTCATCAGTCCGGCCGCCTCCATGTCGGCCACCCGCTGGCGGTTCAGCCGGGTCCAGGTGCTCTTCGTCTTGCGGGGCGTGAGCAGCTGGAGCCCTCGGTCGTCGTCGAGGCGGTTCACGGTCGAGTCGATCCAGCCGAAGCAGATCGCCTCCTCGACTATCTCGGAATACGGGCACACCGGCCGGCCGGTCGCGGTCCGCCACGAACACAGCCAGACACCGGGAGCGACGTCGTGGTTGGCCTCGAGCCAGGCGCGCCACTGCGCCCGGGTCTCGGCGTGATAGATCGGGTAGCCGAACTTCCAGGTCGCCGGATGCTCGGACGACGAAGGGCCTACGGTCGCCATGGCCGCCGAGAGTAGCGGTGCCGGTGTCGGCCCACCGTTCAGCCGAAGGCCATGGCGGTGAGGGCCTCGACGCTTCCCGGTGCCAGGTTGAAGGCATTGTGCGGGAGGTCGGGCTGAGGTACGAAGCGCACCTCGTAGCCGGCGGCGGTGAGACTCTCGCCGAACGCGGCGGCTTGGTCCTGCGCGGCCGAGCTCATGCCGGTGAACAGCTCGACGACCACGCCGTCGCCGGGCTCGGCCGGCGCCACGTAGGCGAGGGCCGAGGCTCGCTGCATCTGCTCATCGGTGTAGTAGTCGTGGAAGCCGAGCACCTCGGGAAGCGTGGCGAAGTCGTACATGCCGTCGAGACCGAGCAAGCCGTCTGCGGCCACACTCACGTCGGAGCCGACCAGGCAGTCGCCATCGAACTCATCGGGAGCCACGGTCATCAGGGCGGCCACGTTGGCGCCGTAGGAGGCGCCGGC
>JAHEJN010000130.1:0-2404 GCA_024638845.1 Acidimicrobiales bacterium | reverse complement strand
ATCGTGATCGATGTCGACGACGACCGAGCGGTCGATCTTCAAGATGTCCGGGCGGACATCGAGCAGTTGGGCCAGGCCGCTGTACCCGGCTCCGACGTCGTCGGCGGCGAGCAGTGATCCCGCGGGCAGCATCGAACGGAGATGTTCGGCCGTCTGGGCGGCGAAGAGCTCGCGCTCGGTGATCTCGAGCACGACGCGACGGTCCGCGCCGGCGATCAAGTCGACCAACTCCGGTGCGGCCGCGGCCAGCGGCGACACGTTGACGTGGAGCGGGATGCCCGTCGGGAGCGACACCGCACTCGTGATCGCGGCTTCGATCAATGCGAGCTCGAGGGCGACGGTGCGATCCAAGTGCGCGGCCTGCTCGAGGACGTGAACGGGTGACGAGCCATCGTGGAACCGAGCCAACGCCTCGTGGGCCACGAGCTCGCCGGTGCCGAGGTCGACGACGGGCTGGAACCAGATGTCGAACGCTGATGTCCGGATGAGGTGATCGAGCCACTCGTCCGCGCCTGCGTCCGCGGCCCACCCCTGCATCTTCTGAGAGACGACGACCTTGCTCGCTTCGACCACCTCGGCGATCAACTCCGCGGCCGGTTCGCTTTGCCGGCGCGTGCAGCCGAAGAGCAGCAGCGCCGTGCCGGTGTCCCACGAACCTGCGACTGCCGCGAGCAGGGTTCCGCCACCGCCGGCACGATCACACAGCGGACAGTGCTCCGAGTCGTCGCCGTCGATCGTGAACACGCCATCGGGGAGCTCGTCGGTGGTGATTCCCGACCTCTGGACGAGTGAGGCGTGCTCGGGTCGGCCCAGCCACGACGTCACCTGTCCTGCTTCGACGGCGACGAGCGAGCTGCACGGCAGGTCGCGTGGAAAGCGCTCGACCAGTGAGCGGGCCACGTCATCGGGTGCGCGTCCGGGCGGGGTGTCGATGATCCGCTGCCGCACGCTTCGCAACGATGTCACCATCGAGGAGTGTCGGCCGCTCCAGGCATCCGCGATGCGCAATTGCGCTCGCACTCTGGCGACCAGTTCACCCCCGTCGACGGGCTTGACCACGAAGTCGTCGGCTCCGACCGCGAACGCCTTGAGCCGCGATTCGACATCGTCGAGTCCGCTCACGACCACGGTCGGCAGCGTGGCCATCACCGGGTCGGCGCGGAGGACCTCGAGCACCTCGAACCCGTCCATCTCGGGCATCACTGCGTCGAGGACGATGACGTCAGGCTCGACATCGCGGGCGAGGTGAAGGGCGTCTTGTCCATCGTTGGCCGTGAAGACGGTGAAGCCCGCCGTGTCGAGCACGTGGCTGATGAATGCCTGCTGGATGCTGTCGTCGTCGACGACGAGGACTCGACGAGCTCGGGCCGATGGTCGCGTGGAGGTCGTCACTGCCTGTGAAAGGGTCATGTCGCGTCATCGGGCTGTTCGATCAAGCCACGATCAAGCCGCCGTGTGGATTGGATCAAGGTCACGCCGGGGATCGAGACACCGCCATGTGACCTTCGACCGTGGCGGGGGCGGGCGTTCGGCAGCACGATTGGCGTAGCTCTCTACCCAGGCGAGGTCGATCGGGTGGCGGCTCGTCGAGAAGGGGTCGGTCATGGTCGCACGCAGACGGCTCGCGCAGATCCTGTTGGTCGCGTTGGTGTTGGGGATCACGCCCTTCGTCACCGCCCGTGCCGCCGCCGGCGTCGGTGACGAGGTCGGGGTCTGGTACTTCTCCAACCGGCTCGAAGGCGGCAACGCCGACTTCGTCCTCTACTTCGGGTCGGCCACCGACTCGGACTTCGCCCGGGGTGACTGGGACGGCGACGGCATCGACGACGTGGCGCGGCGGGGGCCGGCCAACCTGATCACGCTGCGCAACATCGTGACCGGCATCGAGTCGACCATCGCCTACGGCAAGGCCGGCGACGAGCTCTACTTCGGCGACTGGGACGGCGACGGCATCACCACCGTGGCGGTGCGGCGCGGCAACATCTTCTTCGTCAAGAACAGCCTCGGGTCGGGTCCGGCCGACTTCGTCATCGCCTACGGTCGAGCCGGCGACGAGGTGTTCGTCGGCGACTGGGACGGCAACGGCACCGACGCCTTCGCCGTGCGGCGGGGGAACGTCTTCTACCTGAACAACACGCTCAGATCGGGTCCCGCCGACTCGGTCATCGGCTACGGCCGCCCCGGCGACGAGGTGTTCGTCGGCGACTGGAACGGCAACGGCACCGACACCCTCGCGGTGCGGCGGGGAGCGACCGTCTACGTGCGCAACTCGCTGTCGAGCGGGCCGGCCAGCAACGTCTTCGCCTACGGGCGGGCCGCCGACCGGCTGTTGGCCGGCGACTGGGATGGCGACGGCGACGACACCTTCGTCGCCCAACGGCCCGGGCCGGTGCCCGGCGAGCCC
>JAHEJN010000007.1:70998-72990 GCA_024638845.1 Acidimicrobiales bacterium | reverse complement strand
CGATCGTTGGTGAGGCGCGCCGTCTTGCGCTTCTTCTCGAGGTTCTTCTCGACCGCCTCGAGATCGGCGAGGGCCAGCTCGATCTCGAGCACGCGGAGGTGTTCGAGGGGGTCGGCGGACCCGGGAACATCGGTGTCGTCGAACGCCCGCAGGACGTACACGATCGCGTCGACCTCGCGAATACCGGCGAGGAACAGATTGCCGAGCCCCTCACCCTTGCTCGCCCCCTCGACCAGACCACCGATGTCGTAGAACTGCACACTCGCCGGCACCACGTTGCGGCTGGCGCTCATGGCCGCCAGCCGATCGAGGCGATCGTCGGGCACCTTGCAGACACCCACGTTCGGGTCGGTCGTGGCGAATGCGTAGGGTGCGGCGAGGGCGCCCCCACCGGTGAGGGCGTTGTACAGCGAGGACTTGCCCGCATTGGGGAGACCGACGAACCCGAAACGTTCCACCGGGGGAGGCTACCGGCGGTGAGTGGCGACGATCGTCGTCGCTACCAGGGCGCGAAGAGTTGTCTCAAGATCGACACCGTCGCGGCCGATGAGAAGGAGATGCCTGGAAACCCACCCTCCACCGCTGCGCCGCGTCCACAGGCTCCCGCTCCGTGGAATCCCCTCGACGAGGCTCCGCCGAAGCACCACTCTGCGGCCAAACACGAGGCGATCCCGGCACCGAGCTCGCTCGCACCGCTCGGCGATCCTCATGCTCCGAGTCCTGGGATCCCGGCCGCGTTCGCGCCGCAACCGAATCCCCCCGTGGCCGCCCCGCCGGGCGCCGCGCCGGCACCAGCCGCCGAACCCCCGGTGGCTGACGCTCCCGCCGACTCGCCTCCCGCGCCAGTAGCTCCCGCCGATGAGGTCCCGGTGGCAGCACCCGCTCCGGCACCGGTTGCCCATGCGAACCCGCCAGTCGCCGCGCCGGCACCGGCCGCCGCGCCTGTCGTCGACGAACCCCCTGCGCCCGCCGCTCACGCGGCCGTGCCGCCGCCCGTGGCCCGAGCCGCGCCGGCGGGCACGATCGCCTCGTTGCTGAACCCGGCCCCGCGGCCGCCGAAGGAGCCGGCGTTCCCCACCGCCGGGAACGGCGAATCGGCCGCCGTGCCCGCCGTGAAGTCGATGTCGGAGCAGATCGCGGCGTCGATTGCCGCCACTCGTGCCGCCAAACCTGCGCAGGGCGCCACCAAGATGGCCTCCATCACCGCCAGCGGCGAGATCGCCGGTGGGGCCAACGCACCCGTGGCTCGGTCCGACAGCGCCGCACCCGCAGACGGAAAGAAGAAGAAGCGTCGCGGCCTACGCAAGAACAAGAAGAACGAGAAGACAACGGCACCGGCCGCACCGGTCCGCGTCGCGGCACCTCAGAGGAAGGCCACGCCGCTGTCGGAGGTGCGCAAGAAGCCCGATGCCGAGACCAAGAAGGGCGCCAAGGGCGCCTTCTTCTTCACCGTGCTCATCGTGGCCGGCGCGGGTGTCGGCGGTCAGTACGCAGTGAACGAAGGCGTGATCACCCCACCGTGGGCCGAGCCGGCGGTGACCGTGGACGACTGCGTGCAGGGAGCGCAGACCCTCGGATCGCTGGCCGTCGGCGAGGAGATCGACGTGAAGCGCGTGAGCTGTGAGCAACCCGGCGCCCAACTGGTGGTCGCCCAGGTCGACAGTGAGGATCAGTGCCCGGTCGGTGTCGACGGTGTGGTGAACACCGACGAGAACCTCTTCTGCGTCGCCGCCGCCACCGACGACGCCACCGACGACGCCGACACCGACACCGAGCAATAGCCCGAACGCAGGCGACGCCGCTCGCTAGGGTCGCAGCGTGGACCCCATCACCCAGTTGCGTCGGGCGATCTACTTCCTCGACCGCGAGCTGGCGCCGACCCAGAAGGTGCGCGCCTTCCAGCGGGCCATCGAAGTGGTGAACGAGGTCGGCCTCGCCGAGATCGAGCGACGAGTCGCCGACGGCACGCTGACCGACCTGGCCGGTATCGGT
>JAHEJN010000007.1:0-70898 GCA_024638845.1 Acidimicrobiales bacterium | reverse complement strand
GGCGCCGACCCAGAAGGTGCGCGCCTTCCAGCGGGCCATCGAAGTGGTGAACGAGGTCGGCCTCGCCGAGATCGAGCGACGAGTCGCCGACGGCACGCTGACCGACCTGGCCGGTATCGGTACGAGCACCGGGGCCGTCATCTCGGCCGCCGTCCGCCGCGAAGAGGGCGAGTACCTGCGGAAGCTCGACGAACGCTCCCGCATCGACATCGGCGCCGGGGCGCCGATCCGCAAGGCTCTCCGCGGCGATTGCCACAGCCACACCGTGTGGTCCGACGGCGGCGCCACCGTGCGCGACATGGCCGCCGCAGCCCGAGCGCTCGGGCACGAGTACCTGGTGGTCACCGACCACTCGCCCCGGCTCACGGTCGCCCACGGGTTGTCCGAGGAGCGACTGGCCGACCAGCTCGACGAGATCGCCGAGGTGAACAAGGAGCTGGCCACCGATCCCGAGAACCACGGTTTCCGCCTGCTCACGGGCTGCGAGGTCGACATCCTGGTCGACGGCTCCCTCGACCTGCCCGACGAGATCCTCGCCCGGCTCGACATCGTCGTCGCCAGTGCGCACAGCAAGCTGCGTCTGCCCGAGCCCGAGATGACCCGCCGGATGGTGCTGGCCGTCGCCAACCCCCATGTCGACATCCTCGGCCATTGCACCAATCGCAAGATCGTCGGCACCAGACGTCCGCCGTCCGAGTTCGACTCGGCCATCGTGTGGGCGGCGTGCGAGCGATTCGACACCGCCGTCGAGATCAACTGCCGGCCCGAACGACTCGACCCACCCGACGATCTGCTGGCCGAACTGGCCGACTGGGACGTCAAGGTCGCCATCGACACCGATGCCCACGCCCCCGGCCAGCTCGAGTGGCAGCCCTACGGATGCGAGAAGGCCGCCGCGGCCGGCATCGGCACCGATCGTGTGGTCAACGCCCTGGGGGCCGACGATCTTCTTGCCTGGGCTGGCGCTCACGACTGAGGGGCGCACCGACCCAGCCAGTACACTTCGGCTTCGATTTCGTGGAGGTTGTCGTGTCGAAGCGCACGCAGAAGAAGAAGAACAACGCACGCAAGAAGAAGGCCAACCACGGCCGCAAGCCCAACATGGGGCGCAATTCCTGAACCCACGAGCGCACCGGTGCGAGCTTCCCGGTAGCACCGGCGCCTGCCGTCTGCCACGCTGAGCAGATGTCTGACTCCGCCGAACCGCATCCGATCGTCGCCGCCGAGCACGCGGCCCGTCGTCTCACCGATGTGCTCGGTGCTGCCCCCGACGTGGCGGTGGTCCTGGGGTCGGGCTGGGCCGATGCCGTCTCGCTGATCGGCACTCCCCTCTCCACGGTGTCCTACGAGGACCTCCCGGGCTTCCCGCCGCCGAGCGTTCCCGGCCACGGCGGCGCCCTCTCGCTCGTGCAGGTCGACGGGTCGAACGTGTTGCTCATCCAGGGCCGCATCCACATGTACGAGGGCCACGACCCCCACGTGGTCGTCCACCCGCTGCGCACGGCCATCCTGGCCGGCAGCGAGACCGTCGTGATCACCAACGGGTGCGGGGGCATCAATCCCGACTATGGCGTCGGCCAGTTGGTGGTGCTCCGTGACCATCTCAACCTCACGGGGAAGTCACCCGTCGGCGGTCCGGCTGCACCCGATCCCTACCCGATTCGCTTCACCGATCTCACCGACGCCTACTCGCCCGCGCTGCGCGCGCTGGCCCGCGAGGTCGACCCCGACCTCGCCGAGGGCGTGTATGCCGGCCTCGGCGGACCGCACTACGAGACGCCGGCCGAAATCGCCATGTTGCGAACGCTCGGTGCCGATCTCGTCGGCATGTCGACGGTGCTCGAGACCATCGCCGCTCGTCATCTCGGGGCCGAGGTCCTCGGCATGTCGCTGGTCACCAACGCCGCGGCGGGAATGAGCGGTGAGGCACTGAGTCACGACGAGGTCGTCGAGGCGGGCCGTGCGGCCCGCACGTCGGTGGGCGAGCGACTGCACGGCATTCTCGCCAAGATCGCTGCGCAGAACTGAGCCGGCGGCTTCCGAAACCCCTCGATGCCTATCAGTCCACGGGGCGGCGGGTGGCAACCGTGATGTCGAGACCGCCGCGGACGTGCTGGTGCAGCCGAACCTCGACCGAGTCGGCATGCTCGCCGAGCACCGCCGCGACGTCGTCGGCAATGGAGTTGGCCAGATCCTCGGCCAGAATCTGTTCTCGGTCCCAGGTGGCGAGGTAGAGCTTCAGCGACTTCGACTCGAGCGTGGCGCGGGAGAATAGGGAGATCTCGGCGTCGTAGAGGTCTCTCTGCCCGGTCACGGGGCACAACGCGAGGAGCTCGGAGGTGCGGAACGTGATCTCGACGGCAGCTGGTGTGTCGAGGGCAATGATCTCGAGGTTGCGGGAGGCAGGCAGTGGACCTGCACCGAGGGCGTCGAGGCCCGATGTGTCGCTACGCCGCATGCCGCCGCACTGTACCCGCCACGGGGCGATCGCCAGATCGGCGACATCACTTCGACGGGCTGTACGGCTGCCCTTCTGCGGCCGGTGCGACCGATCGACCGAGCGCACCCGCCACCACCACCAGGGTCACAGCAAAGGGCATGCTCTGGAAGAACTCGCTCGGAATGCCGAAGCCACTGATCTCCACGTCGAGGAACTGCAGTCGTGAGCCCAGTGCCCGCGCGAAACCGAAGAGCAGCGCGCCGGCGAACGCTCCCCACGGCGTCCACTTGCCGAAGATCATGGCGGCGAGAGCGATGAAGCCGGCGGCGTTGGTCATGTTGTCCTCGAAGCCCGACTGGGACTCCATGGAGAACCAGGCGCCGGCCAGGCCGGCGATGAAGCCACCGAGCACAACGGAGCGATACCGCGTCTTGATGACGTCGATGCCCAGCGTCTCGGCGGCATGGGGGTCTTCGCCACACGACCGGACTCGCAGCCCCCAGGCTGTGCGGAACATCACCAGCCAGGTCAGGAATACGACCGCGAACATCATGTAGTGGATGGGCTTGCCCCTGAACAACGTCTCGCCGAGGATCGGGATGTCCTCGAGAAGCGGGAAGCCGAACTCAGCGGTCGAGATTCCCTTGCTGTTTCCGGAGGGAACGATGACCTCCGAGCGCAGGAAGCCGGTGAGCCCCAGCGCGAAGAGGTTGATGACCACTCCGGCAACGATCTGATTGATCTGATAGCGGATCGCCAGCACCGCGAGCAGGAGCGCGAGGGCGCCGCCGGTGAGGACGGCAGCGAAGACCGCGAACCACAACCAACCGGTACTGCTGGCCTCGCCCAACGTGGCGAACACCATGAACCCCACACCGGCGGAGCCCAGCATCGTGCCCTCGATGCCGATGTTGATGATCCCGGATCGCTCCGACCACAGCCCGGTCATCGCTCCCAGCGCGATCGGGGTCGAGAGCACGAGTGATTCGTCGAGGAGATTGGTCACGTTGGTGGCCGGCGCGGCGGAGAGGCCGAGCGCGACCACGAGGATCAACGGGATGGTCGCAGCCGCCGCGAGGATCTGGGCCGCTCGCGCCCAGTGGTCGAGTCGTTCCGGGAGGAACGACGCAATCGCGGCGAGCAGGTAGACGACGCCGATGACGACGACCACGGTGGGCGGATCGAAGCTGAACTCCAGCGGATCTGGGGGTGGCTCGAACGCGAAGGTTCGCGTGTCGCCGGTGATGTTCGGTGCCACCAGAGCGATGAGCGCGACACCGGCGAGGCCGAAGGCGAATCCGGTGATCTGGCGTCGCCCCACCCGACGAGACTCGGCTCGCTGCTCGTTGGCGACCTCGATGGCCTGTGCGCTCATGATCAGGCCCACCCCGAGCTCGTGGCCTGGATGTGGCTTCCGGCCTCACCGCGGACACGGAAGAGATAGCGGACGATCGCGTCGGCCGCCACGAACAGCAGCACCATGGATTGGATGATGCGGACGACGTCGATGGAGACGTCGGCTTCCTGTTGCATCAGCGGCGCACCCGACAACAGCGAACCCCACAACAAGGCGGAGGCGATGATGCCGACCGGGTTGGCCCGGGCCAACAGGGCCACGGCAATTCCGTCGAACCCGATGAAGAGGAAGGTGCCGGGCTGGAACAGCTGATTGGTGCCCGACACCTCGGAGGCGGCGGCGATGCCGGCGCACGCGCCGGAGATCGCCATCGCCAGGACGATGATGCGATTGACGCTGATGCCCGCGTACAGGGATGCATGGGGATTGGCGCCCACCGTGTTCACCTCGAACCCGAACGTCGTTCGCTTCAGCACGAACGCGATGAGCAGGCAGACACCGATCATGACGAACAGACCCCAGTGGAGCGGGGGCTGCGACTCGATGATCGTCGGCAGTATCGCCGTGTCGGAGATGGATTCGGTCCGCGGCACCGACGCCGCCGGATCGCGCAGGATCAAGGGATCGCGGGAGTTCACGATCCAGCGAACGAGGAACAGCGCGATGCTGTTCAACATGATGGTGCTGATGACCTCGTGGGCGCCGGTCTTGGCTCGCAGGATGCCGGGCACCCAACCCCATACGAAGCCGCCGAAGGCACCGGCGAGCAAGATGACCGGCACGGCGACGATGCCAGGGGCGTCGGTCATCCAGGCCCAGGTGCCGACCCACGCAGCGGTGATGCCGCCCACCAGCAACTGACCCTCGGCCCCGATGTTGAACAGCCCGGCTCGGAACGCAAACGCCAGCGCGAGCGCCGAGCCCATGAACGGAACCGACCGGGCGATCGACCCCGCGATGTTGTCCTTGCTCCCGAACATGCCTTCGAGCAGCGCCCAGTACGCCGTGAAGGGGTTCACGCCGATGAGGGCGATGAGCACGCCGCCGACGATGAACGACAGCAGCACGGCGTAGAAGGGGACGAGAACCGATTGCAGCTCGAAGGCCTCCTGGACCTTCTGTCGGAACCCGCCCGGCTCGACTTCACGTTGATCGGCTCCGATACTCATGACCGGACCACCTCGCTGTCGGGCGCGGCGCCGGTGGCCATCATGTAACCGAGCCCTTCGCGGGTCGCGTCGGCGGCATCGAAAGTGCCGACGAGGCGGCCGCGGTAGAGCACGCCGATCCGGTCGGACAACGACAGGATCTCGTCGAGCTCGGCCGAGACGAGCAGCACGCCGACACCCTTGTCGCGCAGGGCGATGATCTGTTTGTGGATGAACTCGATGGATCCGACATCGAGTCCTCTCGTCGGCTGGGCGACGATCAACGCCTTCACGTCTCCGGTGAGCTCCCGGGCGACGATCACCTTCTGCTGGTTGCCGCCCGAAAGGTTGTCGACCTTGACGTGGATGCTCGGCGTGCGCACGTCGAACTGATCGATCAACCGCTCGGCCTCCTCGTCGACCGCCTGGGTGTTGCGCACCCATCGTTGCGTGAACGGTGCCTGGTAGTAACGGTTGAGCACGAGGTTGTCGGCGATCGAGTACGAGCCGACCACGCCATGTTTGTTCCGGTCCTCGGGGATGTGCCCCGTGCCCAGCTCGGTGATCCGGCGCGGGGTCATCTTGGTGGCATCCCGGCCCAGGATCTCGACGGTGCCGGCGGCCTTCGGGCGCATTCCGGTGAGGGCCTCGACCAGCTCGCGCTGACCGTTGCCCTCGACGCCGGCGACGCCGAAGATCTCGCCCGCGCGCACTTCGGCGCTCAGGCCGTCGACGGTCCGAACACCGCGAACGTCGTCGACGCCGAGGTCCTTGATGCGAATCACCGGGTCACCGGGATGGGCGTCACCCTTCTCGACCTGGAACACCACCTCACGACCGACCATGAGGTTGGCCAGCGACTGCTGCGTGGCCGTCTTCGGGTCGGCGGTGCCGGCCACCCGGCCGTTGCGCAGCACCGTGATGCGATCGGCGACCGCCAACACCTCGCGCAGCTTGTGGGTGATGAAGATGATCGACTTGCCCTGATCGACGAGACTCCGGACCACGGCGAAGAAGTCGTCGACCTCACCGGGTGTGAGCACGGCGGTCGGTTCGTCGAGGATGAGGATTTCGGCTTCCCGGAAGAGCGCTTTGATCACCTCCACTCGTTGCTGCTCGCCGACCGAGAGATCGCCCACCTTCGCGTCGGGGTCGACCATCAGGCCGTACTGCTCCTCGAGCGCCCGAATTCGTTTCCGAGCATCGTCGAGATCGAGAAACGGTCCCTTGACGAGCTCGTTGCCCAGGATGACGTTCTCGGCCACCGTGAAGACCGGGATCAACTGGAAGTGCTGGTGCACCATGCCGATGCCGGCTTCGATCGCGTCGCCGACCCCGGCGAACTGCGTCTTCTCACCGCGGACTCGGATAGTGCCGGTGTCGGGCTGGTAGAGGCCGAACACCACGTTCACGAGCGTGCTCTTGCCTGCACCGTTCTCGCCGAGCAGACAGTGGATCTCGCCCTGATTCAGCGTGAGATCGACGTCCTCGTTGGCAATGACGCCGGGGAAGGTCTTGGTGACTCCCTCGACCTCCAACACCGGTGTGCCGTTCGCACTGACCGCCATCACGCTCCTTCGTCGCTGTCGACCGACGCCCGACAATACGACGGATCGTCGAGCGGGTCGAACCGAAGGTGAACGCGAGAGAGCCCGACACCGCGGATGGTGTCGGGCTCTCGTTCGCGAGTTGTGGGAACGGGTGGCGGCTCAGGCTGTCAACCGTTCACGATGAACCCGTCAGTCGCAGGCAGAACCTTCGCCGATGAAGAGGCCGTCGATTCCACACACCCCCGTGTCGATGCTGCCGTCGGCCAGGCCCGCACGAACCGCCTCGACGGCGACCGCGGCCTCGTCGGGGACGGCGGCATCGTGGAACGGTGCATAGGTTATGCCGTTGTTGGCCGCCGAGAGGATGTACGGGCCCCCGACGAACGCATCTTGGATCGATGCCGCGACGTTGTCGAACACGGCGAGATCGACGCGCTTCACGGCGGAGCTGGCCAGCTTGTCGGAACCGGGTGCGGTTCCTCCGGTGAAGGTGGTGAAGTACTCGTCCTGGTCGACACCGATGGCCCACACACCGGCCTCGGCCGCGGCCTTGACCCCACCGGAACCGGTGGGACCGCCGGCCCCGAAGATCACATCGGCGCCTTCACCGATGAACTGCGCCGCGTCGGATGCACCCTTGGCCGGATCGGTGAAGCTCTCGTTGTAGATTTCGAGGACCCGGATGTCGGGGTTGATCGACTTCGCACCGGCCGAGTAGCCGTTGACGAACTTCACGACCGGCGGGACGTCTTCGCGACCGCCGACCACGCCGACCACGCCACTCTCGGACAGCGAGGCCGCGAGGGCACCGGCGATGAAGCCGCCCTCGTTCTCGTTGAAGAGCACGCCGACCATGTTCTCGGGATACTCCACGAGGAACTGATCGATACCGATGAAGTCGACGTCGGCGTTCGCCGTGGCTGCGGCTGCGGTGTCGTCGGTGATGAGGAACCCGACCGTGACCAGCACGTTCGGGTCGCTCGTGAGCGACGTGGCGATGTTGGCCGCATAGTCGGCTTCCGACACGGTCTCGATGAAGCTCGTGTTCTCGATGCCGAAGCACTCGACTGCCGCCGTCAACCCTTCGAACGCGAACTGGTTGAAGGTGCCGTCGTCGACCTTGCCGATGTCGGTCACCAGGTTGGCGGTGAAGCCCGCGGGAGCCTGGAGGCCGTCGTAGCTCGCGCACTGGTCGTCGAGGCTGACGAACGAGCTGGCCTCTTCCATCGCCGGCTCTTCGGTCTCCTCCATCGCCGGCTCTTCGGCTGGCTCTTCGGCCGGCTCTTCGGCCGGCTCTTCGGCTGGCTCCTCGGCCGGCTCCTCGGCGGCCGGCTCTTCCGCGGTTGGCTCCTCGGTCGCGGTCTCGGAATCGTCGTCGCTGCCGCAGGCCGCGGCTATCAGTGTGAACGCGAACAATACGCTCAGCAATCTAAACAATCGCTTCTGCATGAACCCTCCATTGACTTTCTTCTTCGCGCCGACCGTGTGGCCGACGCACCCTTGGCCGCCAAACTAGCGCGACCATCGGCGTTGCGCGCACCATGGGCCGCGGGCTTCACCAGACCGCAACCATGTTGCGAAAGCCCTGCCCCACCCATCGAGCCCCTTCGGTTCGGCCTCTGACAACGATCGAGCGGCCTAACATGAGGCATGGAAAATCAGAACCCGCTCTCGAACGACGAGATCCGCGTCGCCCCCAAGGTACTCCTGCACGACCACCTCGACGGTGGGCTGCGCCCGTCCACCATCATCGAATTGGCGGCCGAACAGGGCTACGGCGGCCTCCCGACCACCGACCCCACCGACCTGGCCTCGTGGATGCTCCGCGGCGCCAACCGCCTCGACCTCGCTCTGTACCTCGAGACCTTCGCGCACACGGTCGGAGTCATGCAGACCAAGGATGCGCTCGAGCGGGTGGCGGCCGAGTGTGCAGAAGACCTGGCCGACGATGGTGTGGTGTACGCCGAGGTGCGCTTCGCGCCCGAGCTGCACGTCGAGAAGGGTCTCACTCTCGACGAGGTGGTCGAGGCCGTGGTCGCGGGGTTCACGCGCGGCTCAGCCGGTCGCGACATCACCATCGGAACCCTGCTCACGGCGATGCGCACCGCGGCCCGTTCGCTCGAGATCGCCGAGCTGGCGGTGCGGCGCCGCAACCGCGGCGTGGTCGGTTTCGATATCGCCGGTGCCGAGGCGGGCAGCCCGCCCACCCGGCATCTCGATGCCTTCCACCTCATCCAGCGCGAGAACTTCCACTTCACCATCCACGCCGGCGAGGCCTACGGACCTCCGTCGATCTGGGAGGCCATCCAGTACTGCGGCGCCGAGCGCCTCGGCCACGGCGTCCGCATCGTCGAACAGATCGAGAAGACCGCCGACGGCTACGCCCTCGGTCCGTTGGCCCAGTTCGTGCTCGACGATCGCATTCCCCTCGAACTGTGCCCCTCCTCGAACGTCCACACCGGCGTGTGCGCCTCGGTGGCCGACCATCCCATCGGACTGTTGGCCGAGCTGAAGTTCCGCTGCACGGTGAACACCGACAACCGGCTCATGAGCGACACCACCCTCTCGAAGGAGCTCGCGCTGTGCAGCGAGGCGTTCGGGTGGGGCTGGCCGGAGGTGCAGTGGGTGACGATCAACGCGATGAAGAGCGCCTTCTGGCCGTTCAACGACCGACTGCGCCTCATCAACGACGTGATCAAGCCGCGGTACGCCACACTGATGGCATGACCGGTTCTGCCCCGGGCTCTGCTGCCGCGATCACCACGGTCGGTCTCGACGCCGACGACACGCTTTGGCACTGCGAGCCGCACTTCAAGCTCATCGAGGCACGCTTCGCCGACCTCGTCGCGGCCCACGGTGATGTCGACGAGGTGAACGAGCACCTCCTGGCCGTCGAGCGTCACAACCTCGAGGTCTTCGGCTACGGCGTGAAGGGGTTCGTGCTCTCGATGATCGAAACCGCCATCCAGCTCACCGACGGCGCCGTTCCGGCCGACGACATAGCCACCATCATCGACTGGGGCCGCGAGATGTTCGCTCATCCCATCGAGCTGCTGCCCGGTGTGGCCGAGACGGTCGGGCGGCTGGCCCGCTCCTACGACGTGGTGGTCATGACCAAGGGCGACCTGTTCCACCAGGAATCGAAGGTCGCGGCCTCCGGGCTCGCCGAGCATCTCACCGGCGTCGAGGTCTTCGCCGAGAAGGACCCCGCCACCTACCGCCGCGTGCTCGACCGGCGAGGCATCGCGGCCCATTCCTTCGTGATGGTCGGCAACTCGGTCGCGTCCGACATCCTGCCGGTTCTCGAGATCGGCGGGCGGGGGATCCACATTCCCTACGACACCAGCTGGGCGCTCGATCATGTCGAGGGCCACGGCGACGGCTATGTCGAGATCGAACGGTTCGATCTGCTGCCCGGGGCGTTGGCCACGTTCGCCGCATGACCGTCCACATCCATCCGGAGGTCGCCGCAGCGCTGGCCGATGGGCGGCCCGTGGTGGCGCTCGAGTCCACCGTGTACAGCCTCCTCGGGTTGCCTGCGCCCGCCAACCGTGAGGCATTCGATCGTTGCATCGAAGCCATCCGCTCGGGCGGCGCAACCCCCGCCGTCACCGCCATCGTCGACGGTGTCGCCACCGTTGGCCTCGACGAGAACGGGGTGACCCGCATGCTCGGCGCCGATCAGAAGGTGGCCGAACGCGACCTCGGGGTGGCCGTCGCCCGACGATGGCCGCTGGGTGTCACCACGGTCGCCGCGTCGCTCGCCCTTGCCGCCCGGGCCGGCATCAACGTGTTCGCCACCGGTGGCATCGGCGGTGTACACCGCGACGCCCACCTCACCGGCGACGTGAGCGGTGATCTGGCCGCCATCGCCGAACACCCGGTGATCACCGTGTGCGCCGGTGCCAAGGCGTTCCTCGATCTGGCCCGGACCCTCGAAGACCTCGAGACCCGCCGGGTCCCGGTGCTGGGGTGGAGAACCGACGAGCTCCCGGCCTTCTACACCCGCACGAGCGGACTCCGGCTTCCGCACCGAGTCGACACCGCGTCCGACGTCGTGGCGGTCTTTCGCGCCCACAACGAGCTGTCGAGCGGTGGCGTGTTGGTCTGCGCGCCCCCGCCCGAAGCCACCGCGCTCCCCCGCCACGAGGTCGACGAGGCGATCTCGGCCGCCCTCGCCGAAGCCGAGGCATCGGGAGTGCGCGGTGCCGGAGTCACCCCGCTGGTGCTCGGCCGCATCGGTGCCGCCACCGAGGGCCGATCGATCCCGGCCAACGTTGCCCTCGTGGCGAACAATGCCGCGGTTGCTGCTGAGATCGCCGTCGCGTTCCGCTCGTGATCGAGCGCGAGCGGAGTGTGTCGGCGAGGCCGAGTAGGTTGGCCGCGTGGAACTCAGCATCGTCGATCATCCCCTCGCCGCCGACCGTCTCACCACCCTTCGCGATGCAGAGACACCGGCGGCGGAGTTTCGTGCCGCGCTCCACGAGCTGTCGGTGTTCCTGCTCTACGAAGCGCTCCGCAATTGTCCGGTCGCCACGATCGACGTCGAGACCCCGCTCGGGCCGACCACCGGTGACATCATCGCCCAGCCCCCGGTGCTGGTCCCGGTGCTGCGAGCCGGTCTGGGCATGCTCGAGGCCGGGCGCACCCTTCTGCCCGATGCCCCGGTGGGGTTCGTGGGCGCCAAACGTGACGAGGACACGTTCCAGCCCAAGGTGTACATGCAGACCGTGCCCATGCTCGAAGACGGACCGGCCATCGTGCTCGACCCGATGCTCGCCACCGGCGGATCGCTCATCCATGCCTGCGAGCTGCTTCGCGAGCGAGACGCCGGGCCCCTCATCGTCGTCTGCGTGCTGGCTGCACCCGAAGGTCTCGACACGCTGGGCGCCGCCATCGAGAACGTCCACGTCGTGACCGCTTCGGTCGACGAATACCTCACCGACAACGCCTACATCTACCCCGGGCTCGGCGACGCCGGCGACCGCCAGTTCGGCATCGACTGAAGCAGCCAGTTCGATTCCGTCCCGGTCGTCGGATCATCGACGTCGTCGTCAGTCGAGCCGAGCCTCGAGCAGCGCCTCGACCGACTCGGCCAGCGCCCCGATACGACCTGTGAGCACCGCTCTCGTGGCCGCCGTCCCGCCGGCCCCGGCCGGCGCGGTGACTTCGAGGTACGCCTTGAGCTTGGGTTCGGTCCCGCTCGGTCGCAGGATGACCCGCGAGCCGTCGAGGAGCCGGTAGATCAGGACGTCGCTCGGCGGCAGCACGGCTCCGACCAGCAGATCCTCGGTGGTGGTGATCGAGATGCCTCCGATGTCGGGCGGAGGCACCGATCGGAGCGACGCCATCGCCGCCGCCAAGCGCTCGAGGGACCCGGAGCCTTCGACCCGTTTGGTGCGTTGTGCGGTGACGAACACACCGATCTCGGCCATGATCTCGTCGAGCAGCCCTCGCAGATCCGAACCTCGACGCTTGCGGTCGACGGCGATGTGTACCAGTTCGGCCGCGGCGGTGATGCCGTCCTTGTCGTGCACGGCCGGCGTGACCGCGTAGCCGAGTGCCTCCTCGTAGCCGAACACGAGGCGCCGGCCGGTGTCGCGGCCGGCCCGGGCGATCCACTTGAAACCGGTCAGCGTCGACCCGTGGGGAACACCGTGGCGGCCGGCCAGGACCTCGAGTGCGCTCGACGAGACCAGCGACGACGCCACGATCCGATCGTCGCCCGTGGTTCGACGCAGCAGCGAGTCGGCGAGCAACAGTCCGAGCTCGTCTCCGGTGACTCGAGCCCAGCCATCCGGGCCGGGAAGGGCGATGCCGAGGCGGTCGGCGTCGGGGTCGTTGGCGATCACCACGTCGGCCCCGACGCGCTCGGCCAGGGCGAAGGCCAGGTCGAGGGCGCCCGGCTCCTCGGGGTTGGGGAAGGCCGTGGTGGGAAACGTACCGTCGGGCTCGTCCTGCTCGGGAACGACGATCGGCGCGGGGAGACCGAGCCGGGCGAAGAGCGCCCGGAGGGCGACCGAACCAACGCCGTGCATGGCCGTGTAGACGACCGTGAAGTCGGGCTCGTCGGACTCGGCGACGAGGTGGCGCTCGACGGCATCGAGGTACGGGGTCACCATGTCGACCCGGGGCTGGCGCTCGACTTCGAGCGCCAGCGTGACCTCGGCCGCGGCGACGATCGCCGCCTGGATCTCGGCATCGGCCGGCGGTATCAGCTGGGCGCCGTCGGCCATGTAGACCTTGTAGCCGTTGTCGCCCCGAGGATTGTGGCTGGCGGTGACCATCACGCCGGCATCGGCCTCGTGGGCCGTCACCGCATGGGCGAGCGCCGGCGTGGGCAACGGACCCTGGCCCACGACGGGGACCCCACCGAAGTGCCGAACGACGGCGGCGGTCTCGTCGGCGAAATCCTCGGAGGTCGGCCGGGCGTCGTAGCCGATCACCACCGTTGCGCCATCGGGAAGCCAGTGCATCAACCCTGCGGCCGTCTGTCGGACCACGAGCCGATTCATCCGGTTCGGGCCTGCTCCTTCGGCGCCGCGGAGGCCGGCAGTGCCGAACTCGAGTCTCTTGGCGAAGCGGTCGGCCAGGCCGAGATCGTCACCGGCCTCGAGGAGTCGGGCCACCTCGGCACGGGTGGCAGGATCGGGGTCGGCCCGGACCCATTGGTCGATGACCGACCGGAGTTCGTCGCTCAGTCCGCTCACTCGCCCAGTCAACCACGCCCGCCGGCCGCCGGCCCGGAGAACCCGCCGATAGGGTCCGACACGATGCTCGATCACGTCTTCACCGATGCCATCGGCGCACTGCGCGACGCGATCGAGGCGGCGTTGCTCGAACGTCAGGCCTTCGAAGAGCGCTTCCAGAGCGACATCCTGTTGGGTGACCTGAGCTGGGAGACCTCGTACTCCCTCCCTGGCGAGGGCGCGCCGGCCCGCGTGAGGGCCGACGTCACGCTGTTGTGGTCGACGTGGTCCCAGACCGCGTACCGCGACTGGTACCTCGGCGACGCACCGACCGACCCACCCCACATCGACATCGGCATCACCATGCGCATCCAGCGATTGGCCGAGTCGCCCGATCCGAGCGTGGTGATCAAGGTTCTGCCCCGCGAGTCGTCGACCATCGGGCCGCATACCCTCGTCCGCTCGGGTCCCACCATCGAGACCGTGTACGGGCACGATCTCGGCGACGCCGAGTACGCCATCGAGGTGTCCTACGAGGGCAGCTACGAGCTCGACGAGCACACGCTCGACGACGGCAAGAAGCTCGACGACCACTTCGCCTCGATGGGCGGTTGGATCACCTCGACGCTCGTGCGGCTGGGCGATCTGGCGCTGGTCTACCGGCCGGCCGAGGACCCTCTCGCCGACTGACTCGGCCCTTCCTCAGTGGTTCGACTAGCCGGCCGGTGCGGGCTCGGCGTTGCGATCGGCGGCAACCTGGTCGAGATCGCTGTACTCCTCGGTGGTGTCGGCCCAGTCCTCGAACTGGATGACCTCGATCTCCTCGAATCGCTTGCGGAGCCACCCGTCGCCGGCGTCGAGCAAGCCCAGCTTCTTGCAGTTGGGCACGATCTTGGAGAAGAGCAGCGCCTGGAACTGCTTGAACTCGGCCGGCGCGGCCAGCTGGTACTTCACCGCCTCGCGGACATTCACCCCCATGCGATCCCACACTTCTTGCTGGAGGAAACGGTCGCGCATGCGCAGGCCCGCCTCGAACGCGAACTCCTGGCGCTCCTGGATCTCGGCCTGGGTCATCTGCGGGTAGAGCTCTTGGAGGCTGAGCACGCCGAAGGCGACATGACGGGCCTCGTCGCTCATCACGTAGCGCAACATCTTCACGAGGAGCGGATCGTCGGCGAACTGGTGCATGAATCCGAAGGCGGCCAGCGCCAGGCCTTCGACCATGATCTGCATGCCGAGGTAGGTCATGTCCCACCGGTTGTCGGTGATGATGTCGTCGAGCAGCAGGCGAAGGTGGGGGCTGATGGGGTACTCGGTACCGATCTTCTCGTCGAGGTACTTGGCGAAAACCTCGACGTGGCGGGCCTCGTCGACCACCTGGGTGGCCGCGTAGTACTTGGCATCGATCCACGGAACGGTCTCGACGATCTTGGCGGTGCACAGCAGTGCGCCCTGCTCACCGTGGAGGAACTGGCTCATACGCCAGGCGAAGGACTGGTAGGTGAACTCGCTCCACTCCTTGTCGCCGAAGTGATGGAACGGGGACTCGGGCGCCTCGTAGTACCCGTTGTCGCCGCCCTCGGCCAGGACGCCCAGCGCGGTATAGGGATCGACGTCGATGCTCCAGTCGAGATCGGTCTGGGCGTTCCACTGCGACGTCTTCGCCTTCTCGTACAGCTTGTCGAGCTTGGCCCGCTCTCCCTTCTCGTAGTTCCAGGTGAAGATTGCCTCGCTGCTGTCGGTGACCGCGTGGATCAGTTCCTCGGGGTTCGAGTTGAACTCGGCGAGCTGCATGATGCGGTCGGGATCGTTGATGTCGTTACGGATGTCGGCATCGGAGATGCTCATAGTGGTTCCCCCGTCGTCGGGTCCGGTCGGGCCGGTGCGAGTGCGGTCACGAGACCGGCGATCAGCCGATCCCAACTTTCGTGGTCGGGTAGGTCTCGATCGAGGGCGTTGGTCACCAACATGCCGAAGGAGACAGCGTTGCAGAACGTCGTTATGGCCTCGGTCGTGTACGTGTCGTCGACCAGGCCCGCCGACTTCGCCTCGTCGACGAGCTTGGCGAGCCGGCGGCTGTCGTCGTCGAGTCGGCCGCCGATCCGCTCGGCGAGCGCGGGTTCGCGTCGGGAGGCGACGATCGCCTCGAGCAGCACCGACGAACCGTGCCGCTCCACGACGAGGTGGCTGCCGAGCTGGGTGATGATGCTGGCCGCGTCGGCGTCGACCTGACCCGAGAGCAGCCGCTCGATCTCCTCGGGCATCGACTTGTCGATGGCCTCGAGCAGCAGATCGTCCTTGCCGCGGAAGCGGCTGTAGATGGCGCCGGTCGTGAGGCCGGCGCGGCGGGCGATCTCGTGCACTCCGGCACCGTCGTAGCCGCGTTCGGCGAAGACCTCGTTGGCGGCGTCGATGAGCCGGGTGCGTAGGTCGTCGCTCTCCTCGACAGAGTGGGATTCGCGGACGGTCTCGGGGTCGCGGTTCACGCTCCGATAATAATCATTATTGTCGGAGCGACACAAGCGAGCCGTTCGACCCAGGCTGACCGTTGTCGGTCAGACCTGAGGCTCCGAGGAGCGCGATTCCAACACCGGGGCCGCCAGTTCGGCCAGGTTCACCAGCGGGCGAGCCCCGAGGTGACCGATCACCTCGGCCGCTGCCAGCGAGGCCAGCTCGCCGCACGTCGCGAGATCGAGTCCGTGCGTGTAGCCGTAGAGAAACCCCGCGGCATAGAGATCGCCGGCACCGGTCGTGTCGACCACCTTCTCGACCGGTGCCGCCGGCACGAAGATGCGCTCGTCGGCGGTCACGATCAGCGAGCCCTCGGCACTCCGGGTGAGGCAGGCGACCTCGACCTTGCCCTGGACGGCGGCGACGCAGGCATCCCAGTCGTCGGTCCCGGTGAGGGCGGCCAGCTCGGTCTGGTTGCCGAAGAGGATGTCGATGGTGCCGTCGACCAGGTCGAGCCACTCGTCGTGATGGCGCTGCACACAGAACGCATCGGACAGCGTGAAGCTGATCTTGTTGCCCGCGGCCTTGGTCGCCTCGATGGCCTTGCGTATCGCTTCCTTGGTGATGTCGACGTCCCAGATGTAGCCCTCGCAGTACAACACCTTGGCCATCGAGGCGAGCTCGGTGTCGATGTCCTCGGGATGCAGGTGCCCGGCGATGCCGAGATAGGTGCTCATGGTGCGGGCCGCATCGGGGGTGACGACGATGAGACACCGAGCGGTCGAGGGGCCCTCGTCGGCACCATCCACGTCGAAGTCGACCCCGAGTGCTCGGATGTCATGGCGGAAGACCTCACCCAGTTGGTCGTTGCGCACCTTGCCGATGAATCCGGCCGTGCCGCCGAAGGACGCAACGCCGGCCATGGTGTTGGCCGCCGATCCGCCCGACGTCTCCGAACCCGGGCCCATGGCCGCATAGAGCTCGACGGCGCGTTCGGTGTCGATGAGTGTCATGGCGCCACGCGCCAGGCCGAGCTCCTCGATGAAATCCTCGTGCTCGGTGCTGATGACATCGACGATGGCGTTGCCGATGCCGACGACGTCGTACTGCTTCACGTTGGAGCCCCCTCTGTTCCGACGGCGTGCAGGCTAGCGGCCCCGAGCCACGCCGGTACCATCCCGACGTGATCGAGAACCCGTACCGGTTGCCACGTGCTGCCACCCCCTCGCACTACCGCCTGCGTCTCGAACCCGACCTCGACGCGGCAACGTTTCGCGGTACGTGCCGAGCGACCGTCACCGTTCACGTGCCCACCGCCGAGCTCGTCTGCAATGCGGCCGAGCTCGAGGTGACTCGTGCCCATGTCGAGTCGACCGACGGCCCGATCGCGTGCACCATCAGCCTCGACGAGGACCACGAGCGGGCCACGTTCGGACCGGCCACGACCCTCGCGCCCGGCGAGTACGTCCTGGTCACGCACTTCGACGGCGTCCTCAACGACAAGCTTCGCGGGTTCTACCGCAGCTCGTTCTCCGACACCGACGGCGCCACTCACGTCCTTGCCACGACGCAGTTCGAGTCGACAAATGCCCGCCGGGCCTTCCCGTGCTGGGACGAGCCCGACCTCAAGGCGGTTTTCGACGTCACCCTCGTCGTCGACCCCGACCTGCTCGCCATCTCGTGTGGCCGCCAGATCTCCTCGGAGATGCTCGAGGACGGACGACGCGAGGTGCGGTTCGCACCGACGATGCTGCTCTCGACCTACCTCGTGGCCTTCATGGTCGGCCCCCTCGAGGCGAGCGATCCGGTGCACGTGAGCGACACCTCCGTTCGGATCATCCACGTGCCCGGCAAGGACCACCTGATCGACTTCGCCAAGGAAGCAGCCGCGTTCTCCCTCGCCCACTTCGAGGAGTACTTCGCCATCCCCTATCCGGGCGACAAGCTCGACCTGCTCGCCATTCCGGACTTCGCGTCCGGCGCCATGGAGAACCTCGGCGCGGTCACCTTCCGGGAGATCCTCCTCCTCCTCGACCCACAGCGGTCCACCCAACGCGAGCAGCAGCGATCGGTCGACGTGATCGCCCATGAGATCGCTCACATGTGGTTCGGCGACCTGGTGACCATGAAGTGGTGGGAGGGCATCTGGCTGAAGGAGGCCTTCGCCACTTTCATGGAGATGCACGCAACCAACGCGTGGCGACCCGATTGGGAACGCTGGGTCGACTTCGGGCTCTCCCGCTCGGCCGCCTTCGATGTCGACGCCCTGGCCGAGACCCGCCCCATCGAATACCCGGTGGTGTCACCGGCCGACGCCGAGGGCATGTACGACCTGCTCACCTACGAGAAGGGTGCCGCGGTCGTGCGCATGCTCGAGCAGTACCTGACACCCACGGTCTTTCGCGACGGCGTCCGGTACTACCTCGCCAGCCACGCCTACGGATCGACCGAGACCACCGACCTGTGGGACGACCTCGAGCATGTCTCGAACCAACCGGTGCGACGCATCATGGACTCGTGGATCTTCCAAGGCGGGCACCCGCTCGTGTCGATCGACCTCGTCGACGACACCCGAGTACATCTCCGACAACGACGCTTCCGGTACGACGGCGTCGAGTCGGGCGAGCAGTGGGGCGTGCCGATCGTCCTGCGCGTGTACCACGACGGCGCCAGCCGCTCGGTACCGGTTCTGCTCGAATCCCCCGATGCCATCGTCGAAGTGGGGGCCCACGATGCCGTGCTCGTCAACGCCGATGCCTCCGGCTTCTACCGAGTCGACTACTCACCGGCTGCGGCCACGGCCCTCGCCGGCCTACCCCCGGGCGCGGTTGCGCCCATAGAACGCTACGGGCTCATCGATGACGCCTGGGCGGCCCTGGTCGCAGGTGTCCTCGACCCCGCCGCCTACCTCGACCTGGTGCAGACCTTCGTCGACGACGACGACCTCTCGGTCTGGCAGCGCATCCTGGGCACGCTCCACGCCATCGACCATCTCCTCGCTGACGACGCCCGAGGGGCCTACGCCGCGTGGGTCAGGCGTCTGCTCGGTCCTCTACTCGATCGGCTGGGCCCCGACCCGGCGGCCGAGGAGGACGACCGCACCGGCGAGCTCCGTGCGGCGGCCTTCGGCACCCTCGGCACCATCGGGGTCGACGGGCCGACCATCGAACGCGCCGCCGCGCTGCTCGACGACGAGTCGGCCGACGCCAGTCTGCGAGCCGCCGCAGTCGGTGTGGTCGCATCGGTCGCCGACACCGGCCGGTTCGACGATCTGGTACGCCGCTTCCGCGACGCCGAGACCCCTCAGGACGAACGTCGCTACTCCTACGCCCTCGCCGCAGTCCCCGGTCTCGCCGACTTCGAGCGACTGTTGGCCATGACCGTCGACGGCACCATCCGCACCCAGGACGCACCCTTCGTGCTCGCCTTGGCGATGGGCAACCGCCACCACGGCCCGCGGGCGTGGACCCACGTCGTCGACAACTGGGCGTTCATCGTGTCGGCGTTCCCGTCGACCAGCATGGTGTACCTGCTCGGCGGGATTCGGTCGCTCTCGATCGAACCTCTCGCCGCGGAGATCGAGTCGTTCTGCCTCGAGCATCCGCTCGACCAGGGAGCCAAGACCATCGCCCAGCACCTCGAACGGCTTCGGGTGAACGTCGGCCTCCGCGCTCGTGTTCGCGACCGCGTTCCCACCGTTCTCGGCTGATCGTGCGCTGGCTCACACGCCGACCACCTGCGGTCGCAGTCTTCGCCGTCGAACCCTCGACCGCACAACTCGTGTGGCGTCGGGCCGGACCCGGGCCGATGCGGGTGTCCTGCACCGCTCCCGACGGTTCGACGCGGTCGTCGACCGTCGACACCGACGGCGGGCCCGGGGCACTGAAGCTCGACGACCTCACCCCCGGAACCACCTATGACCTGTCCATCGGTGGCCACGGGCTGGCCCTCGCCGACTGCCGGCATCGATTCACGACGGCGATCGATCCGCCTGGCGAGCTCCTCGCTCGCGTGGCCACCGTGAACGACGCCCACCTCGGCGGAAACCGGTTCGGCTACCTGAAGACCATCCGCGAACGGCCCACCCCCGAGCCGGCGAGCGCCGAGCGATGCCTGCGGGCCGCCGTTCGTGCCATGGCTGCCTGGCAGCCCGACCATGCCGTTTTCAAAGGCGACATGGTGAACCGGGGCACCGTCGAGGAGTGGGCGACGGCGAACCAGATCGCCTCGTCGCTCCCCGTCACGACCGACATCCTGCTCGGGAACCACGAAGCAAGCGCGCGTCACGGCATCGATCCAATCGCCGGCGCTGCCGGCGGCGGCTTCGACCTCTCCGAACCGGTCCGCGTCCGCGACCTTCCCGGCGTCCGTCTCGTCCTGGCCGACACGACGATCCGCCGGACCAACCGCGGGGGCATCGCTCATGTGGCCGACGCGATCATCGAGGCGGCAGCCGAAGCCGACGGGCCGGTGATGGTCTGCCTGCATCACAACCTCCAGACCCACCGCCTTCCCACCTTTCTCCCGGCGGGCGTCGCCGGCCATCACGCCCGACGGTTCCTCGACCGACTGGCCGACGTCGCCCCGGCATCGGTGACCGTCTCGGGGCACACCCATCGCAACCGCCGACGCGACCACCGAGGCATACCGGTGATCGAGGTCGGTGCACCCAAGGACTACCCCGGCGTGTGGTCGGGGTACGCCGTGCACGAGGGCGGAATCCGTCAGGTCTCGTACCGGGTGGACGAGCCGAGCTGTCTTCAGTGGACCGAGCGCACCCGTTGGGCGGCGTTGGGTCTGTGGGGCCGCTGGTCACCCGGCGTCCTCGACGACCGCTGCTTCACCCACAGGTGGCCGATCGGCGACCGCTGATCAGGTCTCGATCGACAGCGCGGTGAGCATGCTGCGGTTGGCCAGGACGACCGGCGAGTACACCGGCTCGTCGTCGACGGCCGGAAAGCTGAGGACTGCGTCGGTGATCGCGAAGAACTTGTGGAGCTCGAGCGACATCGCATCGGTCGGGCTGTCGTAGCGGCGGGTCAGGTGCAGCAGCCCCTTGAGCTCACTGCCCACTGCCCCGATAAAGACCGGCTGAGCCGTCTTCGGCATGAGATGGCTCACCCGTGTCTTGGGGTCCTCGTGTTGTTCGGTGTTGATGAGGACGAAGGTCATGCTGCCCTTCGCCACGCTCATCTCGGCGGCCTCGTGGATGGTGACGTCGGGGTCCGACAGCCTGACGACGCTGACGTTGTCCATGTGCACGAAGTCGGTGAGCTCGTCGTTGAGCACTTCCTGGAGACGTTTGGCGACGGCGATCGAACCCTCGTAGATGTGGGTGGGTGTGACGACAACGATGGGGAGAGCGGCATCCATGGCCAAAAGCTAGGGCGCCGAGGCCTCCGGGCCGGTGATGCCCTCCGTGGTCAGTCGGTCAGTCGATCGATCGCCTCGGCAAAGGAGCCCCGCTCTGCGATCAGGGCTCGCGACGAAATGACGTGACGGGGTCGGTTCATGCCGAAGGCTCCGGCCAGGCGCTCACCTCGGCGGTAGAGCGCAACGAACCGGCCCTCGTCGACAGCACCGTGGGCGACCACGACCTCGTCGGCGTCGTTCGTGCGTCCGGCCACCTGCACCTTGCGGTCGTACTGATCACTCCAGAACCACGGCACCGGTGTGAAGGCTTGGGCCTCGGCTCCGGTGGCGAGCAGGCGACGCGCGGCGGCTGCCGCCTGGTCGCCGGCATTGTCCCAGTGCTCGATGCGCATGGTCTCGTCGAAGAGCAGATTCGGCCAACGGGCGACATCACCGGCAGCCACCACGCCCGGAGCCGCCAGCAGTGTCGCATCGCATACGACGCCATTGTCGAGGACGAGGCCCGATCCCTCGAGCCACTCGGTGTTGGGCACCACCCCGATCCCGACCACGACCACGTCGGCCTCCAGGGTGGAACCGTCACCGAGCTCGACGCCGGCCACTCGTTCGTCGCCGACGAACTGATCGACGGCCACTCCAAGGCGAACATCGACACCGTGGCGTCGGTGGAGATCGGCCATGACGGCGCCCATCTCGGCGCCGACGGCACGCTCCATCGGCACCGGCGCGACCTCGACGATCGTTACTCGATGCCCCTGTGATCGGCACGTGGCGGCCACCTCGGCGCCGATGAACCCTGCACCCACCACGACGATCGTCTGCGGGCCGTCGCTCAGATCGGCGACGAGACTTCGTGCGTCGGCGAGCGTGCGCAGCTCGTGCACACCGGCCGGCGTGGCCGTCGGCAGGCGTCGGGGCCGTGCACCGGTGGCGATCACGAGACCGTCGTAGTCGATGCTCTCGTGCTCGGTCGACAGGCGGCGCCCGCCGAGGTCGAGGCTGGTGACCGCGGTGCCGGTCGAGATCTCGATGTCGTCGCTGCGCAGCGCCTTGCGGTCGATCAGCATCGCCCGCGCCGGCTCCCACTCCCCCGCCAGGACCTGCTTCGACAGCGGTGGGCGGTCGTAGGGAAGCTCGGGGTCGGCTCCGATCAGCCGGACGTTCCCCGTGAAGCCCCGTCGACGCAGCTCCTGGGCGGCCCGAAGACCGGCGAGGGAGGCACCGACGATCGCGATGCGCTGCATCTCGAGCCGGACTCAGCCCTCGGCGAGGGAGATGGCCTGCTTCGGGCAGCGCTGGACGGCCTCTTCGACCTTGTCGCGCAGCTCCTCGCCCGGTGTCTCGTTCAAGATGTAGAGGAAGTCGTCGTCGCGCACCTCGAACACCTCGGGCACGATCTGCATGCAGACCGCGTTGCTCTCACACAGATCGAAATCGACGACAACGCGCATGAGTCCTCCATGACCGACCAACCGACGATGGCCATGCTAGTCGGCGACCCGATGTCGATCAGGGGCGCACGCAGGGCGCCGAGGGACCCGACCGACCGGCAAGGAGCATGTCGCCCTGGGTGACCCGTATCTCGCCGGATCCGCTCTCGATCTCGTAGAGGAACACGGCCAGTGCATTGCAGGCCGCCAGCGCGTCGTCGGGCGCAGCAGGATCGTCGCCGAACTCCGCGTGGAGCGAGTCGAGGCGACCGAAGGCGAACCCCGCGTCGATCGACAGTTGACCCGCCCACGTCGTCGTTCCGAAGTTGGTGGCGATGTAGGACGCCAGTTGCACCTCGGCGTCGGCTTCGTCGGCGACACCGTCGACGGCCTGGTCGACGGGTACCGAGGTCGAACCGCACTGCTCGACCGCATAGACCCGCAAGCCGTTGCGAGCCTCGACCGCGTCGGGGTCGAAGGCCGCGGAGAAGAGCTCGTCGAGATCGGCGTCGGGGATCTCGTCGAGCGAGCGCACTGTGTTGGCCAGTTCACGCACGGTGGATCGGATGTCGGGCGGCGCAGCCGTCTCGAGCGCATCGAGCCCGTCAGTTCCACCTGCAGTCAGGCCGATGCCGTCTCGCAACAAGGCACAGAAGGCCTCGGGGTCGCCGGGGTCCTCCGTCCCGGAGCACGCCACGACGAGGACCGCGAAGACCAGCGCCGCCGTGCCAAGTCTCAGTGTGGACATCGCACTCATCATGCCGCGTCCGGGATTGACTCGGAGACCACCTCGCCCACCAGTACGATCCGCAACATCGTCACCGAGTACCGGCCGACCGGGTCCGCACCCCTCCTGTTCGTTCGAGCCCTGCGGCTTCGCTGCATCCTGTGCGGGAGCAACGGCGTGTTCCGCGGCTGGCGGATGGCGACGCGATGCCCGCGCTGTCACTTGGAGTTCGAGCGGGAGCAGGGCCAGTTCGTGGGTGCGGTCGGGATGAACACCATCGTGTCGTTCGGGGCCGTTCTCGTCACGCTCGTCCTGGGTTTCGTGCTGAGCGGGTCCGATCCCGAGCCGATACCGATTCTCGTGCCCGTGCTCGCGGTGGCGCTGATCGTCCCGGCCGTCTTCTTCCCGATGTCCAAGGGCATCTGGGGTGCCATCGATCTCCTGGCCGAACCACTCCGAGAAGGCGAGGCCGCGCCCGGACCCTGGCAGGAGCCGGTGCCCGAGGAATGACGCCGGCGCGCTCGGCCGACGCCTACCGGTTACAGCGCGTCGTGGCCCTGCTCACCCGTGCGAATGCGCACCAGGCTCTCGACCGACGACGTCCAGATCTTGCCGTCGCCGATCTTTCCCGACCAGGCGGCGGCGACGATCGCATCGGTTGCGCCGGTGGCCTGCTCATCGTCGACGACGATGTCGATCCGCGACTTGGGGGTGAACGAGACCTTGTACTCGGTGCCGCGGTAGGTCTCGGTGTGGCCACCCTGTCGACCGAAGCCCTGGGCCTCGGTCACCGTCATGCCCTGGATGCCGACCCCGGCGAGGGCATCCTTGACCGCCTCGACCTGGTGGGGCTTGACGACTGCGGTGATGAGCTTCATTTGCGACCTCTTTCCAAGATTCCGACGAGTGTCAGTTCGTGTTGATACAAACATGCCACGGGCTGACACAAAACGCAACTGCTGTCGACAGATTTCTTCGATCAGAATTCGAATGATGGGCAATATCGCTGCAATCAAGCAGACCTAGCCGCGATCTTCCATTCCTGTGAACGGAATCTGACTTGCCGTACGTAGCAGAACAATGCTACAAACAGACCATGGTCACCATCCGACTCGACAGCAACTCGAGGATTCCTCCCTTCGAGCAGCTCCGTGCGCAGATCGCGTTGCAGGTTGCCGCCGGCCGCCTCCGACCCGGACAGCGCCTGCCCACCATCCGCCAGCTTGCGGCGCAGCTCGATCTCTCGAACGGAACCATCGCCCGGGCCTACCGCGAGCTCGAGTACGCAGGCATCCTCACCGGTGAAGGGCGACGCGGCACCTTCGTGGCCGACAGCCCGCCCATCGCGTACTCGGTCGTCGAACGACGGAACCGACTGTCGGAGGCTGCGTCGGTCTTCGCCGAGGTGGCCGTGTCGCTCGGCAGCGACGACAACGAGGCGCTCGAAGCCATCGCGGCGGCCCTCGGTGAGGCACGCAGCTGATCCGGCAGGGCGACCCCCTCTGCGCCCGGAGGTTCGACGCCTCTCAGCTGATCTCGTCGATGATGCCGACGATCACGGCGCGGATCGGCCCCGTCGACAGCGCGAAGATCTGCCGAGCCGAGCTGCCCTCGTCGCAGATGAGCACCTCGTCGCCCACACCAGCGTCCACCACGTCGACCGCGATCACGTATCCCTGCGTCGAGCCGTCGGTGTCGACCAGGTCGCACAACAGCAACCGCTTCCCTTCGAAGAAGGGGTGGCTGACCGGCGAGACCACCGTTCCGGCGACACGTGCGATCTTCAACGGTCGTCCTCGCTGAGGGTCACCTGATCGACCAGCCCCACGATGGCATGGTCGACGGGCACGAACCGCTCGGGCAAGGCCTCGGCCGCCTCGCGAGATGCAACGAAGTACACGAGCTCGCCCGGTCCTGCCATGGCCACCGCGTCGGCGGCCACGATGGCGGCGCCGTGGTCTCGCCGGTGCTTGTCGAGCGGCTGGACGACCAGGAACTTCACTCCTTCGAGGCCTTCGGCCTTGACCGTCGCGACGACCGTGCCGATGACTCGCCCCAGCAACATCAGGACGACTCCGAGCGATGTTGCAGATGATGATTGAACCGCAGCTCGGCCGCGAGGTTGTCGCGCATCTCGGTGTGCAGCTGAGGGATGACCGCGGTTCCGACCAACTTCGCGGTGGGTTCGGTGACGGCGACCGCGCGCTCGACGGCGGCTTCGACGTCGGCCACCGCCCCGGAGAAGAGGCAGTACGCCTTGCCCCCCAGGTCGTCGGCCACTCGGACCACCGGCAATGACACATCGGCGGCCTTGACCCCTGCATCGGCAGCCACGATCGCGGTGGCCGCCGTGGACGTCTCGACGATGCCGAGCGCGTCGTGGTCGAGCAGCGCGCTGTCCACCGACGTCGTCATGGCCGTGATGACCGTCGGGTGCACATTCGGGAGCAACAGGTGGTCGACCACGGTGTCGGTGCCGCCGCGCTCGAGCGCGATCTCGACCGCAGCGGTGTCGCCGCCGACCAGGACCAGGTATCGGCCAGGGTGGACGGTGCCCGCATGGAGCGACGAGACGGGTGCCGCCTTGGCCATGGCATCGCCGGCGACGATTCCGGCCGCAATGGACGAGAACTCCAAGAGCCCGATGGCGGGATCGAGACGGCGGCCGGCGTCAGACAATGCGCAACGCTCCGACAACTGCGACGCGCCGGATGCGCGAGAAGGTCCGCGGTCGAGTGAGGCCCTCGCCCGTCGGGCTGGCGATGGAGAACGACGTGAAACCCTCGCCCCCCTCACCGAGACCGGCGAAGTTGGGGCCGTTGGCCACCAGGATCGAGCAGTTCATGGCCCGGCCCATCGTCGTGATGGTGTCGACATTGGTGGAGTGGATCGACGCCGTGTGGCGGAAGCCGTGCTCGGAGCGCACGGCCAGATCGATGGCGGACTCGACGTCTTTGACCCGCACCACCGGCATCACCGGCATCATCTGCTCGGTCCACACCAGGCTGTGTTCTGCGGGTACCTCGGCGACCAACAGCCGCACGTCGCCGTCGACGGCGACGCCGATCTCGGCCAGGAGGTCGGTGGCGTTCTTGCCGATCCACGCCGGATTGATGGCCCCTGGCTTGTTGGGCGCGCCCATCTGCGTGAAGATCACCCGCTCGAGGCGACGGAGCTCGTGCTCCTTGAGGCGGTACGCCCCGGCACCGACCATCGCCCGCACCAACGCGTCGGCCACGGTTTCGACGACGATGGTGGTCTTCTCGTCGACGCAGACGATGTTGTTGTCGAACGACGCGCCGCGGACGATGTCGCGCGCCGCCTGCTCGATGTCGGCGGTGTGATCGACCACGGCCGGTGGATTGCCCGGACCGGCGGTGATGGCCTTCTTCGGTGTGCGCAACGCCTCGCCCACCACCGCAGGTCCGCCCGTGACGAGCAGCACGCGCACATCGGGGTGGGCCATCAGCTCCCTGGCCGACTCGAGCGTGGGGTTCGGCACCGCCGTGATGAGATCGGGCGGGCCGCCGGCACCGGCGATCGCATGGTTCAGAAGCTTGATGTTCTCGACCGAGACCAGCTTGGCCCCAGGGTGCACGTTGAAGGTGACCGCGTTGCCGGCGGCGACCATGGCGATGCTGTTGTTGATGATCGTCGAGGTCGGATTGGTCGTGGGGGTGATCGACCCGATGACGCCGTAGGGCGCGTACTCGGTGACCATCATGCCCTCGTCGCCGGTGACCGCCTGCGGTTCGAGGTCCTCGGGCCCCGGGGTCTTGGTGGTGACCATCAGGTTCTTCTTCACCTTGTCCTCGGCTCGGCCGAGGCCGGTCTCGGCATGGGCCATGTACGCCAGCCGCTCGCCTTCACGCAGCATGGCCGCCCTCATGGCTTCGACGATCGCCCGACGCGACTCGAGCCCCATTCCGCGGTAGGCGGCGAACGCCGCTCGGGCGGCCCCGACCGCCGTGTCGATGCTGGGGTGGATCCCGTCACCCAGCAGGGCCTCGCCCGCACCGAGATCGTCGGCCGCCCGTAGTCCGAGGCCGGTCCGGTCCGCGCCCTCGGCGGCAGCAACGCGACCCTTCACCCGAGCGATGATCGACTCGACCTCGTCGTTGCTCAGCATCGGCTGCTCACTTCTCGTACATCGTCTCGCCGTCGACTTCCCACGTGTCGACGATGGCCATGATGACGGCATCACACGGACGGTTCTGGGTCATCGCGGTCTGACGGGCCGAGCTGCCACTCGCGTACATGACCACCTCGCCGACGCCCGCACCGACCGCGTTGACCGCCACGACATAGCCGCCGGTCTCGGTGTTGTCGACGCCGAGCTGGCGCACCACCAGGAAGGGGAGACCCTCGATGAGCGGTTCCTTCTTGGTGGCGACGACCGTCCCGGTCACGCGGCCGAGCAGCATGGTCGTCTCACCTCCCGGCGAGGTGCACGGCTCTCTGCGATTCCCACGGGATCAGCTCGACTCGGCGGCAGCCTCGTCGGCCCGACCCAGGGGAAGCACGACATCGATGTTGACGTGCGGACGGGCGATCACGTGGGTCGAGATGACCTCGCCGACCTTCTCCGCTCCCCGGACACCTGCATCGACCGCGGCCTTGACCGCGGCAACATCGCCACGGATCACCGCAGTGACGTAGCCGCCTCCGGTCTTCTCGTACGAGACGAGGTCGACCTTGGCCGCCTTCACCATCGCATCGGATGCCTCAACCATCGCTGCGAAACTCCTGCATTCGATCATGCCGAGCGCTTCAGCCATTTCTGGCTCCCTTCATCTTCTCTTCGTTTGCTTGCGGTCTTCTTCCTGCAATCGGCCCTACTCGCGGCCGTCTAGTCCTTCCAGCGCGGCCACTGCGGCCCGCCAGCCGACGTCGATGTCGCGCTCCTCGCCGCCGAGATACACCCGGCCCATGGCGCCGGCGGCGCGAACTTCGAGCACGTTGATGTCGGCGGCCTTCTCGGCCTCGTTGGTGGCCAGTGCGGCGTAGGCGGCCGGTTCGCACTCGAGGACGTACAGGGTCTCGCCGGGCACGATCATCTGGCCGTGGCGCATGCGATTGATGAGTTGTGCGTGATGATCGTCGATGCGGCGGATGATCTGGCTCGACAGGATCTTCGGCTTGAGGCGATCGGACTCGCCGAGGCCGACCGCATCGAGAATGGCAGCACCGGCGGCCCTGGTCTCGGCCTGATCGGGTGAGTGGATCTCGAGCAGACCGTAGTAGCGCTCGATGATCTGCATGCCGGGCTTGACCGCCGTGGCCTTCAAGGCGACGTCGGTCAGGCGATTGATCTCGATGCCCGGCGCCACTTCGACGTACAGCGAGGCGTCGCCGGCGAGCGGCAGGAACCCCTGCGCCACCGTGCCGAGAAACGCGGCGTACTGCGGTTGCAGGCTGTCGAGGAAGGCGAAGGACCGGATCTCAATACTTGTCGCCACTACTGTCTCCCTCGTTTCGACTCACGATCTGTACTCCGGCCGAGGCCCCGATTCGGGTCGCCCCAGCCGCAATCATGTCCTCGACGTCCTCGGCGGTTCGCACGCCACCCGACGCCTTCACGCCCATGTCGGGACCGACAGTCTCGCGCATGAGGGCAACGTCGTACACGGTGGCGCCCCCGTCGCTGAACCCGGTGGAGGTCTTCACGAAGTCGGCCTTCGCCTTCTTGGCCAGCGCCGAGGCGACCACCTTCTCCTCGTCGGTCAACAGCGACGTCTCGATGATCACCTTGACGATCGCGCCGGCCTCGTGCGCCGAGTCGACCACCTTCTCCATCTCGGTGAGGACCGTCTGCTGATCACCGGATTTCAGCGCGCCGATGTTGATGACCATGTCGACTTCGCGGGCGCCGTCACGAATCGCGCGGCGGGCCTCCATGGCCTTGATCTCGCCGGTCGTGGCCCCGAACGGGAACCCGATGACCGAGCAGACCTTGACGTCGCTGCCCCGCAGGTTGTCGGCGGCGCGCTTCACCCACGACGGATTCACGCACACAGTGGCGAAGTGGTACTGCTCGGCCTCCTGGCAGAGCACGTCGACCTCGCCGCCCGTGGTTGCCGGCTTCAGCGCCGTGTGATCGATGTACATCGCAAGGTCGATCGGCACCTGGGACGCATCGCCGTGGAACGCCACTCGGTCGGCGCCGTTCACGACGACCTGGCGCAAGCCCTCGGGCGAATCGCAGCGGTCGACCTGACGGCTGAGCGTGCTGAGCACTTCCTTGGTGATGAGCTCGATGAGCAGCTCACGGTCCAGGGGTTCGTCGGTCATGCCTCGCTCCTGGCGTACATCTCTTCGATCTCGTTGATGAGGGCCACCCGCCGGAGGTGGCGGTCGCCGCCCCACGGCGTGGCGAGCCACTCTTGCACGATCTGCCAGGCCAACGCCGCACCGGTGAGACCCGCACCGAGGGTGAGCACGTTCGCCCGGTTGTGCTCCCTGCTGTTGCGGGCGGTCGAGAGGTCGTAGCACGCGGCGGCCCGCACCCCCGGCACCTTGTTCGCCACCATCGCCGAGCCGATGCCCGCCCCGTCGATCATGATCCCCCAGGTGCAGTCGCCCTTGGCCACCTGGCGGGCGACTCGGTGGGCGATGTCGGGATAGTCGCATGCCTGCGTGCTGTCGGTGCCGCAGTCCTCGACCTGCCACCCCGCCTCGACCAGCTCGGCCGCCAGCATCTGTTTCAGGGAGAACCCGCCGTGATCGGCCCCGATGGCGATGCGCTCGCTCGCAGCAGAACCCGGCACGGTCGGCGTCGACGGGGCCGCAGCCGGAGCCGGGTCGTCGAGTACTCCTGCCAGCACGCGCGCCACCAGCTCTCGTACCTCGCTCTCGAAGTCGGCTTGTTCGGCAATCATGGCAGGACCCGTGTGGAGTTGTCCGATCCTAGATCCCCACCGAACCCCGCATCGAACCCGACCTCACCGGCGCCGGCTCAGCGCGACGGCAACCGGCGGCGGACGTACTCGTCGAAGTGCGGGATCGCGAACTCGACCCAGCCGTATCGGGGCGCGTAGATCACCCCTTCGGCGATGAGCCGATCGCGGAAGGCTGCGACCTGCGAGGTCGTTCGCCCCGCCGCGGCGGCGACCTCGCCGGATCGATGGGGCCCGGGGCCGAGCGACGCCATCGCCTGTACGTAGCTCACCTCCGACGCCGGTATCCGGGCGATCCTGGCCGCGAAGAACGAGGAGTCGAGCGCATGATCGGTGGCGATCGCCGCCCGCTCGACGTCATCGGAGGAGACCGGCTCGTCGCGCGCCGCATTCCACACGTGATAGGCCCAGGTCTGCACGAAGAACGGAAACCCGTCGGATCGGTCGACGATGGCCTCGATCGCCTCGGGCGACCACGCCACACCGATCTCCTCGGCCGGACCGTTCACCGCCGTACCCACGTCGAGAGCCGAGAGTGGACCCAGTTCGGCCACCGTGAACATGCGTTCGGCGTAGGTCGCCGCCTTGGCCACGTCGCCCACCAGGTTGGGCAGACCGGCGAGGAGGCAGTAGAGCGGAAGGCCATCCTGGCCGCATCGATGAACGCCGGCCAGGATGCGCCGGAGATCGTGTGGATCGAGCATCTGCGCCTCGTCGATGGCGATCATCACTCCCCCGTCGTCCTCTGCGGCCGCAGCGGCCATGTCGATCACGACATCGGCCAACGCCTCCCGATCGGGGGTGGCGTCGAGACGGTCGACGCCGAAACCGGTGCCGGCGATCGTGAGCGTGACCGACTCGATCGAGCGCAGGGCCCGGGTGGCCTTGCCGCTGCGATCGAGATCCTCCACCACGCGCCGCGCCTGGCGCAGAAAACTGCGGAGGGTGTCGTCGCCGCCGACTGCCTCGACCCGCACCACCCGAAACCCCAGATGCTCACCCAGCGCGGCGAGCTTTCCGAGCAGGACCGTCTTGCCCACCCCACGGAGACCGGTGATGAGCAGGTGCTGGCTCGAACGGGCCGATGCGAGGCGCCGGAGGCTGATCTCGGCTTCGTCGATGATCGCGTCGCGCCCGACCAGTGCCGGCGGCGGCGTGCCGGCACCTGGGGCATAGGGATTGGCGATCGGATCGTACCGTTCTCCTGACATGCCGTCAGATTAGCAGAAGTTGATAAAGTCGAGGCAGATACGCACGGCTTCTCGCGCCGCTCGGGCCGGCCGCGGTCGACGTGCCCCTGCTTCCTCGCCGCGCGAACCTGGGCGCCATGACCCCCACGAACATCGCGGTCGAACCCAGCTCGTGGCGTCGGGACGATCTCGTCGCCGCGGCCGAGTCGGCCGGCGCAACCGTGACCGAGCCGAGCTCGGCGACCGGCCTGATCTGGGCCGATCCCCAGACCCCCGAGAAGCTGGCACCGATACTGGCCGAGAACCCCCAGATCGACTGGGTGCAGCTGCCCTACGCCGGAATCGAGCCCTACCTCGATCTCGTCGGCGACGGGCGCACCTGGACGTGCGGCAAGGGCATCTACGCGGAGCCCGTCGCCGAGATGGCCCTCGCCATGTTGTTGGCCGGTTTTCGCGGGCTGGTCACCTTCGGTCGGGCCACGTCCTGGGGGCGCCCCATCGGAACCGAGCTCCGCGGCGCACGTCTGACGATCCTGGGTGGCGGTGGCATCACCGAGCACCTCCTGCCTCTGCTGGCCCCGTTCGAGTGCGACATCAGCGTGGTGCGCAATCGCGACATACCTCTCGATGGCGCCACTCGCGTCGTCACCACCGATGGCCTGCGCGACGCCCTCGGGACCGCCGACGGTGTCGTGCTCGCACTGGCCCTCACGCCTGCGACCACCGGCATCATCGGCCGCTCCGAGCTCGCCACGATGAGCGACCACGCCTGGCTGGTCAATGTGGCAAGGGGCGCGCACGTCGTGACCCACGAGCTGGTCGAAGCACTCGAGGCGGGGTCGATCGGCGGGGCGTGCCTCGACGTCACCGATCCCGAACCACTCCCCGACGGCCATCCGCTGTGGACGATCGGCAACTGCCTCCTCACCCCTCACGTCGGGAACACCCCGGAGATGGGAATTCGACTCCTCGCCCGCCGAGTCCGAGCCAACGTGGCTCGTTACCTCGCCGGCAACGAGCTGCTCGGGCCGGTCTACCCCGACCTGGGCTACTGACCCTCGGCTGTGGGCGTTGCGTCGGTTTCGGGCGTTGCCTCGGTTTCGGGCGTTGCCTCGGTTTCGGGCGTGGCCTCGGTTTCGGGCGTCGGCTCGGGTTCGGGAACGACCTCGTCGGCGCCGATCTCGATCATCTCGACGAAGCGAGGCAACCGATCCTCGATGCGAAGGAGCCTCATGGCCCGAGAGCTCAGATGGGCCGTGCTCGTGAAGGTGACCGTGCCGGCAACCAGCTTCTGGCCGTCGAAGGACTCGAGCTCGGCGATGAGCGACTCGAGGTCGAGCGAGCCGGCCCGCTCGGCGGCCAGCGCGAACGCCTCGATCGCATCGGCGCCGGTGACCGGCCGCCCCTGATCGGGTGGCTCGCCCGTGAAGACCTCGATCTCCTCGAAGAGCTGGTCGACCGCCGGATCGGGATCGTCCCCGAACGTCGAGGCATACGACAACACAACCATCTCGCCGGTGCGCTCGACGTTCACGATCCAATCGTCGCCGTCCATGGTCGAACCGGCAACGATGGGTGCCTCGAGGCCGGAACGACGCAGGAACAACACCACGTCCTGGCCGACGGTCGTGCCGGCGCACAACACCACTGCCGTGGGAAGCTCGAACGACGTCCGGACGAGTGAGGCGACGTTCTCCTCGAGGTCGGGGGCCGATTCGACGTCGACCTCCAGCCGACCTCGGAAGCCCCCGCCGGCAGCCCGGAAGGTCTCCTCGAAGGCCGCACACTGTGCCTGCGCGTCGGGGTCGGTCGAGTCGATGATCATCGTGACCGTGGTTCCGTAGCGCTCCACCACGTAGTCGGCCATGAGCACACCCTCGGCGGCCGATGGCATCGCGAAGGAGAAGACGTTGCGCCCCCCGACCGCCGGGTTCCCCCATTCGGCGGTACCGCCGCACGGCGACAACACCAGCCTGTCGGCCTCGGTGGCCACCTCGATCGCCGGTTTGGCGAACTGATAGTCGCAGGTGACGAGGAACAGCTCGGCGCCGTCACTCACCAACTCGTTGGCCGCCTGGAACGACGCGTTGAGCTGGGACCGCGAGTCGAACTCGGCCAACACGAGCGGACGCCCGAGCACGCCACCCCGCTCGTTGACCCGCGCGACCTGGACCCGCGCGGCCTCGAGCGCCGGACCGTCGAGATCCTTCATCAAGCCGGTCCGGTCCGAGATGACCCCGATGATGATCGCGTCGTCGGGATACAGCTCGGGCGCGGGGTCGGTGTCGGTTGCCGAGGCATCGGGATCGGACTCCGCCGGCGCCTCCAGAAACTCCGCCTCCTGACCGGCATCGGCCGCCGGACCACTCTCGGGAGTTGCCTCGTCGGGACCCGAAGAGGAGCACGAAGCCGCGAGAACCAAGAGGGCGACGAGCACCGCCATGCATCGGGATCGCATCGCCACGAGCGTAGGACCCTGGGCTCAGTGATCGCGGTCGACCACGAAGCGAGCCAACGAGATCAGCTCGTCGCGGGCATCGCTTCGGATCTCGATGGTGTCGAGCATGGCGGTGGCGGCCTGGAGGTGCTCGCTCGCGATCCGAGCGGTGGCCGCCCGGGCGCCGGCGTCGTCGAGGATGGCGATCCCTTCGGCCACCGCCTCGTCGTGGATCTCGTCGCGAGCGAACAACGCCTGCAGCCGCTCGGCATGGCGTCCCCCCGCCGAGAGCGCCAACACCACGGGCATCGAGCGCTTCCGCTCGCGAAGATCGTTGCCCGCCGCTTTGCCCGTCGCCGCCGGCTCACCCCACACGCCGAGGATGTCGTCGTGGGCCTGGAAGGCGATGCCGAGCTCGACGCCGAAGTCGTGCAACCCCGACACCACCGGCGCGGGTGCGCCGGCCATGGTTGCCCCGCCGGCCACTCCGAAGGCCAGCAACGCTCCCGTCTTGTCGGCCTCCATGGCGATGCAGTCGTCGATGGTCACCCCGGTGCGGTTGGCGAAACCCATGTCGTTCGACTGACCGCGGATCATGGCTGCGGTCGCCCGGCCGAGACGCCGAGCCACGGCTGCGCTGGCCGGATGGGGGTTCTCCAACAGCACCTGGAAAGCGAGGGTGTGCAGCGCATCACCCACGATGATGGCGTCACCGGTGGAGAACTGCGTCCAGACCGTCGGCCGGTGCCGGCGCTCGACGTCTCCGTCGATGATGTCGTCGTGCACCAGGGAGAAGTTGTGCACCAGCTCGACCGCCACTCCGACAGGTACGGCGATCGACTGGTCGGCCCCGGCGGCCTGGGCACCGAGCAGGGCGAGGGCGGAACGGACCCCCTTGCCGCTTGCGTGTTCGGCGGCGGCACCGTCGGCGCTCGCCCACCCGAAGTGGTAGTCGGCGGGCAGTCGGAGCTCGAAATCGAGGTTGGCGACCGCCGCCCGCAGAGCTGGTTCGACGAGCTCGCGAGCCTGTTCGAGAACGGGCGGTGATGGCGACGGCGGGAGCGACGGCGAGGTCACGCCGGCGACGCTACCCGACCCGGGGCCGGGCGCTGCGTCGATGATGGGCCCGCCGGAGGGTGCGGAAGGCGCCGAGCGCCTTGCTCATCGCCCAGGGCTTCGGCGGCGTCGAGAACACATCGGGATGGCGGGCAATGGCCTGCAACCGGGCGCGGGCGTCGCCCACGAGCCAGCTGACCCGCAGTCGATCACCGAGCGGCAACGGCCCGATGACCGTGATCGATGCATCGAGAAGGCCGTGGGCCCGCTCGACCTCGAACCGCACGAGGCGACAAAGCGGCCCCGATTCCGGACGCCCGCCCGGTGATGTCTCGAGCAGATCGCTCCCGAACCGTTCGATGTCGCCACGGGGAAGGCGGACCTCCCCGCGAGCGTGGTCGTCGGCGAGCTCGTACAACCGACCGGTCAGCTCGAATCCGACGGCGAGACTGCGGCCCGCACGACCTGCGGGGCGAATCGCCCGAGCCAGTATCGGTGGCTCGATGTCGGCCGCGCCGACGGCGCCCGCCAGGGCATCGAAGGTCGGCGGCGGCTCACCCATCGGGCGTCGCAGCCGCGATCACGGCCACGGCTGCGGCTCGAACCTCGGCGTGACCTTCGACGATCTCGGCTCGACAGGGGCCAGAATCCGCGATGAGCCGCACCACGATGTCGGGCTCGGTCGACTCCGCGGCATCGTGACCGGCGCGAAACGACCCTCGTGACGCGGGACCGTCGAGCACCACTCCGGTGGCCCCCGCATCGAGCAGCGCCTCGACGTCGGCGGCCAGGCGGGGACGAAGCGTCGACTCGACGACCACCGAGCCGAGTCGGCACAGGCCGGGGATCAGCGAGGCCGCCACCTCGGCGCGGTCGTGGTGACCGGGTCCTCGCACGTCGATGCGAAGCAGGGGCGGACGGCTCATGGATGTCGAGTGTACGAGCGGCTAAATTCGACACGTCGACGTTCGGCCAGCGGTCGGTACCCTGATCCGTTCGTCATGACGCCAGCGGGCGCTGGCCGACCTGGAGTAACCGTATGCCCTGTACACGCAAGCGTCCGATGGTCGCACGTCTGACCGTCGCGATCGCTCTGCTCACCTCCATCCTCGTGACCACAACCGGCGGTACGGCTGGAGGCGCCGACGGACAACCCTTGTTCCTCGCACCATGGGAGTGCGGCAAGACCATGTACCCGGCCAGTCGTGCCGGGCACGTGCCCGCCATCGACTTCCACGGGTACGGTCCCGAGTGGCCGAACTACGGCAGCGCCGGTGGACCCGGCGGTGACGAGCTCGGCGCACCTGCGCTTGCCGTCGCCGCCGGCACCGCCACCGTCAGCTACGGCCCCAGCGCCGGCTGGGGGGTCACCATCGATCACGGTGGAGGGTGGACGAGCACGTACCTCCACCTGATAGAGGGCTCTGCGGTGAGCGGCGCGGTGAGCCAAGGTCAGATGATCGGGCTCATCGGCGACAGCGGGAACGCGGTGGGGGCTCATCTCCATGTCGGGATCAGTCACAACGGCGTGCCGGTCGAGATCGTCTTCGACGGCGTGGTGGTGCCCTACGAGTGGGGGATCTCGACCCGAAACGTCGACCCGGCGATCTCGCCTCGGGTGATCTCGACGAACTGCGATGGTTCGGTACCCCCACCCCAGGCGGTCACCTCCGTGCATCTGGCCAACTCGCACTCGGCGGACCTCCAGGCCAGCGTCTCGTTCTCGACGTTGGGCAGCGCGGTTGTCGCCGGCGACTTCGACGGCGATGGGTCGGCCGATCTCGGGAATCGCTCGGCGAACATCTTCGAGCTGCTGACATCGAGCGGCGCGCCGCTGGGTTCGATCTCCTACGGCAAGGCCACCGATCAGCTGCTCGTCGGCGACTGGGACTGCGATGGCGACGACACCCTTGCGGTGCGACGCGGCAATGTCTTCTACCTGAAGAACACCGTCGCGTCGGGCAACGCCGATGTCGTGCTCGGCTACGGACGAGCCGCCGACGAGGTGTTCGTCGGCGACTGGGACAGCGACGGTTGCGACACCTTCGCCGTACGCCGCGGCAACGAGTTCTTCGTGCGCAACTCCAACACCACCGGAGTCGCCGATGTGACGTTCGGCTACGGACAGGCCGCCGACCGGGTGTACGTCGGCGACTTCGACGGCGACGGAAGCGACTCCTTCGCGGTACGCCGCGGCACCACCAACTTCGTCTCCAACACCCTCGTCGCCGGCCCGGCCGAGTTCGACTACGAGTTCGGCTTGTTCGACGATGGGATCGTCGTCGGCGACTGGGACGGGGACGGCGCCGCCACCTTCGGCGCCGTCCGGGTCACCCAGGTCGACGGACTCAGCTGAGCGCGCTCAGAGTCACCCACGCAGACTCAGCCGAGCGCGCTCAGAGTCACCCACGCAGACTCAGCTGAGCGCGCTCAACGCCGCGTCGTAGTCGGGTTCGCTGGCGATCTCGGGTACGAGCTCGGTGTGGATCACCGTGCCACCCTCGTCGATGACGACGACCGCTCGAGCCGCCAGGCCCTGGAGCTTGCCGTCCTCGATCAGAACGCCGTAGTCGGTCAGGGTCTCGGGGTTCTTGAACGTCGAACCGGTGGCGACGTTCTCGATCCCTTCGGCGCCACAGAAACGCCCGGCCGCGAAGGGCAGATCCGCCGACACGCACAACACGACGGTGTTGTCGACCTCCGACGCTCGCTGGTTGAACGTACGCACGCTCGTGGCGCAGGTCGGCGTGTCGATGCTGGGAAAGATGTTCAGAACGACCCGCTGGCCGGCGAGGTCATCCTTGGTGACGGCACTGAGATCGCTCTTGGTGACCATGAAGTCGGGGGCGGCGGATCCGACCGATGGCAGAGCGCCGTTCGTGTGAACCGGATTGCCGCCGAGGGTGATTTGGGCCATGAGAGGTCTTTCTGATCGATGGGGTTCGTAGCGCGCGCTCACGCGCCCGACGCACGGTAGCTTGGCCGGATGACTTACCGAATCGAACTCACCTACTGCGTGCCGTGAGATTATTCGTCTCGCGCCGTGAGCGCGGTCAATGATCTGTTGTCGAACTACCAGCACGTGATCGACGACCTCACCGTAGTGACCGGCGACAAGGGCGTGTTCGACGTGATGGTCGACGGTGAGATGCTCTACTCCAAGCACGAGACGGGCCGTCACGCCGAGCCGGGTGAGGTGCTCGGCCTCTTCGCCGCCCTGGTCGGACCCGACGTCCCCCGGTACGGGACCTGAACATCACCTCGCGTTTCGCCGTCGTGTTGTCGACCGACGGCGGGCGGGTGGCGTCGCTGCGTCTCGACGGCGTCGAGCTGTTGATCACCGATGCCGCGACGGCGTTGAGCTGGGGCGCGTACCCGATGGTGCCGTGGGCCGGACGCCTCGACCGCGGCGAGCTCGACTTCCGCGGAACGGTGCATCGCTTCCCGATCGACATCGAGACCCACGCCATCCACGGCACCGGCTACACGTCGACCTGGAGCAAGGTCGACGATCGCACCGTCGTACTGCTGCTCGGCGATCCGTGGCCTTTCGGTGGCCGGGTGACGCACACGTTCGACCTCGGCTTCGATCGAGTCCGCTTCGAGCTCACCGTCGAGTCGATGGTTCCCATGCCGGTCCAGCTCGGTTGGCACCCGTGGTTTCGCCGCACCGTCGAGGTCGACGACACCGCCGAGGTCGAGCTGGTCGTGGCGCCCGGAAGGATGGTCGAGATCGATTCCCACGCGATCCCCACCGGGCACCTCGTGTCGCCCTCGGCGCCACCGTGGGACAACTGCTTCGTCGAACTGGCCATGCCACCACGACTCACCTGGCCCGGCCTCGGCACGATCGAGCTGCGGTCGTCGTGTGACCACTGGGTGGTCTATGACCACCCCGAGCATGCGGTGTGTCTCGAGCCGCAGAGTGGCCCGCCCAACGCACTGAACACACGACCACTGGTGGTGCAGCCGGGCGAGCCGTTCCGCGCCTGGTTCGAGATCGTGGTGACGGGCTGAAGACCGCCCTCAGGCCTCGGCGTTGATGAGACCGAAGTCGCCGTCGCTCCGGCGGTACAGGACTGCGGGGCGACCGGTGTCGACGTTCACGAACACGTAGAAGTCGTGATCGACGAGGTCGAGGTGGAAGATCGCTTCCTGCGCACTCATGGCGTTGATCTCGAACTCCTTGACCTTCACCACCGCCGGCTCGCGCTCGGCCAGCGGTATCCGCCGAGCCTGCTCCGGTGTGTACAGGGGCACGGTTGGCGCGTGCTTGGTTCCGCCGTGCTTGTGGTTGACGCTCTTGGTCTTCACCTTGCGAAGCTGCTTCTCGAGCTTGGCCACCGCGCGATCGACGGCGACGAATCCGTCTCGAGCCTGCACCTTGCACCGAACGTGGTGCCCCCGGCCCTCGAGGTTCACCTCGCACACCTCCTTTTCGGAGATCCTCGGATTCCTCTCCTCGCTGAAGTGCACGTTGGCCCGTTCGAGTCCTTCGAGCAGGCGGTCGAGTCGCCCGATCTTCTCTCGTGTCACGCTCTCTAGCTGCTCGCTCACCTCGGTGTTACGGCTGCTGATCGTGACTTCCATACGACGTGGCCTCCTGGTCTGGGTTTCGGCTGACCTTATCCGTGTTCACCAGCGGTGAGTACTCTGGATCGTGGCGAAATCGACGAAGCGTCGCGACGCCCGGCGCGGGTGTGGGCCACGGTCACTCCGACGACCCGTGCGGCTCCGACGTGCCGCAACGCCTCGGCGCTCGCGGCAAGCGTGGCGCCGGTGGTGACCACGTCGTCGATCACCACGACGGGCCCTCCGACGTCGGTCGACCGGCCGACGAACCGAGGACCGCTCAGACGCTCGTGCCGGCTCCGGCCGGTCTGTGACTGCCGGTCGAGTCGTGAGAGGAGGGGCCGAACCGGCAGCCCGCAGCGGCGCCCGGTGGCTCGCGCCAGCACGGCCGCCTGGTCGAAGCCGCGGCGACGCCGATGGCTATCGGTGGTGGGAGCCCAGGTCATGACGCGGATGTCGGGAGGTACGAGGGCGGCCAGCGCAGCGGCCAACCAGGGCACCAGACGACGAGCATTGCGGTACTTCAGGGCGGCAATCAACTGCGCGCCTACAGCGTCGTAGTCGACCAGACAGCAGAGCTCGTCGACGCCGGGAGGGGGAAGCGGGCGACCGGCTGGTCGAAGCCGCCGGATGCAGGCCGCGCACGGAGCGGCGCCGACCGAGTGGCACAACGGGCAGGTCACCGGGAACAGCATCTGACCGACTCTAGGAAGTGAGGGTGACAGCCTCGCCGCGAGCCGAGCCGCCGTTCAGTACTTGTAGTGCACCGGCTTGTACGGCCCGTCGACCGACATGCCCAGATACTCGGCCTGCTCGGGCGTGAGCACGGTGAGGCGAACGCCCAACGCGTCGAGGTGGGCCCTGGCCACCTTCTCGTCGAGGGTCTTGGGCAGGACCGCGACCGTCGTCGTGTCGTACGACTCGGCGTTGGCTTGCAGCTCCATCTGGGCCATCACCTGATTGGAGAAGCTGCACGACATGACGAAGCTGGGATGGCCGGTCGCATTGCCCAGGTTGAGCAGTCGACCCTCACTCAGCACGATCACCGAGTGTCCGTCGGGAAAGGTGAACTCGTCGACCTGTGGCTTGATGTTGGTGCGCTGCACGTCACTCATCTTGAACAGGCCGGCCATGTCGATCTCGTTGTCGAAGTGACCGATGTTCCCGACGACCGCCTGATGCTTCATACGTCCCATGTGCTCGGCGGTGATCACATCCTTGTTGCCGGTGGTGGTGATGAAGATGTCGGCCGTCTCCATCACGTCCTCGAGGCGGGCGACCTGGTAGCCCTCCATGGCCGCCTGGAGCGCACAGATGGGGTCGATCTCGGTGACGATCACCCGGGCGCCCTGCCCTCGCAACGACTGCGCACAGCCCTTGCCGACGTCGCCGTAGCCACAAATGACCGCCGTCTTGCCACCGATCATCAGGTCGACGCCGCGGTTGATGCCATCGATCAGCGAATGGCGACAGCCGTAGAGGTTGTCGAACTTGCTCTTGGTGACGGCGTCGTTCACGTTGATCGCCGGGAACAGCAGCTTGTTCTCGGCCGCGAGCTGATACAGACGGTGCACACCGGTCGTGGTCTCCTCCGAGACGCCGCGGATGTCGGGGGCGATCTTGTGCCAGAACCGATCGTCGCGACCGGCGATGTCGCGCAGCCGCTCGAGGAAGACCCCCCACTCCTCGGAGTCATCCTCGGCGGTGTCGGGAATGGCCCCGTCGACCTCGAACTCGAGGCCCTTGTGCACCATCATCGTGGCGTCGCCGCCGTCGTCGAGGATGAGGCTGGGGCCTCGGCCGTCGGGCCAGTGGAACAACTGCTCGGTGGCCCACCAGTACTCGTCGAGGGACTCGCCCTTCCAGGCGAACACGGGAACGCCGGCCGGCTTCTCGACGGTGCCGGTCGGACCCACCGCAACGGCGGCCGCGGCGTGGTCCTGGGTGGAGAAGATGTTGCAGCTGACCCAGCGGACATCGGCCCCGAGCGCGGTCAGCGTCTCGATGAGAACGGCGGTCTGAATGGTCATGTGCAGCGAACCGATGATGCGCGCACCGGCCAGCGGCTGGTCGTCGGCGAACTCTGCCCGTAGGGCCATGAGGCCCGGCATCTCGTGTTCGGCGAGCTGGATCTCCTTGCGACCGAACCCGGCGAGGGAAAGATCGGCAACCTTGAAGTCGGACATGGGATTGAACCTCCGTGGATCACGGTCGGGGTCAGACGAGCGCGCCGAGACGCGGAACCGAGCGATCGGATGCCGCAGCGCGGCCCGATCGAGACGAGGGCTGGGATCATCCGACCCATGTCCATCTGGTCAGCCCTCTCCACGAGGCTAGCCGGGTCGGATCGGATTGGGGAGACCGATGTCAGGGAACCAGCTCGGCGACCAGGTCGAGCTGCTCGTCGGTGAAGGGACCGGCAACCGCAGAGTCGTTGTACGAACCGGTGAGCCACGCGGCAACCGCTTCGGCGAAGTCGCCGGCACCGACCTCGAAGTCGCTGGGGCCACCGCTGGGCCACCAGTCGATCCCCGTCGCGCCGCGAGCCGCGAGCCAGCGGGCCCGGTCGGCGTCGCTCAGGTAGCTCACGTCGATGGCATGACCGATCTCGTGGGCCAGCACTTCGCTCACGTAGGCCGGAGTGGCGCCCGGCGGCACCCCGATGGTGATCGTCTGGGTGGGGATGTTCGTGTTGCCCGAGACGACATCGGCGTCGAGGTAGGCAACGGTCCAGCCGGGGAGATAGTTGCGCCACGGGTAGGCGATGGCCGCCTCCGCCTGATCGCCGACGAGCTTGGCGGCGGGGCTGGAAACCACGTCGGACACCCCAGCGGTGGGCGTTGCCACCTGCGGCGCGGCGAGGATCGCGTCGGTCCCGACCGCCGGTTGGCCCTCGATGGTGAGCGGTTCACCGATCTCGGCGACGATCGGATCGTCGGCGACGTCGAGGTCCGGCTCGGTCGTCGACGGCTCGGCCTCGATCGGGTCGGTATCACCGATGGTGGTCGGAAACTCGGACGGCGCAGCCGCGGGCGCCCCCGAAGAGGTCGCCGGATCCTCGAGCGGCACGGGCGCAGCCGGAGACGCCGGGCGCGGGGCGTCGGAGCCGGACTCGGATGAGTTGACCCGGACGAGCACGAGAGCACCCGCCATAGTGGTGCCGACCAACAGACCGGCGGCGGGGATCACCAGCCGACGGCGGAGCCTGGCGAGTCCTTCGACGGAGTGGCCACGCTCGAGGAGGTCGAGGAGCTGGCGTTCGACGGTCTCCGGGGCCAATCCCAGCGAGTCGCCCAACACGGCGAGATCGTCGGTACGGAGCGGAAGCGGTCGGCCCGGCGTCCATGCCCTGAGGAGTTGCACGAGGGCCAGGTAGCGGCCGAGGACCAGCTGGGGCGTGGCCTGCGCCGGCAACTCGCCGGTCGTGTCACCGACGTGAAGGACCCCTTCGTTCACGTCGATCACGAGCCGGGAGCGTTGCGGGGCGATGGTGCCGGCCTCGACCCGATAGAGCCGGGCCACCGCGGCGGCCATCTCGTCGTCGATGGGGCGAAGGCCATGTTCGATGGCATCGAGATCACTCACGAGAAGCCGCCCGCCTGACCGGCGAGCCATGTCGTCGATGGTCAGATCGAACGCTCGGCGCCGCTGCTGGAGCAGTATGCCGAGCCGGCGCGGCGGTATGAGGCTGAGCTCATCGAGAACGGTCTGCGACATGGGTTCTTCCATCGGCACTGCCTCCGAAAGGTTGAGACGTGGCGATTGGGATTCCGATGCCTTACTCCGCCAGTCGCCGTTCGAGCTCGTCGACAGCCGGAGCGGGCCCCGGGTCGACACCCTCGAGGGCAGCCAGTTCGAGCGAGACGGCGTCGCCCAACATCATGAGATCGAACATCTGGGCCACCGGCCCCTCGCCTTCGGCCTGGCAGGAGACGACCGTGGCCACGCGGTCGCGCACCATCTCGGTGACGACCTCGAAGGCCCGCTCGACCAGGGGGTGCTCGTGACCGTGCCGCAGCTGCACGATCGACAGCGCGTCGCGGGCCCGGCGGCTGTCGCGCGCCCAGCCTTCGACCTCGTAGTGGCCGGCGTCGGGCAACGCCGAGCTGAAGGCGGGCATCTTGGCGCTGGCGTTCATCTGCGTCTTCCAGCGATCGGCGGCGACCTTGCCGATACCGCCGCCCCCCTGCACCAGAGGCGCCGTGTGGTCGATCTGTTCGGCGAGACGGCGGGCCACGCTGTCGGGACCGGCGAGCTCGTTGCGGCGTCGGCGCAGCTGCTCGGTTGCATAGATCACCCATTGCGTCGCCCCTCGGAACAATCCGACGTCTTCGAGGACGATCAGCGGGGCCACCGCCAGCGACGGAAACGCCGCCCGTGGCCCGGGAATGGCCGGATCTATCGCGACCACCCCGGTACCCCAGATGGCCGCTCGATCGGCGAGGACGCCACCGGTGGTCACCGCCACGACGTTGCCACCGAGCTCGGCGGCGGAGTTGGCGGCTTCGAGCGTCTCGGTTGTGTTCCCCGAGAACGAGATGGCGAACACCAGTGTGCGCTCGTTGACGTACGACGGCGGTACGAAGCTGCGCACGACCACGACGGGTACGGGCATGAAAGGTCCGGCGGTCACGGTGAGCAGGTCGCCAGCGGTCCCCGAGTCGCCCACGCCGAGCACCAGCACGTTGTCGATGTCGGCCGCGGCCGGCAGACCGGGCAGATCCTGGGCCGCCTCGACCGCGGCCACCATCTGTTCGGGTGTTCGCAGCATGGCGTCGAACATGCCGAGGGAGTCGATTCGTTCGCCGCTCATGGCGCCCAGTGTCCCAGAGTCATACCGCGAAGGGACCCATGCCTCGGCACGGGCCGCTCAGCGAGCAACGGTGCCCTCGGTGGCGAGGAAGAACGTTCCCGTACCCGAGAGGGCGCGTGACCCGTCGGAGGCCGGGATCCACACCGCGGTGCCCGGGCCGATGGTGTGCGGTGCTCCGTCGATCTCCAGCGAGAAGCTGCCGTCGACCGCGACACCCGCGGCAACGCCCGGCGGCAGTCTCGCGGCCTCGCCGAGGAGGGCGTACCGGGTGAGCGCGAACTCGGGAACCGGCGATCGGTAGGTGAACGTCCCGTCGTCGGCGGTCTGGACGGGTGGAGTCGCCGGCTCGGTCGTCACGATCCGGGCCAACGCATCGACGTCGACGGGTTTCGACGTGAGTCCACCGCGAAGGACGTTGTCGGAGTTGGCCATGAGCTCGACGCCGACGCCATCGAGGTAGCTGTGGAGCGTGCCCGCCGTGAGGAACAGCCCCTCACCTGGTTGGAGCACGACGAGCTCGAGCATCGCGGCCACGAAGACGGCCGGATCGCCGGGGTGACGGTCGGCCAGCGTCGTCAGCCATCGGCACTCGGCTTCGAAGCCGGGCACGCCGTGCGCGGCATTGGCAGCCACCGCCGCGACCGCGGGCCGGGCCCGTCGGGTGGACGTCCGCAGTGCGGTGACCATGGCGCGGCGCAGTCCGTCGGGCCCGGGCTCCGCGGCGAGGATCGAGATCAGTTCGGCACCGAGGTCGGCATCGCCGATGGCATCGAGCAGGTCGATGCTGGTTTCGACCGCACGGAAGCCACACAGCGCCGTGAACGGCGTGAGAGCACAGATCAGCTCCGGCTTGTGATTCCTGTCGCGAAACAGCCGCTGCGGCGCGTCGACGGGCACGCCGGCTGCTTCCTCGGCGGCGAATCCGGACGCAGCCTGCTCGGATGTCGGATGGGTCTGGAGCGACAGCGGCCGGGCGGCGGCGAGCACTTTGAGCAGGAACGGCAGTCGACCCTTCCAGCGCTCGGCAGCCTCGGCGCCGAGCTCGGCGACCGGATCGGCCGCGATCACCTCGTCGAGGCCTGTTCGTCGACCGCCGCGTACCAGATGCGCGGGTGCGGAGGGGTGCGCGCCGATCCACAGCTCGGCTTCGGGCTCGCCGGTCGGGCGCCGCCCCTGAAGACTGGCCAGGGCCGTGGGCGAGCCCCAGTCGTAGGTCTTGATCGGGCAGTCGAGGAGATCCACGGCCCCTCAGCCGACCACGAAGGTGGGCTGGATGCCCCGCTCGGCGACGACAGCCATGAGCCGGGCGTGCTCGTCGTCGTCGACCGCGTCGGCCTCGTCGACGAGCATCACGGGGATGTCACCGTCGACGGCGTACCGCCGTTGAAGACGCGGGTTGTAGAGCACCGTCTCGGACTCGATGTACAACAACGGACCCTTGTCGTCGGGACAGGCGAGGATCTCGAGCAAGCGGGGGTCGAGGGTCACGTCGGGGTGCCTTCTATGAGCGATTGGACCTCGTCGAGCCGGGCCCGCCCCGACGTCTCGTCGGCGGCTTCGAGGTTGAGGCGCAGCAGCGGCTCGGTGTTCGACGGGCGCAGATTGAACCACCAGTCGGCCGCACTGACGGTGAGGCCGTCGAGATGATCGAGCTCGAGATCGCGGTAGTGCTGCTCGACACGAGCGATCACCGCGGCCGTGTCGTCGACCCGTGTGTTGATCTCACCCGACGCCCAGTACCGCTCGTACGGCTTGCGCAGCTCGCTGAGGGGCTCAGTGTGGTTCGAGAGCAGCTCCAGCACCACCAGCGCGGCGATGAGCCCACTGTCGGCCCGGTAGTTGTCTCGGAAGTAGTAGTGCCCGGAGTGCTCGCCCCCGAAGGCCGCGCCGGTCTCGGCCATGATCTGCTTGATGTACGAGTGCCCGACGCGGGTGCGCACCGCCGTGCCACCGGCCTCGGCAACGACTTCGGCCACCGAGCGGCTGCAGATGAGGTTGTGCAGGATCGTCGCACCGGGTTCCGACGCCAGGACACGATCGGCCACCATTGCGGTCATCGTCGAGCCGGGCACGGGCTCCGCCTTGTCGTCGACGAGAAAGACGCGGTCGGCGTCACCGTCGAAGGCGAGCCCGACGTCGGCGCCCACCTCGAGCACGCGAGCGCGCAGGTCGGCCTGGTTCTCGGGCTGGATCGGATCGGCCGGATGGTTGGGAAACGTGCCGTCGAGCTCTCCGAACATGACCTCCAGATCGATGACGAGATCGGCGAACGCCGGCGGCACGACGTGACCGCCCATGCCGTTGGCCGTGTCGGCGACGACCTTGAGCGGACGGAGCGCGGCGATGTCGATGAACGAGTGCACGTGCTCGACGAACTCCGCCAGCAGGTCGAGCTGCCGCTCGGTGCCCACCGAAGCCGCAGGCATCGGTGGGTCGTGCACCCAGTTCTCCACGTCGACCAGACCGCTCTCGACTCCGATCGGCACCGCACCGGACAGGCACGACTTGATGCCGTTGTACCCAGCGGGGTTGTGCGAGGCCGTGAAGATCACACCGGGGAGGCCGAGGTGACCCGACGCGAAGAACAACATGTCGGTCGAGACCAGGCCGAGGTTCACGACGTCGAGCCCCTGTGACCGCACTCCCTCCGAAAACGCCGCCGAGAGCTCGACTCCGGACTCGCGCATGTCGCGTCCCAGGATCACCTCGCGGGTGGCGGGCTCGGCCTGCCGGAAGAACGCCCCGAAGGCGGCTCCGATTCGACCACACAGCTCCGAATCGAGCTGATCGGGGACCGTGCCGCGAATGTCATAGGCCTTGAAGATGGCTGCCGTGTCAAGCATGAGCCGAGGCTACCCGGCGTCCAGGCAGCGCGGTCGAGGGCGTTCGGCCCGACCCAGGACGGCGAGGCCGACGACACCGATCAGCGAGATGCCCTGGAAGGTCCGGTCGACCAGTCGCTCCTCGTATCGGAGCTCGACCTCGGTCGCGGTGGGAACCACGACCATGAGGTTGGGGGCGATTCGGTAGGGGCCAGCGGCGCCGTTCGCGTTCCAGTTGGGGAACCAGGATGAACGCACGACGACGGGCGCACCGATCCGGTCGACGGAGAAGGCGATCCGATGGTCTTCGAAGGAGAGGTCGGAGACCTCGATCGGTGGCAGGGCGACCGCGCCGACGCCGACGGTGAGCGCATCGGCGGGGACACGCGTCCACTCCTCGGGCCCGTCGGCGGCGAGCGGGACCCGCGCGTCGACCTGGCCCAGATAGCCGAGCAGGGCCACATCCCGCCAGCCGTTGCCGCCATCGATCCCGGTGACCACCACCGGTTCGTATGCCGCCCCCTCGACGAGGGCCACGTCAGCCACCTCGTACACCCGCCAGGGGCCGCTCGCCCCGACCTCGGCGAGGGCCGGATCGGCCTGGGCCGCCGAGACGGCCGCGGGTGAGAACGCCAGGTAGTACCGCACACCCCAGACGCCGAGATGGTCGAAACCGGCGGTCGGGTCGAACCCCGGATAGTCGATACCGCGCAAGGCCGGTGACGGGTGCTCGGAGAGCTCGACCTGGTTGACGAAGTGGAACGGCGACGTCGCCGAGGACTCGAAGAACAGCCCTTCCATCGACGTGATGCAGCTGTCGGTCCAGTACGGCAGCAGTCCCATCGCCCCGGGGGATCCGTACCGCTCGAGCTCGATGCCGGCCTCCCACATGGCCCGGCCGCACCCGCGTTCGTCGCCGATGGCGGCCATGGTCGCGACGATCGCCTCGTACTCGCTCCATCCTCCGCCCCGCTCGTCGCCGACCTTGGCTTCGTATCCCTCGTTGTTCCATGCAGCCCACAGTGGGACGAAGCTCTGCTCCGCGGTGTGCAGCGGGCCCCAGTGGTAGGTGCCGCCGGCGTCGACCGAGCCTCCGGGCAACGACCGCAACGGGAGCGCCAGCGCAACCAGGACGACGGCCACCACAACTACCGTCGCGGGCACCAGCGAGTGCGGGCTCGGCCGACCGGCGATCACCGACCGCAGCTCACCGGCCGACAGTGCCACCACCGCACCACCGATGACCATCCCCTCCGAACCGGCGAACAGCACGACGCCGCCACCCACTACGCCGAGAACCACCGGAAGCGAGCGAGGGTCGAGCTGCGACCACCGATCGTTCCCGGGAGGGCGCAGCATCGACTCGGCGAGCACCAACGAGCGGAGCAGGGCGACGACCCCCAGAGCGGCGACGAGGTGCAGCCCCAGATACCAGAGGGGCACGAGCCGGGCGTTCCAGAGCCGACCCTCGGGAATCACCGCCACCGCTACGGCAAATGCGGCTGCCGTCGCGATCAGCGCCAGCTCGGCCCGGTGGCGCCGAACCGCAGCCGCCACGACACCCATGAACGCAGCACCGAGCTGCCACCGAAGCGAATTCGAACCGGCATCGAGCCGAGTGAGGGTGGCCCACACTTCGGGCAGCGGCTCCCACCCGAGATCGACGCTGAGCGAACGGTCCCACACGAAGGGACCGACCCAGAACGCGGTGGCGGCCACGCCGAGCGCGGCGGGCAGAAGCGACCAGCGAAGGGCCCACAGCGGCCGCGGCGACGTCGCGACCAGGGCCGTCCAGCCGACCACCATGAACAGGGACGCAATGGGATGGCACAGCACGGCGATCGCGCCGAAGGCTCCGGCTCCGGCCCTGAACCGACCGTCGTGGAGCCCCCGCGCCACGAACCCGAGGGCCATCACGCCCGCCGTCAACGACAACGAGTACCCCACTTCGCCCGCCAGCGAGGCGGCGATGTTCCCGCCCCAGATCACGTGGAATCGGTCGAACAGGAACGGAAGCGTCGCCACGGCGAAGAGGGCCGGCGCCGGATCACGAAGGCGCGCCTCACGCGCGAGGAACCACGCGGCGAGCGGCAGGAGCGCAGGCCCGGCCGCCGCAACGAGCTTGAAGGCGACATTCTGCGGCGCGACGAGATCGAGCGCCACCACGAACAGCGTCGGGACGATCATGTAGAAGCGAAACACCGGGAACCCGGCGAACCAGTCGCCGCTCCAGCCTGAGATCCGAGCTTCGGCGAGCAAGGCCCGCAGCGCATCGGGTGACCAGATGTGCAGGCCGGTGTCGCCGCCGGTCGGGGTGGAGTCACGAAGGATGAGCTCGGGGTGCAGGTGTTCGATCACGAACCAGCACGCGCCGATGGCCACGATGACCTGCCAGTAGTCGATGATCAACCGCCGAAGCCTCACGCCCACGTCACCATGGTGTCAGGCTGGACCTCAGATGGCGGTCGCCTCCACCGGAATGCCGTCATCGGCCAGGCTGCGCAGCACCGCCGGCAGCTGGCTGGGCGAGCCGTCGACGGCCCAGGTCCGCGTGTCGCAGCGCGCACAGGATTGCATCGTGAAGGTCAGCGAGTTGTGCGAGATGTCGATTTCGATCAGCTCGCCATCGCATCGCGGGCAGGTGGTCATCGGAAACTCCGGAGTGTCGCCTGGCTCTTCGTGGGGTGACCCGTCGGCGAGGCAACTGCCGACTTGAGCAGGCCGGCCCCGGTCGGGCGAATTCACCCAGTCGGACGCTTCATACGACGAACAACAAGACCACCAGGGTGGTCAGGTTGAATCCCACATGAGTCCAGATCGCCCCGCCGAGTCGGCCCTGGCGCTGGAAGAGGCCTCCGGCGATCAGACCGAACAGCAGCAGTGCCGGGAACTGGAGTGCCTGGAAGTGGACCACGGCGAAGAGCATCGCGCCGGCCAACAGACCGGCGCGACGCCCGACGGATCGCTCGAAGGTGGCCTGGGCCAGACCTCGGAAGAAGAGCTCTTCGACCACCGGCGCCACGAGGCCGACACCGACGAACAGAAGCGCCACGCCGACGATCGAATCGGCCCGATCGGTGAGCGAACGGGCACTGCTGGAAACGTCTTGCTCGCCGACGAACCAGAAGATGACCGTGTAGAGCAGCGGCACGAACACCAACTGGGCGACGACGCCGAGGAACAAACCGGAAGGGACATCGCCGCGGCGCGCGGTGAATCCCAGACGATCGACCATTCCGTCGACCCGCCGGCCGGCGGCAATCCACACCGCGGCGAGCAGCGCGATCCAGAGCGGCAATTGCAGGAGGGTCACCGCCCACAGCGGCAGCCCCAGCGCCGTCGGGGTCACGTCGATGACCTGTGTCTGGGCCCCGACGCGTCCGATGTAGGCCCCGCTGCCCGTCGGGCTGGTCGTGTCGTAGTCGGTGTTGGAGAGGAACACTGCACCGACGAGGGCCGGGAGCACGATCGACGCCATGAGGCCGGCCGAGATCACGGCACCGCTCCGCGGATGGAACGGCCGGTCGACCGGCGAAAGGGGCACGGCGGCAGGGTAACGGAACAATCCCAGCCCCCGAGGGTTGCAACACCCAGCATCTCGGTGCAGTGCCCAGCGTCCCCGTCCCCCATACGATGGTTGTCATGGCCAGTTCTCCCCCCCCACCTCCGCCGCCCCCGCCGCCACCCCCAGAGCGCCGGCCCGGAGGATCGCGCCCCAGCGCGCCGGTCGACAGCGCGTGGCGCCGGTGGGGCGTCTGGGCCCTCGCCGGCGCGCTCATCGTGGCGCTGTTCGCCTCGTCGATCCTTCCCAGCGACAACGGCGACGAGATCTCCTACGACGAGTTCACCGAGGCCGTTGCCGCCGGCACGGTGCAGTCGATCGAGGTCAACAACAACACCGGCAAGATCGAGGGTGTACGCATCGTCGACGACGTCGAGGTGGACTTCACGACCAACGGTCCGCTCGAACCCAGCCCCGTCGACCGCGCGTCGTGGTCCGAGAACATCCCCGAGGGCGGCGTCAAGTTCAAGACGCCGACGCCGGGATTCCTGAGCACCTGGCTGCCGTTCCTGCTGTTCCCACTGCTCTTCATCGGGTTCTTCATCTTCATGCAGCGGCGAGCCCAGGGCCAGATGGGCAGCGTCATGTCGATCGGGCGGTCGAAGGCCAAGACCTACAGCTCCGAACGTCCCGGCACGACCTTCGACGATGTCGCCGGCTATGCGCCGGTCAAGCAGGAGATCACCGAGGTGGTCGACTTCTTGAAGAAGCCCGAGCGCTTCGCGGAGATCGGCGCCCGCATCCCCAAGGGGGTGCTGCTGGTCGGCCCTCCCGGTACCGGAAAGACGCTCATCGCCCGCGCCGTCGCCGGCGAGGCGGGCGTGCCGTTCCTGTCGGTGACGGGCTCCGACTTCATGGAGATGTTCGTCGGGGTCGGCGCCAGCCGGGTGCGCGACCTGTTCCAGACTGCCCGCAAGATGGGACGAGCCATCATCTTCATCGACGAGATCGACTCGATCGGCCGCAAGCGGGGTGCCGGCCTCGGTGGCGGACACGACGAACGTGAGCAGACGCTCAACCAGATGCTCTCGGAGATGGACGGCTTCGAGGCCACCGAGGGCATCGTGATGATCGCGGCCACCAACCGGCCCGACATCCTCGATCCCGCGCTGTTGCGTCCGGGCCGCTTCGATCGTCAGGTGATCGTTCCCCTCCCCGAGCTCGAGGACCGCAAGGCGATCCTCAAGGTGCACATCAAGAGCAAGAAGATCTCACCCGAGGTCGACCTCAACGTCGTGGCCCGCGGAACGCCGGGCATGAGCGGTGCCGACCTGGCCAACCTCGTGAACGAGGCCGCGCTGTTCGCGGTACGCCAGGGCGACGACGTGATCCGTCCGATCCACTTCGAGCAGGCTCGCGACCGTGTGATCCTCGGCGTCGAACGCGATTCCATGGTCCAGACCGAGGAGGACCTCGAGAAGACCGCCTATCACGAGGCTGGTCACGCCATCTGTGCGGCGGTGCTCCCCGAGAACGACCCCGTCCACAAGGTCACCATCATTCCCACGAGCATGGCGCTCGGCGTCACGATGACCCTGCCGAAGACCGATCGCTACAAGATGGAGAAGCGGGAGGCCGAAGCCCGAATCGTCATGATGCTCGGTGGCCGCAACGCCGAGGCGCTCGTGTTCGACGATGTGACCTCGGGCGCAGCCGACGACCTGCGCCAGGCCACCGATCTGGCGAGGCGCATGGTCAGCGAGTGGGGCATGTCCGACCGGATAGGCCCCATGTCGCTCACCGATCCGGGTCCGGTGTTCCTCGGCGACGACCTGATGCAGTCGAAGAAGTTCTCCGACGACACTGCGGCACTCCTCGACGAGGAGACCAAGCGAATCCTGCAGGAGCAGGAGGCTCGCTGTGCCGGTCTGCTCACCGAGAACCGCAAGGCCCTCGACCTGATCGCGAGAGCGTTGCTCGAGCACGAGACCATCTCCGGTGATGAGGTCAACCGGCTGATCGGCATCTCCCACGCCGAGCCAGGGGTCCTTCCCGAACCGGTCGAGGTACCGAGCAGCACTGACGATGCCGACGTGCAGAGCTGATCGCGGCCCGCGGGCCCTGCTGCCGTGGAACGCCTGCTGCTCGCGCTGATCATCGGTGCGCTGGCCGTGGCCGTGGCCGCGCTCATCCAGCGCCGGCGGCCCGACGCCCCCACGGGAGGCTCCGGGCACGTGCCGATGCAGGTCGATCGCCGCGACTTCGCCCGGCCCGACGCCCCCTTTGCCCTACTGGTGTTCACCTCGGCCACGTGCGCGTCCTGCGCCGGGGTGTGGAAGCAGGCGTCGGCCCTGGCCGGCGACCGTCTCAGCGTGCAACAGATCGAGGTGGCGGCCCACCTCGATCTTCACGAGCGTTATCGCATCGACGCGGTGCCGGTCACCGTGCTGGCCGACGCGAACGGGGTCGTGCGCCGCTGGTTCCTCGGTCCGACCGCTCGGGGAGAGATCGCCGACGCGATCGACCCGCTGGTCACAGCGAGCTGAGAAAGCGCTCGAGGGCCGCGTTCACCGCATCGGGGTGGGTCATGTTCGGCGCGTGCGCAGCACCGTCGACGTGAACCACCTCCCGGCAGTCGACCACGGCGTCGGCGACCTTCTGCGGACGCTCGGGAGCGATGGCCTGGTCGGCAGTGCCGTGGATGATCAACACCGGGCAGGTGATCTCGCTCATGCGGTCCTCCACGTCGTCGCGAGACAGGAGGGCGTCGGCCGCGTGCACGATGTCGGGCATACCGCGGCGAGCCGTCCATTCGCCGATCCAAACGGCCGACAGCTCGGGTTCGCCGATGATGAGCCCGGCGACGATCTCGCACACACCGGCGAACATGGCGTCGTCGTCACCGGTGAACGCGCCGAGCATGTCGCGATAGCCCTGGATCGTCTCGTCGTCGTCGGTGTCGGCGGCGGAGTCGATGAGCACGAGCGCGGCGACGCGATCGGGGTGCGCCAGCGCAGCCCGCAGCGACAGGAAGCCGCCCTGGCTCATCCCGACGAACACGGCGCGCTCCACGCCGCACGCGTCGAGCACCCCCACGGCGTCGTCGGCGCTGTCCCAGTACGTGAACGGCTCGGGCGCCGGGGTGGCCCCGAAACCTCGCTCGTCCCAGCGGATGCAGCGGTAGCGGTCGGACAGGGCCGCAACCTGGGCATCGAACATCGTGTGGTCCATGAGGAATCCGTGGCTGAACAGGATGGTCGGGCCCTCACCCCCCGAGTCCTCGTAGTGAATGGGGACGCCGTTGATCGAAGCCGTGGTCATGGGCCGAGCGTAATCTGGCCGACGTCAGCCGAACAGCTCGGGAATCTCCACCTCGCCGCCGACCGGTATCCCGATCGACGACCGGAGACCGAGCGCCCCGGGCTGACCCTCGACCAGCTGGGCGACGACTCCCGATGACGCCTCGATCAGCACGAGGGTGGGCTCGGCGTCGGCCACCGCGGCCAGATCGGGTATCTCCAGGCGGCGCTGCGGGCCGATCTCGATGTCGTCGAAGCCGTCGAGCGGCGTGATCTCGCCGTCGACCACCAACGAGACGTTCACCCTGGCAATGGTCGAGAACGATGGATTCACCAGCGCCAGCGAGTGACGTCGGGGAGCCGGACCGAGAGCGAGGACCATCGACGTCGCCGTCGCCGGCGCACCGAGGACCGAGGCCACGCCGAGCGCCACGTCACCGGTTCCGTCGATCGACGTGGTCAGCTGCTCGACCGCCACCGGCACGCCGTTGAACGACCGCACCGTGACCGAATGGCCGATGTCGGGTGGAACTCGGGTGTCGGTGTCGACGGTGACGGTGCCCGACACGGGGTGGACCTCGTCGCGGTTGACCGCCACGACGATTCGGCGCCGCGGCGGAATCGTGAGCTCGAAGGGTTCGACGGCGCCGTTGGTCTCGGGAGAGTCGAGACGGATCTCGAGGTCGACCTCGGCGGGTTGGTCGGGACTCGGGTTGTAGATGGCGTAGCTCTGACTGACCCCCTGTGCGGCGATGCCGGCGGCGAAGACCCACACGGGCGCGGCACGAGGTACGCCACTGGCCAGGGTCAGACCCGTCAGGCCGGTCGTGCCGTCGTAGGTCACCAGGCGATCGGCGACCACGCGACCCACCCTGGTCTCGACGGCGAGGGAGAGCTGGTCCCAACGAGCGACGACCTCGGTCACGTCGAGCGGGACCAGCGTCCCAGCCGGCACGGGCACACCGTCGAAGCGTTGCGGTGCCCGATTGCCGTCGTCGGTAGCAAAGGTGACGTCGACGACGGCGTCGTCGGGGAACGGGTTGAAGACCGAGATCACCTGGCGGGCGTCACGACTGGTGGATCCGGCTGGGAAGTACCAGCCGTCGGACGCACTCGACGCACAGGGCGCCTGGTCGGTGCCGGTGGGTCCCGCGACAGCGTGCTCGACGACCACCGAACCCGACGCGACCTCGACGAGGGCGGCGACGTGGGCGGCGGCGGAGATGTCGCCCAGCCGAATCGAGATCGAGCTCTGCGGTGCGATCTCGATCGGTTCCTCGATCGGCTCGAGGTAGATCGGACTGGCGTCGTCGAGGATCTCGGTGCCGAAGACCTCGATCGTTCCCGAGACGATCTCGGCGGAGGGGTTCACGACGACGACGGTGTGGTCGGCGGCTCCCCCTTCGACACCGGTACCGCCGGCGCAGTACCAGGTCGATGCCCGGGCGCCGGAGCCGGCCGCAACCGGCAGCGGGGGCGTCGACTCCACGGTCAGCTCGGATCGTTCCGGCGTAGGGTCGCGGCGGTCGAACAGCACGAGCCCGACCGCGGCCGCGAACAGGAGCACGAGCGCAGGCCAGCGGGGAATCCGCACCTCAGGCGCCTTCCCGGTCGATCGAAACGAGGCGGGCGGCGACGGCAATCACGACCAGCCATCCGAGCAACTGCGCGAGCACCTGGAGGCGGACCGTGAACGGCGCTGCATAGCCGAGCTCCGCCGTCACCTCCCCCGATGGCGCGTCGATCGAGAACGCCCGCGCCCACCCGAAGGCCTGCGTCTCGAGCGCCCGACGGCCGTCGACCGACACCTCCCAGCCGTCGCCGCCGGCGGCCACGTACACCTCTCGGCCGTCGGGCACGACCGCAGTCGACGAGGTTCTCCCCTGACCGAAGATGGGCACGACATCGTCGAACGCGACGATCACGGCATCCTGGAAGGAGGTCGTCCCGGCGGTGGTGGTACCCACGGGGAGACTCGATCGCACCGGAACCCAGGCCGCATTGCGGTAGACGACCACGCCGGGGTTGAGCTCGACGCGCTGGAGGTCGAGCTGGTCGCCGAGCATCGCGGTGAGCCCCGATGGCGCGGGGCGGAGCAACGAGCCATGAGGAGCCGGCGCCAGTCTCTCGGGTACCACGATGTACCGGATGCCCATCGGCCCGAGCAACGAGCCGAGACGACTGGTTGCCTTGCTGAACCCGAGGTCGAGTGCCTCGGCGACGAGCCGCGTGTCGTCGGTCGACGACCCGGGCCATCGATCGAGGACCGTGGTCTCGAACGAATCCGAGAGCGCGTAGGCCACGCCATCCTCGTACTCCCATCCGGCGGTGGGAACGACGTCGGGATCACCGAGCCAGAGAACCCTCGACACGCCGGGCCCGTCGTCGGCTGACGCATTTGCGAGCACGTGGGCGAAGTCGCGCCGCGGCGCCTCGAAGCGTCCGCCGAAGCTCGCGACGAGCACCGGAAGTGTGGCCACCACCAGCGCGACGAACGCTGTGATCGGCACGAGCTGACGCCAGCCGAAGCGGTACTGGCGGAGGTCGGTCTCGAAGGCCGCCATGCCCAACGCGGTGGCCAGCGCCAGACCCGCAGCACCGGGTGCCAACAGCACCTCCGGGCGCGGCAACCCGACCGGCAGCACCCCTTGCGCCGCCACCAGAGCGACGGCGATCGAGCCGAGATACATGACCCAGCCGCGGACGGCCCACGCGAAACGTGCGCCTCTGGCCAGCACCAAGGGCAGCAGGGCCGCGGCAACGAGGGCCCATCCGAGCAGGTCACCGCCGACCGGTCCGGTTTCGAAGCGGGCGAGGTCGGTGAGGTGATCGCCGGTTGCGCCGTCGGATCGGATGCCGCCGAGCAGGGCCCACTCCCGGTCGAGCGCATCGAGCGCAAACGGCAGCTGGAGCGCCACGGCCACGATCGAGCCGGCGAAGACGACCGCAAGCAGGCGGCCGGTGCCGAGCACGTGCCCCGACAGCAGCGAGCCGACGAACACGGCGGCGACCATGAGCGCCACGACGAGGAGCGCAGAGGGTGCAAAGGCGATGAGCGCACCGAGCAGCAGGCCGAGGGTCAGGGTCTCACGCAACACCGACGGGACGGGGACGCCGGGGCCCCTGCCTCCGTCGAACAGGCCGTAGGGGGACTGCTGGGCCGCCCGGCCGATGGCCACCAGGAGCCATGGTGCGCCGGCGAAGAGAACGAGGGCCGAGAGGGAACCGTTGGCGATGGCGTTGTAGGCCAGCGGGTTCGCCATGTAGGCAACCAGGCCGACAATACGAGCCCGATTCGAGCCGAAGGGGCCGAGTGCCTTCCACATGCCCCGCCCACCCAGCAACGGCAAACCGAGCACCACGATGGTCCTGAGCAGCGCCATTCGGCCGAGAAAGACGAACCCGCCGACCGAGACGAAGAGCGTGCCGATCGCCGAGGGTGCCTCCCGACCCAGGCCCTCGTCGCGCCAACCGCTCCACCACTCGTCGAGCGCATCGCGTGCGCCACCACCGAACGAGGTCATCTCGCCGTAGATCGGGATGCCGCGGGTGATCAGGTGGCGGACACCGAACAGATAGAGCAGAACGACCAACGCCCACGTGATCGCAGCCGCCCGAGCCGAGCCCGACCGGGCGGCCTCGATCATCTGCCGGCCGCGGGTGCCACTCTGGCCACTGTCCCGACGAGAGCGGAAATAGGTGGCGATGGGGGCGAACCCCGAGGCCTGGATTCGTCGCACCTCGCCGTCGCTCACCGCCCGCACCTTGGCGAGGGACTTCCGCCGGCGGAGCAGGGACGGCAGTCGACGCAGATTCCACGACCACGCCGCGAGCACCGAACGAGCCCGTTGCACCCGTGCCGTCATCAGGGCGAAGACGAACTCGATGGCGGTCACCACGACGGCTTGGGGCACGACGCGAACGAGGTGGATGCGGCTGTAGTCGGCCAGCATGGCCCGAACCTGATGGCGCCGGCGCAGCCGGAGTGGGTCGTCGCCAGGTCGACGACGCTCGAGATCGGCCCGATGGCGCACAACGGCAGCGGGTGCGACGAGGACGCGGGCGCCGGCCACATGGGCCCGCCAGCACAGATCGAGGTCTTCTCCGCGGAACGAGATGGCCTCGTCGAAGCCGTCGAGGGCATCGAAGAGATCGGACCGGATGAGCATGCACGCCGACGACGTCATGAAGACATCGCGAACTGCGTCGTGCTGTTCTTGGTCGAGCTCGTCGGGCTCGACCGAGTCCACGGGCGCACCGGTCTTGTCGGCACCGAGTCCGACCTGACGCACGATCGAGGGATTGTCCCAATCGACGAACTTCGGACCCACGATTCCGGCGTTCGAGCGGATGGCCTCCTCGACCAGCCGTCGCACCGCATCGGGGGCCAACGCGACATCGTCGTGGCAGAAGAGCAGGAACGGCGTGGCCGACTCGCCCTTCAAGGAGTTGATCGACGATCCGAAGCCGGCACGGCCGTCGACGGCGCGCACCTCGGCATCGAGCAGCACGGCGCGCACGCGCTCGTCGATGGTGGCCGATGCATCGGTCGTATCGAGCACCAGAACCCGCAATCGCGTGTAGTCCTGGCCACGGAGCGACACCAGGCACTCCTCGAACCATTCGCCCGGTCGGTGGGTGACGACCACGGCAGTCACGCCGGGCGCCTGCGGCCGCCCCGCGGGGCCACGGTCGCCCGACTCGGCGGGAGGCGAGGCAGGGATGTGCACTGCTGGCGCAGGGTAGTGGTCGCTCCGCGACCTGCGCGGTACCCCTCGCTCGTTCCCGCGAAGTGCTTGCAACTGTTAAACACCAGTGGTAATATTGCAAGCAACAACCCGAGGAGGAGATCCCCCAATGGCAACAATTGCCCTTCCCAAGCTGCCCCGGAACATCGAGTTCCCCGTCACGGCCGACGATCTCACCGCCGTCGCCAAGGACACCGTGTACATCGCGGTCGGCAGTGGTGTGCTCACCGTTCAGCGGGCTCAGGTCGCTCGTCGCGACCTTCAGACCCGGCTCGGCAAGATCGACGTCGAGCTCGCCCCGTCGGAGTGGGCCCATTCAGCGGTCGACGCCGGCCGCAACCGACTCGACGACGCACGCACCCAGTTCGGTCGTCTCGGTGACGTTCCGGCCGTGCATGCCATCGACGAGCAGGTCCTGTCGGTCGAGGATCGCGTCGACACCGTGCTCGACGCAGTCGAGTCGAAGCTCCCGACACCCGCTCAGTTCATGCTGAACACCGTGCGCGAGGTCGCCAAGGACTCAACGGCCCAGGCCCGCACCACGCTCGGCCTCGACGCCTGATCTCACCGGGGGCACACTCCCCCCTTTGTGCCCCCGGTTGACGATGCCGGCCTCTCCGAGGCCGGCATCGGTTGTTTTCCATCGGCGCCGGGCGAGCCTGGCACACTGGTCCGGTGCGAGTCGCCGTCGACGCCACCCCCTTGCTCGAACCACCGACCGGCATCGGTCGCGTCACCCGATCGACAATCGAAGCGCTCATCGCCCACACCGACCTCGACATTGCGTGCTACTCGGTCACCTGGCGCGGCCGCGGTCGTCTGTCCGACGCTTGCCCGCCCGGGGCCGCGGCACACGCCCGGCCCTTCCCGGCCCGCCTTGCGCACCGCCTGTGGGCGCGAGTGGGTGTTCCGTGGGCCGAGCTGTTGGCCGGGCCCGCCGACGTCGTACACGGAATGAACTACGTGGCCCCGCCCACCCGACGGGCATCAGCGGTCGTGAGCGTCCACGATCTCACCTTCCTGCATCACCCCGAGTGGTGCACCGAGACAGTGTTGCGGTTCCCGCGGCTCATTCAACGAGCGATCGATCGCGGCGCCTTCGTCCACACCGGCGCCGAGGCCATCGCCACCGAGATCCGCGACGCCTTCGACGTCGACCACCACCGGGTGGTGGCGATTCCTCACGGACTCGACCCGGCACTCGGCGGGACCACCGAGGCCGACGGAGCGGCGGCCATCGCGGGGACCTACGTTCTGGCGCTCGGTACGGTCGAGCCCCGCAAGGACTATCCGACCCTCGTTCGGGCCTTCGACCTGCTCGCCGCCGACGAGCCCGACCTACGCCTGGTCGTGGCCGGAGGCGTTGGCTGGGGCAACGACGAGTACCACGAAGTCCTGGCCTCAGCCCAGGCCCGCGATCGGATCGTCAGCCTCGGCTACGTCGACGAAACGACGCGCCGCAACCTGCTCAGCCACGCGGCCGTGCTGGCCTATCCGTCTGCCTACGAGGGCTTCGGACTGCCACCCCTCGAGGCGATGCAGGTCGGCGTCCCCGTGGTGACCACCGACGCCGGCGCCCTCCCCGAGGTCGTAGGCGAGGCGGCCGAGATCGCCGGAGTGGGTGATGCCTCGGCCCTCGCGAAGGCCATGCTCAACGCCCTCGAGCCGATCCGCCGGGAGGAGCTGATCCGTGCGGGGACCGAGAACATCCGACGCTTCGACTGGGCCGACACCGCTCGACGACTGGATGAGCTCTACCGCTCCGCAGCTACAGCCTGAGTCGCGGACCGCGACCGGGCGCACCGGAGCCGTACACTCGCCACCCATGACCCCCGATCGTTTCCGGCGATGACACGCGCTCTGGTCACCGGCGCCGGAGGATTCGTCGGCCGGCACCTCTGCGCCCACCTGCGGGCCGAGGGCGACGTCGTTATCGGCACCGACCGCACCGTCGACGATGTCGACATCACCGACTTCGATTCCTTCTCCTCACTGGTCGAAGGGTCCGAACCCGACGTGATCTATCACCTCGCCGGTTTCAGCGATGTCGGCGAGTCGTGGTCTCGGCCCGAGGCGGCGATGTTCGCCAACGTGATCGGCACCCAGACCGTGCTCCGGGCGGCGGCAGGCGCCGGTGTGGCACGAGTGCTGACCGTCACCAGCGCCGACGTGTACGGCTCGGTCGGGCCCGATCACCAACCCATCGCCGAGACCGCGCCGTTGCGACCCGAGAGCCCCTATGCAGCGAGCAAGGCTGCCGCCGAGATGGTGGCCATCCAGGCCTGGCTCGGACACGGCCTGCCCGTCGTGCGAGCCCGGGCGTTCAACCACGCCGGGCCCGGCCAGCGCACCGGCTTCGTGATTCCCGCTCTCGTCGACCGTGTGCTCGCCGCGACGGCCGAAGCCGCGTCGACCGTCGCCGTCGGCGACGTCAGCTCGACGCGTGACTTCACCGATGTGCGCGATGTGGTTCGCGCCTACCGACTGTTGGGCCACCATGGGGCTGCGGGCGAGGCGTACAACGTCTGCTCGGGCACCGAGATCTCCATCGGTGACGTTCTCGACATGGTCATCGCCGCCTGCGGTGCCCACATCACTCCCGTCGTCGACCCGCTCCTGCTCCGTCCCGTCGATGTCCCCCGCCGGGTCGGTGACAACACGAAGCTTCGCCAGGCCACCGACTGGACGCCGAGCTTCAGCCTCACCGACACCCTGAACGCCGTGGTCGACGAGCGACGCGGCCGCGAACCAGTATCCGACACCCCTGCCTACGGAGAACACTGATGCCCACAGCACTCATCACCGGTGTCACCGGACAAGACGGCTCGTACCTGGCCGAAATGCTGCTCGAGAAGGGCTACCACGTCATCGGCATGGTTCGGCGCTCGAGCACCGTCAACTTCGAGCGACTGGCCCACATCCAGGACCAGATCGAGTTCGTCAACGGCGACCTCCTCGACCAGGTGTCCATGATCGAGGCCCTTCGTGGACATCAGCCCGAAGAGGTCTACAACCTCGCGGCGCAATCCTTCGTCCAGACCTCGTTCGGTCAACCGGTGTTGACCGGAGAGACAACGGCGCTCGGAGTCACCCGTGTGCTCGATGCCATTCGCATCGTCAACCCCGAGATCCGCTTCTACCAGGCGTCGAGCAGCGAGATGTTCGGCAAGGTCCACGAGGTTCCCCAGACCGAGACGACACCGTTTCACCCGCGGAGCCCCTACGGCGTGGCCAAGGTGTACGGACACTGGATCACGGTGAACTACCGCGAGTCCTATGGGCTCCACGCCTCGTCGGGGATCCTGTTCAACCACGAGAGCCCTCGCCGGGGCCTCGAGTTCGTCACCCGCAAGATCACCCACACCGTGGCCCAGATCGCCCTCGGCCGAGCAACCGAACTGCGCCTCGGCAACCTCGACGCCCACCGCGACTGGGGCTTCGCAGGCGACTACGTCGACGCCATGTGGCGCATGCTGCAGCTCGACGAACCCGACGACTTCGTGGTGTGCACCGGCGAGAGTCACTCGGTGCGCGAGTTCTGCGAGATCGCGTTCGGCCATGTCGGTCTCGACTACAACGACTACGTCGTGATCGACGAGAAGTTCTTCCGCCCGGCCGAGGTCGACCTCCTCGTCGGCGACTGCACCAAGGCCGAGACCGAGCTCGGATGGGTCAAGCGCACCTCGTTCACCGAACTGGTCGAGATGATGGTCGATGCCGACATCGAGCTCCTCGAGGGCAAGCTCCGAGCGCTGGCATGACCCCGGCCGGCACGGCGATGTCGTGATCTGTGTTCTGGCCGGAGGGGTAGGGGCCGCCAAGCTGCTCCGAGGCCTCCAGCAGATCGTCGATCCGAGCTCCATCGTCGCCATCGTCAACGTCGGCGACGACACCGTGCTGCACGGCCTCCACGTCAGCGCCGACCTCGACACCGTCACCTACACACTCGCCGGCGAGATCAACCCCGAAACCGGTTGGGGGCTCCGGGAGGAGACGTGGCAGGCGATGACGGTGCTGCGCCGGTACGGCGGGCCCGCCTGGTTCAACCTCGGCGACCGTGATCTCGGGACTCACTTGTACCGCACGACCCGCCTCCGCGACGGCGCGCCGCTGTCGACGGTCACCGCCGAGATCGCCGCTGCGTGGGGCGTCGGAGTGCAGATCGTGCCGGTGACCGACGATCGGCTCGAGACGCGGGTCACCGTGGCCGACGAAGGCGAGATCGGGTTCCAGGAGTACTTCGTGCGCCGCCGTCACGATGTCGCGGTGACGTCGGTCCGCTTCGACGGCGCGACGTCGTGTCGGCCCGCACCGGGCGTGCTCGATGCCATCACCGGTGCCGACCACCTGATCGTGGCCCCGTCGAACCCGATCGTGTCGATCGATCCGGTTCTCGCGGTGCCTGGCGTTCGCGAGGCGGTCGAGGCCCGGCGCCACCGCAATGTCGCCGTCTCACCGATTGTCGGCGATGCCGCTCTGAAGGGACCTGCCGACCGCATGCTGCGGGAGCTCGGTCACGAGTCGAGCGCGGCGGGCATTGCTCGGCTCTACGCAGCCCTGGCCGCCCGACTGGTGATCGACACCGTCGATGCGCACCATGCCGATGCCGTACACGACGCCGGCATCGAGCCCGTCGTCACCGACACCATGATGGTCGACGATCTCCGGGCTGCGGCCGTGGCCCGCAACGTGATGGCGGCCTTCGCATGAGCCGCCTCGAGATCTTCGGCGTCGAAGGGCTGCCCGAGATCGGGGTCGGCGCCGACGTGGCTGGCCTCATCTGTGCCCACGTCGATCTGGTCGCCCACGACGTGGTCGTGGTGACCCAGAAGATCGTGTCGAAGGCCGAGAACGCGATGGTCGACATCGACCCGTCGGATCCTCTGAGCCACAAGCCGATCGTCGAGCGCGAGTCGGTGCGTGTCCTGCGGCGGCGCGGCGAGCTCGTCATCAGCGAGACCAAGCACGGCTTCATCTGTGCCAATGCAGGCATCGATCTGTCGAACGTGGCGCCCGGGCAAGCGGCTCTCCTGCCCGACGACAGCGATCGCTCGGCCCGGCGCATCCGCGACGGCATACGCGGCAAGGTCGGCATCGAGGTGGCGGTGATCGTGTCGGACACCTTCGGTCGTCCGTGGCGCCGCGGGGTGACCGATGTGGCCATCGGCTCGGCCGGTATCGGTCCCATTCTCGACCTGCGAGGCTCGACCGACGCCCTCGGCCGCGAGCTTCAGGTGACCGAGATCGCCATCGTCGACGAGCTCGCGGCCGCGGCCGACCTGGTGTGCGGGAAGTCGTCGGGGATCCCGGTTGCCGTCATTCGGGGCGTCGACCCGACGTGGCTCACCGAAGGCAGCGTGGCCGCCGACATCGTGCGGCGTCCCTCCGACGATCTGTTCCGCTGAGCGGATCGGCCCGAGCGGGGAACGCTCAGCCTGCGTTCTCGTCGACCGGAGTGTCGGTGCCGCCGGTGTCGCCGTCGACCACCGGAGCGTCGGGGTCGTCCTGCAGGGTCGGATTCAACAGGTCCGGGTTCACCGTGATCAGGCGCGGAATGGTGTCGGGCGGCGGGATGTCGGCGCCGAGCGGAGCCAGGGCGATCGTGAATGCCTCGCCTTCGTTGAGGAACTGGATCGAGGCGAAGTCCTCGGTGATCACCTCGGGTTCGGTCGTATCGGCGTCGACGGCACTGGTCCAGCGCAGAACCTGGAGCGTGACCGGCTGGTCGTCGCAGGTCGTGCCGTCCTCGGTGAAGGTGCGACCGTCGGCGAGGGTGAGGGTGTCGTCGGTCATCTCGATGCCGACCGTCTCGAAGAACACTTGCATCTCGGCACCCTTGCCCGTGGCCTCCGAAGTGAACGGATGGATGTGGATGAGCCCGTCCTCGTGGCTGTGGATGCCGTCGGGGTCATAGCTGTTGCCCTGCGAGTCGCGTAGGGCAGGGAGCGGCTCGAGGAACGACGACGTCTCGCAGTCGTAGATGGCGTAGGCGTCGTGCCAGTGGTCCTGCAAGGTGGGTGTCGGTGCGCTGTCGCGAGTGGAGGCGGCGAAAACGACCAGGACCAGGCCCAGCACGAGCGTGAGGCCGACGGCGGCCGGAAATCCGAACGCACGGCGGTCTCCCGGACGGCGTGACGCACCGACACTGGCCGCGCGAGCAACCTTCTTCGCTGATGAAGCTCTTCCCATATGGCCCACACGGTACTGGCATCGGACCGGTTTTCGCGCGCAGGGCTGCGGTCAGCGCGAGCCGCTTCGAACCCGCGAGAACAACGCCAGATACCGCTCCGCCACCACCCGGGGACTGGCCCAGTGCTCGACGAAATCTCGCCCCAGGTCGCCCATGACCTGGAGGGCGCCACGGTCGGCCAACAAGGTGTCGAGGGCGTCGTGGAAGGCCATCGGGTGGGCCGAGTCGACCGCCACCCCACCACCGCTGTCGTCCAATACGCGCTCGACCTCGGTGCGCGGATCGACCGACGCGAGAACCGGTCGGCCCGCAGCCAGGATCGAGTAGAGCTTCGACGGCACGCTGGCCGACGCCAGACCGGACCGGAGCAACACCAGATGGAGATCGGCGCTGGCCAACACCTCGGCCAGGCGCGCTTGCGGTTGGAAGTCGACGAAACGCAGGTTGGGGAGTCCGGCGGCTTCGTGCTCGAGCTCGGCGCGGGCCCCGCCGTTGCCGTTGATGACGAAGACGACGGTGTCGTCGTGACGATGTCGGCGGGCGGCGTCGATCACGAGGCCGAGGGGCTGGGACCATCCGACGTTGCCGGCGTACATCACCACGGTGCGATCGCCCAGATCGTGCTCTCGGCGATAGGCCGTGTCGCGGCGCCCCGGCGTGATCGCGGTGACATCGGCGAAGTTCGGTATGACCTCCACCAATGGTCGATCGGGACGGGCGGGTCGACCACGGCGGCCGATCCCCTCCTTTGGGTCGAGCTTGGCCCGTACGTTCACCGCGAGGTCCTCCGACAGGACCGTCACGGCATCGGAGCGGCGATAGGTCGCCAATTCGAGCGCGCTCAGGGCACGGACGACACGTGGGTCCGTGATGGCGCCCGAGGCCACGGCGGCGTCGGGAAAGATGTCCTGGATGTTGAAGACCAGCGGCGCTCCCCATCGGCGGGCTGCCATCCAGCCCGCAACACCGAGGGTGAGCGGAGGCGACATGGCGAACACCACGTCGGGCCGACCGCCCCTTACCACCGCCCAGGCCGCGGCCTCGGCGGTGAAGGCGGCGAAGCCGAGCGCACGGGCCGCCAGGTTCTGTTTCCTGGCCGGAAACGGATGGAAACGGGTGATCCCGAGCGCACCGTGCACCTCACGCCGAACGAGCGCACCTCGCCACTCGTCCTCGACCCGATGTTCTCGGTACCACGGCAGGGTGGTGACGATGTCGACGTCGACACCGAGGGCCAGGAGCTCGTCGGTGAGGCGCGACATCACCCTGCCCGTCGGCGCCGTGTCGGGGCGGAAATGGGGACAGATGGCCAGAACTCTCACTCGGCAAGCTCCCTGTACGCGGCCGCCGTGAGCTCGGCCGTTCGCTGCCACGTGTATCCGGCCGCGCGCGCCCGACCGGCAGCTCCGAGGTGGCCGCGTAGCTGCGGCGACGCGATCAGATCGCCGATGGCGTCGGCGATGGCTTCGACGGATCGAGGATCGACGCAGACGCCGCCGGCACCCACGACCTCTTCGGTGGCGGTTCCGGCCGAGGTGACGACAGGGACGCCCTGGGCCATGGCGTCGAGCACCGGCAGACCGAATCCCTCGAGCAGCGAAGGCCAGGCGAAGACGGTGGCGGCGGCGTGGAGCGCAGGCAGATCGGCCGCCGGTACGTAGCCGATGGTTCGCACCCGCTCGCCGAGCGGAGCGGTGATCGCGGTGATGTCGTCGTCCCATCCGGCCGGTCCGGCCACCACCAACAGGGGTGCGGTCGGGCCGAGACGCTGGAGCGCGCCCACCAGGCGCCGAAGGTTCTTGCGCGGTTCGACCGTTCCGACGAACAGCACGAACTCGTCGCCCAAGCCGTGCCGACGACGCAGCGCGGCGATCTGTTCCGTCGATGGTTCCACGGGCTGTACTCCCCACGGGACCACGCGGGCTCGGTCAGCCGAGAGACCGTGGGAGATGCAGTCGTCGGCCGTGGCCCGCGACGGGCACAACACGAGGTCGGCCTCGCGTTTGGTGATCTGCCACGACCGTTCGAAAAAGCGCTGACCGTTGCGACTGGCGTGATCGGGGAAATGGAGGAACGCGAGATCGTGCACCGTGACCACGAGCGGCGCCGCGGTCGGCGGCACCGCGGCGGAGGTGGCGTGCACCACGTCGACCGGCCCGGTGATCGACTCGACCGACGGCCGCCGGGCCCACAACCACCCTGCGTAGAGGGCTCGTCGGGGAAGCGGTGCGTGGCGCACCGGCACGGGAGGAACCAGGTCACTCGGGGGCGGGTGACGGTGGCGGGCCGCCACACCGACCAGGTCGGGTGCGTCGTCGAGGGCGAGAACCGCGGCCAGCTGCGCGTTGGTGGAGATCGCAGTCCCGCCGGGGACGGCATGCCAGCACTGTTCGACCACGGCGGCCACACGAGTCACGGTGGTGAGTCTGGCAGGTGACGCACCGGACAACGACCGGGGATGGGCGAGTCGGGCCTCCGGGCTCTAGCCTCGACGTGTGTCCAACTCCTCCTCTCCGAACCCCGAGGCTTGCGACCACGAGGTCGAGCTCGAGGGTGCCACCGTCGTCGTCACGGGCGGCCGAGGCTTCCTGGGGCGAGCGGTCGTGGCCGCACTCGAACCACATCGACCGGCCTCGGTCGTCACGCCGTCGAGCCACGATGTCGACCTCCGCCTGGCCGACGCGACGCACCAGTTCCTGGCCGACACCGAGGCCGATGTGGTCATCCACCTCGCCGCACGTGTGGGCGGTATCGGCGCCAACCGCGAACGCCCAGCCGATCTGTATCTCGACAACCTCCTGATGGGCACCAATGTGATCGAGAGCACCCGCCGGCTCGGGACGACCAAGACCACGGTCGTCGGGACCATCTGCTCGTACCCGAAGTTCACGCCGGTGCCCTTCGCCGAATCGTCGCTCTGGGAGGGCTACCCCGAAGAGACGAATGCCCCGTATGGCATCGCCAAGCTCGCTCAGCTCGTGCAGCTGCAGGCCAACCGCGATCAGTACGGCCAACACGGCATCTACCTCATGCCCACCAACCTGTACGGGCCGGGCGACAAGTTCAACCCGGCCGTGTCGCATGTGATCCCGGCTCTGGTGAAGAAGTGTGTCGATGCCGTCGAATCCGGAGCCGACCACATCGAGGTCTGGGGCACCGGGTCGGCCAGCCGCGAGTTCCTCTACGTCGACGACGCCGCCGCCGGCATCGTTGCCGCCACCCGATTCTACGACGGGCCCGAACCGGTGAACCTCGGAGCCAACGAGGAGCTCCCGATCCGCGACCTCGTCGCCATGATCGCCGAGGCTTGCGAGTTCACGGGCGAGATCCGCTGGGACGACACCAAGCCCGACGGCCAGCCGCGTCGCTGCGTCGATCCGTCGCGGGCCAGGCAGCTGTTCGGCTTCGAGGCGACGACGTCGTTTCGCGAGGGATTGGCCGCCACGGTTGCCTGGTACCTGACCAACCGCGACGCGGCCGAAGCTCGAACCAGCTGACCCCACGGTGGGGTCCGGAACTCCACGTCGCTCAACTGCATCGAGGTTCCGGCGGTGTCGGTTCGGCAGTCGGGTCGGGATCGGCGCTCGTGTCGGTGAACGCAGGGGCAGTGTCGACGACGGCATCGAGCTCGGGACCGGCGTCGTTCCCTCGAGCCTCGGTGGGACCGGCATCGTTCCCGGTGCTGGTGTCGGTCGAGGGCTCGGCCACACCGTCGGAGTCGGTGGCTACCGACGGGACGGCGCCGAAGAGCACCAGGACAGCGCGGTTCTCTGGCGTGTCGGTCAATCCCAGAGCGGCAGCACCGCGGAGGTCGACGTCGAAGAGGCCGTTGAACGTGAAGGTCTGGAGGTTCTCGGTGCGAAACTCGCGGAACTGGTCCCCGAGCTCCAGGAGATCGGCGGGTGACAGCCGACTGTCGAGCACGACATCGTCGATCGCGGCATCGATCAGGTTGTTGAGCGTGATCGGGTTGCGGGCGCCCTTGGCGATCGCCCGTTCCACCATGGCGACCACGAACGCCTGTTGGCGTTGGATGCGCTGGAGATCGGGAGCGATCCCGTCGCTCACCCACACGCCGTCGACGAGCTCCTCGAGGCGGCGCGATCGCACGTAGGCGAGCGCATCATCGGGGCCGACCACGTTGCATCCCGGGTTGTTGAGCTGCAGGCCGACCTTGAGGTCACGCACGGGATTCGGGAAGTGGAACGGCACACCGTCGATGGCGTCGACGATGTCGAGGAAGGCGGAGAAGTCGACCTGCACGTAGTTGTTGATGGGGATGCCGAAGTTCTCGTCGATGGCCTCGATGAGCAGCGGAACCCCACCGGCATCAGGACCGCCGCCCATCGACACGGCCGCATTGGCCTTCTGCTCGGTTCCGGCGATCGTGACCACGAGGTCGCGGGGAATCGACAAGATCGAGGCCGAACGGCTGGCGGGGTCGATCCGCACGACCATCATGGTGTCGGTGAGGATGCTGTCGGGCCGCTCGACCGCGCGTGGGTCGTTTGGATCGAGGCCGGCGGCGCTGTCGATGCCGACGACGAGGATGTTGCGCGGCTCGGCCGTCGTCACCGGGTCGGCCAGCACCTCGCTGCCGATGGCGATGCGCTGCACCTCCGAAGCCTTGTCCTGGGCGAGGTTGAGGGCATAGACGCCGACGGCCATCGCGGCCGACGTGAAAACGCCGAGGGCCACCAGCAGGCGCTCGGGCCACGTGCGGCGGGGACGGGGTCGTACGGAGGCCATCGAAGGAGCGAGGCTACTCAATCGGGGCGGAACCGAGCGGTCGCAGGTGCACCACGTCGCCGGCGGTTATGACATGTCGTCGGTCGGTGTCACGCACCACGAGCCGCCCGTCGCCGTCGACATCCTCGGCCAGACCCACCACGACGCGATCATGCATCTCCACGCGAACCCGTCGACCGATGGTCGCCGACAGGGCCCGGTATCGCTCCGCGAGTCCGACATCGGCGGCGCTCGGCCCGGCGGCCTGACGCAGCAGGCGGTCGAAGCCGTGCAGGAACGAGACCAACAGCTCGACTCGGTCGACCGGCACGGCCTGCGGGGCGACGATCTCGATGGCGGTCGCCTGTTCGACACCGCGTGCGGCGGCGGGCGTGACGTTGCATCCGACGCCGACGACCACTGCTTCGAACCGGCCCCGGCTGACGATCGACTCGGCGAGCACCCCGGCGAGCTTCTCGTCGGTGCCGTCGCTCGGGACCACGATGTCGTTGGGCCACTTGACCGACGCGTCGACCCCGAGGCTCCGCACGGTCTCGGCCAGCGCGATCGACGCAGCCGAGACGAGCCAGCTCGGCTCGATTGCGCCATCGGGACGCAGCAGCACCGACACCAACAGCGCCGCCTGCGGATCGTCGATCCACGTACGACCGCGGCGGCCGCGTCCTTCGGTCTGGTGATCGGCCACGGCAACGGTCCCGTGCGCCGCCCCGTTGCGTGCCGCCTCGAGGAGATCGGCATTGGTCGACCCCGTCTCGTGCACCCACGTGACGGCACGAAACGCCGTGTCGGCCAGGCCGTCGACGACACGTTCGACTGGGGGCCTCGACGACGAAATGCTCATGCGGTTCCTCTCATCTGCCACCATATGGCGTGCTCGACAAGATCCTGGTCGCCAATCGTGGCGAAATCGCCGTTCGTGTCATCCGCGCCTGTCGCGACCTCGGCATCGGTTCGGTGGCGGTCTACTCCGACCTCGACCGAGACGCGCTGCACGTGCGTCTGGCCGACGAGGCCCACGCGCTGGGCGGCCGAACCACCGCCGAGAGCTACCTGAACACCGAGGCAATCCTCGACGCCATCGACGCGTCCGGAGCCGACGGCGTCCACCCCGGCTACGGGTTCTTCTCCGAGAACGCCGACTTCGCACGAGCCGTCACCGAGCGGGGCGTGGCCTTCATCGGCCCCCGCCCCGAGGCGATCGAGGTGATGGGCGACAAGATCTCCGCCCGTGAGGCGGCCGAGCGGGTCGGCGTGGCCGGTGTGCCCGGCACCACCGATCTCATCACCGACCCGGCCCAGGTGCACGCCTTCGGTGCCCAGTTCGGCTACCCGGTTGCAATCAAAGCGGCCTACGGCGGCGGCGGCCGAGGCATGAAGGTCGTCCGGTCCGACGGTGAGGTGGAGGCCGCCATCGAGTCCGCCCGCCGCGAGTCCCTCGCCTATTTCGGTCGGGACGAGC
>JAHEJN010000129.1 GCA_024638845.1 Acidimicrobiales bacterium | reverse complement strand
AGGACCAACAGATGGCGAAAGAATCGAATCCCACCCCGGGCTACAACACCCACATTCCGCCCGAGATCATGACCCCGGATACAGTCGAAACGCCCATCGGCACCCTGAATTTCTTCGACGGTATGCCGGATGAGTCCACCGTGGAGAAGCTCTACGAGAACTTGATCTTCATGCGCGGGGTCGAGGCCTTCCTGAGCGGCATTCCCGCCACCTCCATCGAGGCGATTCGCCTGGGTGGTGTCGAAGTTGACGCGACGCGCGCCAGCGACGTGATTGTCTTTGACGATTTGATGGACTCAGCCCCGCTTTTCCTCACCGGAAACACGGATACGGTTTACGCGACGCTTTGCCTCGAGCTGGATCGGGATGGGCCGACGGTGGTCGAGATGCCTGCCGGAGCCGGCCCGGGAACGCTGGATGACGCATGGATGCGCTTCGTGGTCGACATGGGTGCCCCCGGCCTCGACAGGGGCGAGGGCGGAAAGTACCTCATCCTGCCGCCTGACTACGAAGGCGAGCTGGATCCACCCGTCGGTGGCGAGTTCGCCGAGGTGGACGGTGAGACATACATCGTGGCCAAGTCGACCAGTTACGTGAACTGGCTGGTCCTGCGTGGATTCCTCGTGGACGGCAAGCCGGATGCAGCCAGTGCCATGTGGAGGGACGGCCTGAAGATCTACCCCCTCAAGGACAAGACGAACCCGCCCGAGATGAAGTTCATCAACGGTTCGGGAGTTTCGTTCAACACGGTCCACCGCAACGACTACGGGTTCTACGAGGAGCTCCACCGCATCATCGACCGCGAGCCGCTTTCGCTGATCGATCCGGAGCTGCGCGGCCTGATCGCTTCCATCGGGATCCAGAAGGGCCAGCCGTTCGAGCCGGATGCGCGTGCCAAGGAACTGCTCACCAACGCCGTGGCCGTCGGGAACGCCACTGCCCGGGCGATTTTCTTCCGCCCGAACATGGAGGACGCATATCTCTACGAAAACAGTGGTTGGTTTGCCGCCTTCGTCGGGGGCAGCCACGAGTGGCTGAAGGACGAGGGCTATGGGGGCCGCTACCTCGACGCGCGAACCCTCTGCTACTACATGGGAACGCTCAACACCCCGGCGATGGTCGTCAAGATGGTGGGAGCAGGTTCGCAGTACGGGCTGATCGCCGTCGATAAGAACAGCGACTATCTCGATGGCGGCAAGAACTACAAAATGAACATCCCCGCCAACGTTCCGGCCAACGACTTCTGGTCGATCGTGTTGTATGACCCGCAAACCCGCTCGCAGCTTCAAACAGGTCAGCCGCTCCCCGCCAAGAACAACAAGCTTCATCAGCTGGATATCAACCAGGATGGCTCGGTGGATCTCTACTTCGGCCCGAAAGCACCCGAGGGCAACGAGGCGAACTGGATTCAGACCGTGCCCGGAAAAGGCTGGTTCGCTGGCCTGCGCCTGTATGGGCCGCTGGAGCCCTGGTTCGACAAGACCTGGCAGCCAGGCGAGGTCGAGCTGCAGGACTGACCGGTCCACCCGACCGGACAACACACAGGAGAATCACATGACAACAACGGCAAAAGTGACCGCCGACAACTACACCCGTGCCGAGAGCGACTTTCAGATGAGGGGCTACGCCGAGGCGATGGACGCCTTCGGCAAGTTCGCCGTTCAGCGGACGCACTACGACGTCGACAACCAGGTGACCGTTCGCGGAAACCGCGACACGATCTACATGTTCGGCACGTTCGACCTCGGCGCGTCGCCGCTGACGATCACGATGCCGGACCCGGGAGATCGGTACATGTCCTTGATGCTGATCAACCAGGATCACTCCATCCCACCTGCGGTCTACGGGCCGACAACGAGAACCTTCACAATGGAGGAGATGGGGACTCGCTACATCCTGATTGGCATTCGGACCTTCGCTGATCCCGACGACCCAGCCGACATGGCGACCGCTCAGGCACTGCAAGACGCTGTCGTGGTCGAGCAGGACGACATCGGGTCGCTTGACGACATGCCGGTCTGGGACAAGGAAGGCGTCGAAACCTTGCGTGCAGGAATCAACGTGCTGTCCGCAACGATCTCCGACACCTCGACGTTCTTCGGTGAGAAAGACAAGCTCAATCCCATCCACCATCTGATGGGAACGGCGTTGGGATGGGGCGGGCTACCCAGAGAGGAAGCCGTGTATTCCAATGTCTATCCGGAGAAGAACGACGGCAAGACGCCCTACACGCTCACCGTCGGAGACGTGCCGGTGGATGCGTTCTGGTCAGTGATCGTGTACGACGATAAGGGCTGGATCATCAAGAATGCTCGGGACATCTATTCGTACAACAACATCACCGCCAAGAAGGCTCCGGATGGCAGCATCACGATCCACCTCGGCGGTGACCCCGAGGCCGACAATTACATTCCCATCATGGACGGCTGGAACATCATCGTGAGGATGTATCGACCGGGGCAGGAGATCCTCGACGGTACCTTCCAGTTCCCGGCACCCACGCCGGTGGCCTGAACATCTCCACGTGCAGCAAACTCAGCGATGACCGACGGCCGCGCGGCGCCGGGTGGGTCCGGCGAGACGACCGGCGGGGAGCAGGACTGGCGACGGTTCCTCACGTTCAAGTGGTTCCTGACTGGGGCGTTGGTCGGTGTTGGCGGTCTGTGGCTGGCGTCCACGATCGGGGCATACGCGGCAGAGATCGATTTCGAGGGCCTCGACCATCCGTACGCGCTGTTGTTCGGCTTCGTCGCCTTCGACGCGGTGATTCCGATCTTTCCGAGCGAGTCACTGCTCAACTCGGCCTCGACACTCGTCGCCCAGAGCAGCAGCAACCTCGAGATCTGGCGTCTGATCATCGCCGGCGCTCTGGGCGCGATCGTCGGGGACTCGGCGCTCTACGGGCTGTCGCGGACGGTGCTGCGCAGGTTCATGGCCGACCGAGTCGAACAGGCCGCGCAGAACGAAAAGGTCGGCCAATCGCTGCGGCTCCTCGAAGAGCAGGCCGGCATGCTGATCGTGTTCGGCCGTTTCGTCCCCGGAGTGCGTTTCGTCGTCGGCGCCACGATGGGACTCACCCGCTACTCGTATTGGCGCTTCCTCGCCTGGGGCGCGCTCGGGAGCGTGTCCTGGGCGGCGTTCACGTGCATCTCGTCGTACCTCGTCGGTTCGGTGATCGCCGATCGACCTGTTGTTTCGATGCTCGCGTCGGTCGTGATCACCACCGCCCTGCTCACCGCCCTGTACCAACCGCTGAAGCGCGGCTGGGAGGACCAGGCTGGGTCTGCGCCCTCTACGTGAGCCCTGCTCGACGGGTCGGCGCAGACCGCCGATCGAAACGACCCGTGGCGATTCTGGATAGCGCAATGTCGGCGAAGCGCGGAGGATCAAGATGAGTCTGGACAGAAGGGCAGCATGACCGACCTCGACAACAGCGCTGCGATCGACAATCGCTCGCAGCTCGGCCGGCCCCGGGCCACCCGAGGTCACCACCGGCGAGTTCGATCGTCGGCGATCCGCTTCCTGCTGCCTTCGACAGTGCTACTCCGACGAAGCCCTCACCGATCATGAGCGGACTCGACATCGCCCTGATCGGCGGAGTGTTGCTCGTGTATGCGTTGTTGTCGCGGCGGCTGGCGGCGACGCCGGTCACGGCGCCGATCGTGTTCGTGACCGCGGGTTTCGTCATTGGACCCAGAGTGCTGGATCTGCTCGACGTGAACGTCGGTTCCACCGAGCTTCGCCATGTCGCTGAGCTCACTCTCGCCCTGATGCTGTTCTCCGACGCCGCCGCGCTCGACACCCGTCGTCTGACGCGCGAGGCCGGGCTGCCGGCTCGTCTGCTCGCGCTGGCTCTCCCGCTCTCGATCGTGCTCGGATCGGTGCTGGCGTTCGTGTTCTTTCCCGACCTGTTGTTCTTCGAGGCGATCGCGCTCGCCGTGCTGCTCGCTCCGACCGATGCAGCCCTCGGCCAGACCGTCGTCTCCGATACTCGTGTGCCATCCCGGATCCGCCAAGGACTCAACGTGGAGAGTGGCCTGAACGACGGTGTGTGTGTTCCGTTGCTGCTCGCAGCCGTCGCGTTCGCCGAGCTGGAGGAGGCGCCCACGTTCGAAGGTCACGTCCTCGTCGATCTGGTCGAGGAAATGGCGATCGCCGGTGCCGTCGGTGCGGTCGTGGCGGTGATCGTGGCGACGCTGTCGAAGGCGACGATCGGGCGAGGTTGGATGGAGGAGCGGTGGGGGCAGATCGTGCCGCTGATCGCGACCGCGGCGGCCTACGTGATCACGGTGGACTTCGGTGGGAGTGGCTTCATCGGTGCATTCATCGCCGGCCTACTGTATGGCCGGTTGCTCGGTGCGACGGCGCACGAGTCGACGGAGTTGACCGAGGATCTCGGCCAGTTGTTCAGCGCTGTGACGTTTCTGTTGTTCGGTGCCGTGATGCTCGACCGAGGGATTTCCGAGATCGACGTGCAGATCGTCGTGTACGCGATTCTCAGCCTGACTCTGGTTCGAATGTTGCCGGTTGCGGTTTCGATGCTCGGGACTGGCGCGAAACGCGAGACGGTGGCGTTTGTCGGGTGGTTCGGTCCCCGCGGCCTCGCCACGATCGTATTCGCGTTGATCGTCGTCGAAGAATCGGGCCTGGACGGGACCCGCCGAATCGTGGACGTGGCGACGCTGACAGTGCTGTTCAGCGTGTTGGCCCACGGGTTGACCGCACGAGCGCTCACCGACCTGTACGCCGGCTGGTTGTCAGCGAACCAAGACCAACTGACGTTCGAGACCGAAAGCGTCGAGAAAATCGTACGCACCAGGCCGCCGCGGCACCGGATATTGCATCGCGACAAGCCCGAACGGTCAGAGACGTGACCGTGTGGGCCCCAGAAACGCTGCTGCTCTTCGGTCGTGCAACAGATCCCGTGTCTGGAGGTGTGCAATGACCGACGAACCCACCGAGGAAGACGTCGACGCCGCACGACCACCGTCGAGTGATCTGTCTGGTCCGACCACCGGCCGGTTCAAGAAGGCTCGAACTGTCGAGGCCGCGGCGGTCGCCGGCGTGGCCTATTCACTGCTGACGGTCGTGGCATTGATTGGGCTCGCGCGCTTTCCGGACATCGACCTCGGCCAAGAGGGTCTGACCGCGTGGTACGACGATGACGCGAACCAGGGGTGGTTGATCGCGTCGCTCAGCTTGGCGTCGGTCGGTTCGATCGCCTTCTTGTGGTTCGTGGCGGTGATCCGACGTCGCCTCGGCGACCGCGAGGACCGCTTCTTCGCCACCGTGTTCCTGAGTTCTGGAATCGTGTACGTGGCGGTCTGGCTCATCGCCGCCGGTGCGCTGGCCGCTCCTGCAGTGGCCGCGACGCAACTCGACGCTGCAACGGTCACCCCGGCATCGGCGTCGCTGGCGGGAGGTATCGGTAGTTCGCTGGTCCTCGTGGTGGCGCCACGCCTCCAGGCGGTCTTCATCTTCTCGACCTCGACAGTGATCCTGCGCAGCCGCGTCCTTCCCTCCTGGCTCGCAATCGTGGGGTACGTCAGCGGGCTCGTGCTCTTCGTGGTCCCGCTGGTCGCCCAGCCGGTCGGATTGGCATTCCCGGCTTGGGTGTTCATCGTGAGCGTCGTGCTGATGCTGAACCGCCCCTGACCGGACTCACAGGCTGCGTCACCTGACGGCGAGGGAGGCGGCATCCCGAGTCCCACGCACTCCCCACATCGTCGGTGGCGAACCTGGATCGGCCGACGCAGGATCTTGAGTGCGAATAGTCGAACGATCAATCCGGCTCGATCGCGGAATACTGCAGCGAACGGCAGGGACAGGCGCGACGCGACGCGGGCAGCACGCATATGACTTCGGCCCTGGTGAAGCACTCGATATTCGCGACGCCGCGACGGCCTCGCACCAGTCCGAGATCCGGCATCGGTGAGCGGGTTGGTCGGCGGCCGGTTGATCGCCGACCCACTCGATATCGCTCAGCGGCTGGCGCCGGCGACGAAAGTCGACACGATGTACGTGGCGTGACGGTCGAGCGAGCCCCTGCCTCGGTCGTAGCGCATCGTCGTTCGAGGGTCGGCATGCGACGCCGCCTCCTGAACGTCGCGCAGCGGCACGCCTGCGTCGAGGGCGGCGGTGATGAAGCTGTGCCGCAGCGAGTGCGGGCTGATCCGCTTGTCGATCCCAGCAGCCTTCGTTGACCGGCGAACGATTCGCGCCGATGCGTGCCGGTCGAGACGTTTCGTCAGGTCGTGGTTCATGTAGATCGGCCCGGACTCACGGTCACCGATGTAGAGGTCGAGCGCCCGCGCCGTCCTCGGTGACAGCGGGATCGTGGCGGTCTTGTTGCCCTTGCGATGGATGAACAGCGTCCGGTGGCCACGGTTCACGTCGAGATCGTCGATGTCCGCTCCGAGTGCTTCGGAGATTCGCAGCCCGTTCAGCGCCAGCAGGCAGGCGAGCGCATGATCGCGCCCACCACACAACCCGGCTTGGACGAGGAATGCGCCGAGTTCATTCCGGTCCAGCCCGAGGGTGGAGGACTCGTAGTCCTGTTTCGGACGGCGCACATGAGCCGAGGGATCACGCTCGATCAGCCGCTCTTGGGAGCAGTATCGGTAGAACCCGCAGATTGTCGACAAGCGCCGGCCGATCGTCGAGCGGGCCTTGCCTTCGGACTCGCACCAGCGGGCGTACAACTCGATGTGGGCGCGCTCGATTTCGAACGGATCGAGGAACGCAGTGTCGAGCCACATCACCCAGCCGCGTAGATCGAGGCGGTACGCCTCCAGGGTCGTGCCGGAGTAGCCGGCGAGGAAGCCCGCAATGGCGTGCTTGACGCGTTGACGAATTGGGTCGGTCTCGATCAGCACGAGTTGTCCGACGACTTCGCTGGAGTGGGTGGTTGTGGGGTTCATGATTTCTCCTTCGTTGGTTGGAGATTCCACGT
>JAHEJN010000045.1 GCA_024638845.1 Acidimicrobiales bacterium | reverse complement strand
GGTCGCTGCCACCGGTTGCCAGGTCGACCATCTTCGAGAACACCAACACGGCGGAAGAACCAACCCCGGCAACGGGGCGCCACTGTGTGGGAGGCACAACCGACACAAACACAACCACCGGTTCGCGGTGCGACGCGGCCCCGAAGGCGACTACTGCGTCACCCGCCCCGACGGCACCACCGTTGGATGAGCCGCTGGTCCCGGGTGACATGATGTACCGGTGGCCGACGAGGCGCTTCTGACCGAACAGCTCGACCCGCCGGTGGTGGGAGCTCGACTCCGACGACGACGCCACCACGAATCGATTCGCGAGAGCTTCATCGACGAGGATCTGTGAACGCACCTCCCAGACGGCGCGTCGTAGCGAACTCTGGCCAACCCTTCGCGGTCCGCGACGCGATCTCGGCTCCGGTTGCGGTGACGATCATCATCGGCGCACTCGCAGTCGTGCTGGTCACGTCCGCCGTCGCCTGGGACGGCGACGTACCGGGCTGGGAGGCCGACGCACTCCGGTTCTTCAACGACTGGCCCGACTGGCTGGAGCCGATCATGTGGGCGCTCCAGCAGTTCGGGGTGCTCGCCGGCCCACTGCTCGGTGGCATCGTCATCGCGTGGACGGCGCGCCGGTGGGACTACCTCATCCCGTTCGTGTTGCTGATGCCGCTCAAGCTCATCATCGAGAAGGTGATCCTCAAACAACTCGTCGAGCGCGAGCGCCCATTCGTCACCGTCGGCCCCGACATCAACGTGCGCGGACCGGCGTTCGAGGGGTTGAGCTTCCCGTCGGGTCACGCCACGACCGCAACAGCGTTCGCCATCCTCGTCGCCGCCTTCCTGCCGCCGAAATGGCGTCCGCTCCCACTCATCTGGGCGCTCGTGGTCGGCATCGCCCGCCTCTATTTCGGTGAACACAACGTGCTCGACGTGGTGGCTGGTGTCGCCATGGGCACGATGTTCGCCACCATCCTCTGGTTCACGATCCTGAACCGATTCGTCGAGGTCGACGGCGACCACGGGTCGTGATGACCGAAGCGCCGGTCCACCGCGCTCACGTCCGCTCGCCGGTTGACGTCCTCCGGCTGATGGGCGGCGCCGTCATGATGGTCGGGGGAATCGCGACCGCCAATGTGTTCGATTCGACTTTGCTCGGCCTGAGCGAGGACGGGACGGAGGCGATCGACGGCCTTCCGAACTGGAGCCATGACGTTCCTGCTGCAGTGCTTGCGGTTGCCGTCATCGCAGCCGTCGTCGGTGCTCTGGCGTTGGCGCTGATCACGACCCGATTCCGGCGTCTCGTGATGTTGGCCGCCGGATTCACCGCGGCAGCCGCGCTCAGCGTGGTGCTCGGCGAGATCATCTACTCGATCGTCGACGAGCCGGTCCGCGAATCGTTCGACAACGCCACGGCGACCTTTCGATATCGCGGCACCGACGGGCGGCTCGACCCAGGCGATCCGTTGTTCGCAGGCGCAGTGGCGATGGTGGGCATCGCAGGGTCGTACATGGCACGGTCGGTGACTCGGCGCCTCGCAGCGTTCATTGCCGTGTACGCGGCCATCTCGATCGTCACCTCGGGTGTGCCCGCCCTCGGTCTGTTCGCTGATCTCGGCGCCGGCATCGTGGTTGCCTCCTCGATCCTGTTGCTGTTCGGACGCCATGATCTCGCGCCCGACGCACGCGAGATCACCGAGGCGCTCGCCTCGGTGGGGCTCGTACTCGTCTCGATCGAGCACCTCAGCGTCGACGCCCGCGGGTCGGCGCCATGGGTCGGCACGTCAGCCACAGGAGATCGCGTCTTCGTGAAGGCGCTCGGGCGAGACGAACGCAGCGCCGATCTGCTCTTCCGAGCGTATCGCTGGCTCCGGCTTCGCAAGACCGGCGACCATCGGCCCTTCGTCAGCCTCCGGCGCTCGGTCGAACACGAGGCGCTCGTCTCGCTGCAGGCCGCTGCGCTCGGCATCAGAACGCCTCGGATCCTCGGCGTCGCCGACGCCGGGATCGACGGCATGGTGCTCGCGTACGAGGCGATCGACGGCGTGTCGGCCGACACCATCGACGACATCGACGACGATGTGCTGGTCGCGATCTGGAGAATGGTGAGCCAGCTGCACGACAAACGGATCGCGCATCGCGACCTCCGACTGGCGAACGTTTTCCTCGACACCGACGGCAGGCCGTGGTTGATCGACTTCGGTTTCTCGGAACTGGCAGCGTCCGATCAGTTGCTCGGCACCGACGTCGCCGAGTTGCTCGCCTCGACCGCAGCATTGGTCGGTGCCGAGCGCGCCGTAGCCGCCGCTCACGTCGCGACCGACCTCACTGAGCTGGAGCGCACGTTGCCGTGGCTCCAACCGCTCGCGCTCAGCACGGCGACCCGCAAGGCGGTCGGCGGCGAGAAGGGTCTGGTGCCGATCCGGACCATGCTGATCGATCAGTGCGGGGTGCCGGCGGAGGAGCCGGTCAAGCTCGAGCGCGTCAGCGGCAAGAACCTGTTCGTACTGTTCACGATCGGGCTGAGCGCCTGGTTCCTGATTCCCCAGCTCGCCGACATCGACAACATCTGGCGGCAGACGCGGGAGGCGTCGGGCGCGTGGGCGGCTGCAGCGGTCAGCTTCTCGATGTTGACGTACCTGGCGGCGACGGCGAGCTTGCTGGGGGCGATCCCGATCCGGCTGCGTTTCTGGCCTGCGTTCGCCGCTCAGATGGCCTCGTCGTTCGCGAACCGCATCACGCCGGCCAAGGTAGGCGGGCTCGCGACCAACATCCGGTACTTCCAGCGGCAGGGGGTGCCGACAGCGGTGAGCGTGACAGCGGTAGGCCTCAATGCGGTCGCCGGCGTGGTCATGCACGTGCTCCTCACGCTCGTGTTCTTGCTCCTGGCGAGCGGGAACGAAGGCGCCCGGGGACTGTCGTTGCCATCGACGGGCGTCATCGCCGGCGCCTTCATGGTGCTGGCCGTCGTCGGTTTCGGGTCGGTGGCGCTCCCGTACATCCGTTGGCGGCTGAGGACCCACGTACTGCCGCAGCTCCGCTCCGGGTGGGAGGCCATCAAGACGATCGGCCACAGCCCGGGCCGCCTGCTCCTGCTCTTCGGGGGGTCGGCGACGATCACGATGGCCTACCTGTTCGCCATGGTGGCGAGCCTCCACGCGTTCGGCTCGACGGCATCGTTCCCGCTCGTGGCATTGCTGTTCCTGACCGGCAGCGTCGTGGCCAACACGGCGCCTACACCGGGTGGTCTCGGCGCAGCCGAGGCGGCATTGATCGCGGCGCTCAGCACGGTCGAGGAGGTGACGATCGTGATCCCCGCAGTGTTCCTCTATCGCTTGGTCACGTTCTGGCTGCCGATCCTGCCCGGATGGGCTGCGCTCACCTACCTGCGTCAGACCGACCGGATCTGAAGGCTCGACCGCTACCGGGCGCCGCGCCCCAGGGCGTTGTGACCGAACCGTGCGTAGTCGGCTGCGAAGTCGAGGGGGAGGTTCGACGGTTCGTCGTCGGCGAGCAGGTCTTCGGGGACCTCCCACATCACCTCGAACTCGATGCCGTCGGGGTCCCGGCAGTAGAGGCTGCGGCTCATGCCGTGGTTGTTCTCGCCGACGAGCGCGCCCATCGCCGTGAGGCGGGCCTTGGCCTCCTCGAGGTCTTCGAGCGTCTCGACCTCCCACGACAGGTGGTACAGGCCCGGCGACTGGGGGAGAGGCACCGAACGAGGAGTACGGAACAGGCCGAGATCGTGATCGGTCGCCGACACCGGTGAGCTCATGAACACGGCGTTGTCGGAGTCGACCTTGCGCTCCAACCCCAGCGCCTGCTCGTAGAAAGTGGCCGACCGCTGCGGGTCGGTCACCCACAGCACGGCGTGACGGAGACCGAGAACCGGTTTGGTACCCATCGCTACCGTGGGTTCTCGAGTATCAGGTGGCCCACGGCCGTGTTCGACGCTGGTACGTGGTAGTGGCGGTGCACTTCCTTCGCGTCGGGAGCGAGGGCGCCGCGCATGATGAGCCACATGACCAGCTCGATGCCCTCGGACCCCGCTTCGCGCACGTAGTCGATGTGGGGGATCGACGCGAGCGCCTCGGGGTCGGACGCGAACCGGTCGAGGAACTCCGTGTCGAACTCGGTGTTGATGAGCCCGACCCGCTCACCCTGCAACTGATGACTCATGCCACCGGTGCCCCAGACCTGCACGTTCAGGTCGTCGGGGAACGACTCGACCGCCTTGCGAATCGCGTGGCCGAGGTCGTAGCACCGTCGACCCGACGGCGGCGGGTACACCACCACGTTCACCGCGAAGGGAATGACCTTGCACGGCCAGGCGTCGGGTTGGCCGAACATCAGCGAGAGAGGAACGGTCAGGCCGTGGTCGACGTCCATCTCGTTCACGATGGTGAGATCGAAGTCGTCCTGGATCACCGACTGGGCGATGTGCCAGGCCAGGTCGGGATGACCCTCGACCACCGGGACCGGACGGCGGCCCCAGCCTTCGTCGGCCGACTCGTAACGCTCGCCGGTGCCGATGGCGAAGGTGGGAATCATCTCGAGGCTGAAGGCGGTGGCGTGGTCGTTGTACACGAGCACGATCACGTCGGGCTCCTGCTCGGCCATCCATGCCTTGGATCGCTCATAGCCGGCGAAGAGGGGCCGCCAGTAGTCCTCGTCGGTCTTCCCCAGGTCCATCGCTGCGCCGATGGCGGGCACGTGTGAGGTGGTGACGCCTCCGGTGATGCGGGCCATCAGCTCTGCTCCCCGATGTAGCGGTTGCCGTCGGGTGATCGGCCTCCGGCCAGCATCATCGTCCGGTACTCGTCCTGGGGCACGCCGGCCTGGAAGGCGGCGGCCTTCTCGAAGCTCCACTCGTCGGTGAAGAAGAGCTTGGCCAGGAAGTAGATGTTGCCGCCCAGCTTCAGGAGCCCCTTGTAGTCACGAGCGAGCACGCCTGCCCGTTGTTCGGGAGTCATCGGCCATTCGTCGAGGTAGGCCTCCTCGTCGGCCTTGAACCGCTCGCGGTTCTCGGGCTTCATGAGCGACATGCAGAACTGGTTGCAGTGGTAGCCCATGCGGGCCATGTCGGAGTCGAAGATCGTGGTGCCGGGGATGTCGGCATACGGCTTGTCGGGGGCCATGAGCGGTCCTCCTCAGGTCTCGAAGGGCAGGCCTGCATACTGCTCGCACATCGACGCCTGGGCGAAATGCGACGAACGGAGGTACTCGAGCTCGGCCTCCTGGGCCCGCTGGTCGAATTCGGTCTGGTCGGGGAAGCGATGCAGCAACAGAGTGAGCCACCACGAGAACCGAACGGCGCTCCAAACCCGGCGAAGGGCCATATCGGAGTAGTTGTCGAGGTACCGGTCGTCGGCCCTCTCGTAGTGGTGGATCAGCGCACGGCTCAGGTAGTACACGTCGCTGATCGCCAGATTGAGGCCCTTGGCACCCGTGGGGGGCACGATGTGGGCGGCATCACCGGCCAGGAAGAGGCTGCCGTACCGCATCGGCTCGGCCACGAAGCTGCGCAGCGGCGCTATCGACTTCTCGATCGACGGGCCGGTGACCACCTCGTCGCGGGTGTCTTCGGGCAGACGGATCAGCAGCTCCTCCCAGAAGCGCTCGTCGGGCCATTCGTCGACGGTGTCGTCGAGGCTGCACTGCACGTAGTAGCGGCTGAGCATCGGGTTGCGCATCGAGGCGAGGGCAAACCCGCGCGGGTGGTTGCAGTACACCAGGTCGGGTAGCGGCGGGGTCTCGGAGAGGATGCCGAGCCAGCCGAAGGGATAGACCTTCTCGTAGGTTCGGAGCACGTCGTGGGGAATGGTCGGTCGGCCGACACCGTGGTAACCGTCGCACGCCGCCACGTAGTCGCAGTCGACGCGTGCGGTGTCACCGTTGGCCGAGTAGGTGACGTGAGGCGTGCCGGTGGTGATGTCGTGGATTTCGACGTCGCTCGCATCGAACACGATCTCGGTCCCGATCCGGTCACCCGCGTCGTAGAGATCCTTCTGGATCTCGGTCTGGCCGTAGGCCATGAACTGGCTACCGACGTGCTTCTTGATGTCGATGTAGAAGCTGTCGCGCCCCGCCCAGGCGATGCGAGTGCCGTCGTGCACGTGTCCTTCGGCGTCCATGCGGTCACCGACCTCGTTGGCGCGCAGGAACTCGACCGACCCCCATTCGAGCACCCCGGCCCGTATCCGACCGAGCACGTAGTCACGCGACTGGCGTTCGAGCACGACGCTCGCGATGCCGGCCCGACGAAGCACGTGCGACAGCAGGGTGCCGGCAGGACCTCCACCGATGATGGCGACCTGTGTTCGCACCGATGCTCCTTCGGTCGGCCGATGTCGTTGGCCATAGTATGTCGAGGGTCACCGGGCCTCGGCATCGAGGTCGGGTTCAGGAGGGACTGACGTGGCTCACATCGAACTGATCGCCGGCGACGGCCACACGCTCGGCGCCTACGAGAACCACCCCGACGGAGCCACGCGGGGCCTGGTGGTGATCCAGGAGATCTTCGGGGTCAACGCCCATATCCGCTCGGTCGTCGACCGCTTTGCCACGCTCGGCTATCACGCTGTCGCGCCCGCAGTGTTCGACCGAGCCGAACGCGACGTCGAGCTCGGTTACACCCCCGACGGCATCGACGCCGGACGGGCCCTTCGAGGGGCCCTCGACGACGACGAGACGGTTCTCGACATGGCCGCCGCAGTTGCCCACGTCGAGGCATCCGGCCCCGTCGGGCTGGTCGGCTACTGCTTCGGAGGATCGATGGCGTGGCTCGCGGCCAACACCCTGCCCGTCGATGCGGCCGTGGGTTACTACGGAGGTCAGGTGACAGGGTTCCTCGACCGCGAACCCCGTGCGCCGATCATGTTGCACTTCGGGGCGCTCGACGCCAACATCCCCGTCGACAGCCTCGGTGCCATCACCGACCGGTACCCGAACGTGCCACTGCACGTGTATCCCGATGCCGAGCACGGCTTCGACTGCGACGCACGGGGCTCGTTCCACGCCGAGTCGGCCACGCTCGCGCTCGAACGAACGCTGGCCTTCTTCGACGAGCACCTCGGGGGCGACGCGTGATCATCGACTGCCACGGGCACTACACCACCACGCCACCCGGTGTGGGTGCGTGGCGAGAGGCCCAGAAGGCCGCCGTTGCGACCGACCCGGCTCATGTGGGCGACAAGGGCGTGATGTCGGTGTCCGACGACGAGATCCGGGAGAGCATCGAGGCCAATCAGCTCAAGCTCCAGCGCGAGCGGGGCGCCGACCTCACGATCTTCTCGCCGCGTGCGAGCTGGATGGCCCACCATGTCGGCAACGAACACACGTCGACGTTCTGGAGCCAGCACCAGAACGAGCTCATCCGCCGGGTGTGCGACCTCTATCCGCAGAACTTCGCTCCCGTCTGTCAGCTTCCCCAGTCGCCGGGCGTGGCGATCGACGGCTCGGTGGCCGAGCTGCGCCGCTGCGTCGACGAGATGGGTTTCATCGGCTGCAACGTGAACCCCGACCCCACCGGGGGGTTCTGGACGGGTCCACCCCTGTTCGACCGGTACTGGTGGCCGCTGTGGGAGGCCATGTGCGAGCTCGACGTTCCCGGGATGATCCACGTGAGCGCGTCCTGCAACGACAACTTCACGACCACAGGGTCCCACTATCTCGGGGCTGACACGACAGCATTCGTGCAGGCGTTGGCGTCGGGCTTCATGGCCGACTTCCCGAACCTGCGGTGGGTCATTCCCCACGGCGGCGGCGCGGTGCCGTACCACTGGGGTCGATTCAAGGGCATGGCGGCCGACAACGGCTGGGACTTCGACGGCTTGCACCACCACATCTGGTACGACACGTGTGTGTACCACCAGCCCGGCATCGACCTGCTCCTGAGCGTGGTCCCCACCGGCAACGTGTTGTTCGCGTCCGAGATGGTCGGCGCGGTGCGGGGCATCGACCCCGACACCGGCCACTATTACGACGACACCAAGCGGTACATCGACGGCGCAGCCATCTCCGACGCCGATCGCCGTGCGATCTACGACGCCAACATCCGCCGTGTCTATCCCCGACTGGAAGTGCCCGCATGAACCGTCACGTGGTGATCCGATCCATCGAACGCGCCGACGCAGCGTTCATCGACGGGCTCGGAGCGGCCGGCACCGCCACCGTGCACGAGGGCATCGGACGCCGAGGCTATGCCGGACCGCACATCGTCGCCCGACAGCGGGGGGTCAAGATCGCGGGTTCGGCGGTGACCGTTTCGAGCCATCCGGGTGACAACGGCATGGTCCACGCAGCCGTGTCGGTGTGCCGGCCCGGCGACATCGTCGTCGTCTCCCACACGGCACCCTCGACCCACGGGGGCTTCGGCGATCTGCTGGCCACGTCGCTCATGGCCCACGGAGTGCGTGCCTTCGTGACCGACGCAGCCGTGCGCGACACCGCCGACCTCAACGCGATGGGCTTCCCGGTCTGGAGTCAGTACGTGTCGTGCCAGGGCGCAGTGAAGGCGACTCCAGGGTCGGTCAACGTGCCGATTCGCTTCGGGGAGGCCATCGTTGCCCCGGGCGACATCGTGTGTTGCGACGACGACGGCGTAGTGATCGTTCCTCGCGCCGAAGCGGCCTGGGCCGCGGCACAGGCTCGGGAGCGCCTCGACAAGGAGGCCGGCACCCGCGCCCGACTCGAGGCCAAGGAGCTCGGCCTCGACATGTACGGACTGCGCGACGCCCAGATCGCGATGGGCGTCGAGTATCTCGACACGTGGTCACAGTGAAACCGCGACTCATGGGGCATCCTTGAGGCCGTGCATGTAGTCATCGTCGGTGCCGGAGAAGTGGGCTGGTATCTCGCGCAGCGTCTCGGCGCCGAGAATCACGATGTGGTGGTGGTGGAGCAGAACGAGGTCATCGCCCGAGCTCTCGGCGACGACCTCGACGTGCAGACGATCGTGGGCAACGGGGTGACCCCGTCGATCCTCCAGGAGGCCGGGGTCGACAGAGCCGAGCTCTTCGCTGGTGTGACCCAGAACGACGAGGTGAATCTCATCTCCGCACTGCTCGCGAAGGACCTGGGATCGAAGCAGACCGTGGTGCGGCTCGAGAACCGCGAGCTGAGAGGGACGGCCGGCCAGCATCTCCGGGAGGCCGTCCGTGCCGACCTCATCATCGATCCCGATGCCGACACCGCGCAGGAGATCATCGAGCTCGTCCACGTCACCGGGGCCGACGAGGTCTACCCCATGGCCACCGGCGACGTCGTCGTCATCGGCGCCGTGGTCGGGGAGAACTCGGTGCTGGCCGGCAGGGACCTCGCCGAGATCGGCCCGACGCGCGAGTGGCCCTTCATCGTCGGTGCCGTCACCAAGGAGGGCGAGACCGTCATCCCCCGGGGCAACGTCATCGTGAACGCCGGCGATCATCTCCGTGTCCTCACCAGCCAGGACGCGCAGGCGGAGACCCTCCGGCTCCTCGGCGTCGAGCAGCGCAAGGTGAGTCGGGTCATGGTTCTCGGGGGCGGAGCTGTCGGCTTCCTCGTGGCCCATCAGCTCCAGCGCGAAGGCGCCGAGGTGACGCTGATCGAGCGCGACCATCGTCGAGCGGTCGCCCTGTCCGAGCGACTCCGCTGGATCACGGTGGTCGAAGGCGACATCACCGATACCGAGCTGCTGCGTGAGGAATCGGTTGCGGCCATGGACGTGGTCGTCGCGGCAACCGGCGAGGACACCGCCAACGTGTTGGCGTGCGCTTACGCGGCCGCCGAGAGCGACGCCTTCACTGTCGCCGTTCTCCACCGGCTGGCGCTCCTACCGCTGGTGCGACAGTTCGGGATCGACGCTGCGCTCAGTCCACGAACGGCTTCGGCCAATGCGGTTCTGCAACACATGCGCGGCGGCACCGCCTCGGTTGCAACGTTCCTCGAGAGCGACGTCGAGGTCGACGAGTTCGTCATCTGTCCCGACTGCCGGGCCGACGGGGCGAAGGTGTCCGAGCTTCATCTGCCCCACACTCTGTTGTTGGCCGCAGTCGTTCGTACCGATGGTTCCAGCGAGATCGTGAGCGGCGAGACGAGGCTGTACGCAGGCGAGACCATCGTGGTCTTCGCCCGACCTTCTGGGTTCACCGAGATCCAGCAGGCTTTCACCTGAGGTGGACATCTCCCGATACCCCGCACGGTGGCGACGCGGGCGCCCCACCATCCTCGGTCACGTCACCGGCCTCACCCTTGCCGTCTGTGGCGTGGGCGTGGCGATCAGCGGGGTGGTCGATGCCATCGAGTCGGGCCCTGACACCTGGTCGCTGCTGATTCTTGGCGGCATCGAAATGGCCATCGGTGTCTTCCTGTGGCGGTACACCTCGATGCCCGAGCACCTCCGCGTGGTCGACATCTTCACCACCGTGATGCTCTCGTGGCTGACGCTCGCGCTGGCTGGCGCCGCGCCCTACATCGTCACGGGATGGCTCCGGCAGCCCGACCTGGCCCTCTTCGAGTCGATCGCCGGCTTCACCACAACGGGTGCCACCGTGCTGCGACCCATCGAGGGGACCTCACCGGGAATCCTGTTCTGGCGGGCCATGACGCAATGGATCGGTGGCATGGGCGTGATCGTGCTGGTGGTGGCGGTGTTGCCTGCAGTGGGCTCCGGGGGCATGAGCCTCCTGCAAGCCGAGGCACCCGGGCCGACGGGTGAGCGCCTCACGCCGCGGGTCCGGCACACTGCCCGAAGGCTGTGGGGCGTGTACGTCGGTTTCACGATCGTGTTGGCCGCCGCCTACGGCATCGCCGGAATGGGTCTCTACGACGCGGTTGCGCACAGCTTCACCACCGTGTCGACTGGCGGATTCTCGCCGTACAACGCCTCGCTCGGCCATTTCGACTCGGCCTCGATCGAATGGATCGCGATCGTGGCCATGTTGCTGGCGGGGGGAAGTTTCACGCTCTATTTCCGAGCGCTCCGGGGCAACGTGAAGCCGCTGCTGAGATCGTCGGAGCTCCACTTCTATCTCGTCGTCGTCCTGTTGGCCAGCACGTACGCCTTCGTGGCCAACGATGCGTCGGGCCCGGTATCGGAGCGCCTGCGCGACGCGGTGTTCAGCGTGGCGGCAATCGTGTCGACCACCGGGTACGCGACGACCGACTTCGGACTCTGGAGTCAGGGCAGCCAGGCCATGTTGTTGCTGCTCATGCCGATCGGTGCCATGGCCGGCTCCACGGCCGGCGGCGTCAAGCTGCTACGCGTGCTCGCCGTTGCGAGCTTCGCTCACCGAGAGGCGCTCCGGCAGCTGCATCCGCGGCTCGTGCGCCCGGTTCGGGTGGGCGGCGCGATCCTGCCCGATCGCGTCGCCAATCGGGTCGTGGCGTTCATGGTGCTCGCGCTCGCCGTTTTCGGCGGCGGAGCCGTCCTCATTGCCATGACCGGCCCCGACATGATCACGTCGTTCTCCGCGGCGGCGACGTCGTTCGGCAATGTCGGACCGGGTCTCGGGGCCGTCGGCCCGACCAGCGACTTCCTGGTCCTGTCCAGATTCGCGCGCCTGGTGACGATGGCGCAGATGCTGCTGGGTCGGCTCGAGATCTACCCGGTGATCCTGTCACTGTCGTTCATCGTGCTCCGCCCGAGAAGGCACACGCGGGCCTGAACCGAGCCACTAGGGTTTGGCTCGACACAAGAGCCGCGTGTACGCCGAGGAGACGAGCCCGATGAAGATCGTGATGGCCGGCGAGGGGGCGATCGCCCGCAAGCACCTGGCGGGCATCAGTCACATCGACGACATCGAAGTGGTGTCGCTCGTGGGTGGCAATCCTGACGACACGGCCGCACTGGCCGCCGAGCTCGGCATTCCACACCACACGGGTGACCTGGCCGAAGGCCTGGCCCGACCAGGGGTCGAAGCCGCAGTGCTCACCACGCCCACCCAGATGCACGCCGGCCAGGCCATCGAGGTGCTCGAAGCCGGCAAGCACGTGCTGGTCGAGATCCCCATGGCCGACAGTCTCGCCGACGCCGAGCGGCTCGTGGCGACCCAGGAGAAGACGGGTCTGACCGCCATGGTGTGTCACACGCGCCGGTTCAACCCCAGCCACAAGCTGATCCACGATCGCATCCTGGCCGGAGAGCTCACCCTGCAGCACCTGGTGGTCGAGACGTTCTTCTTCCGCCGGGAGAACAAGAACGCGCTGGGCAAGCCACGGTCGTGGACCGACCATCTGCTCTGGCACCACGCCTGCCACACGGTCGACATCTTCCAGTACCAGACGGGAGAGCCCGCCGGCGACCTCTGGGCCCTCGAAGGGCCCCATCATCCCGAGCTCGGCATCGCCATGGATATGAGCATCGGAATGAAGGCACCGACGTCGGGTGCCATCTGCACGCTGTCGTTGTCGTTCAACAACGACGGACCCTTCGGCACCTTCTTCCGCTACATCTGCGACAACGGCACCTTCATCGCCCGCTACGACGAGCTCGTCGACGGGTATCAGGACCCCGTCGACCTCACGGGAGTCGCCGTTTCGGACAACGGCATCGAGTTGCAGGACCGCGAGTTCTTCGCGGCCATCGCCGAGGCTCGCGAGCCCAACGCATCGGTCGCGCAGTGTCTGCCGGCCATGAAGACACTCGACCGCCTCGACAAGGTGTTGGGCCACTGATGGGCCGCCACGCGATCAAGACACCACCCCATCACGACACCTGGGCCACGTTCCTCGACACGTGGATGGCCGCCGACGAGATCGAGGTGTTCGAGTCGGCGTGGAATTGGGACCACTTCTATCCGCTCGCCCCGCCCTTTGACGGCCCGAACCTCGAAGGTTGGACCATGTTGGCGGCGCTGGCTCAGGCCACCCGTCGCCTTCGCCTCGGCGCCATGGTGAACGGCATGCACCATCGCCATCCGGCGGTTACCGCCAACATGGCCGCGACCCTCGATCACATCTCCGGAGGCCGATTCGAACTGGGCATCGGCGCCGGCTGGAACGAGATGGAGTCGAGCGCCTATGGCATCGAGCTCGGCTCGTTGACACAACGATTCGATCGGCTCGACGAGGGCATCCCCATCATCGTGTCGCTGCTCGCCAACCAGGTCACGAGCTTCGACGGCAAGTACTTCCAGGTGGCCGATGCCTGGTGCGAACCGAAGCCGGTGCAGGCCAAGATTCCACTCGTGATCGGGGGCCGAGGTCCGAAACGCACCCTGCGGGCCGTGGCCCGATGGGCCGATCAGTGGGACATGACCTTTCCCGATGAACCGGCCGATTGGCTCGCGCTCGACGCGGTGTTGCGCGAGCACTGCGAGCGGGAGGGTCGCGATCAGTCCGAGATCACCCGTTCGGTGCATCTGGGCTTTGCGCCCGACGACGACGTCGGCGCCCTGGCCGGAAAGGCGGCGTCGTTCTTCGCCGTCGGCGTCGACATCGTCGTGTGGTCGATGCGGCCGCCGTGCACTGCCGATCGACTGGCACCGCTCGCCGATGCGCTGCGCGATGTCTGAGCCTTCAGGGCCCTGCAGACTCCCGAGTCCGCCGCATTCATCCCAGACCCGGTAGCTTCTGCGCAGTAAATTCCCCCCAAGAGCCGATCCCCAGGAGTTGTCGTGGATGCCTCGATGCTGCGCACGCAGCTGCATCTCGTTGCCCGTAATCATTCGTGGACGTGGTCCCCTGCGGCCGAAGAGGTGTTCCATGCCCTTCCGGGTGCCCGACGTGGTTCCCATCCGGTTGCCCTCGTGGACGCGCTCGACGATGCCCAGCTGACCGAGCTGGCGAATGACGGCGAGCTCACCGCCGCAGTTGGTGCCGAGGTGGCTCGAGTTTCAGCCATCGAGATGGTGAACGACCCCGAGATCGCCTACTTCTCACCCGAGTTCGGCATCACCGAGGTGCTTCCCCAGTACAGCGGCGGACTCGGCATCCTGGCCGGCGATCATCTCAAGGCGGCCTCCGACCTCGGCCTCTCGCTGTGCGGCGTAGGGCTGTTCTACCGCCACGGGTTCTTCCACCAGTCGCTGGAGCACGGGCACCAGACCGAGTTCTACGCGACCTGCCATGCCGACGAGCTCGGCGCCGTCGACACCGGCGTCGTCGTCGAGGTCCCGGTGGCCGAGCGAATCGTCGCCGCCAAGGCGTGGCGCTTCGAGGTCGGGTCGATACCGCTCGTGGTGCTCGACACCGATCTCGAGGCGAATCACCCCGACGACCGCGCGATCACCGACCGGTTGTACGGCGGCGACAAGCGTCATCGTCTGCGCCAGGAGCTGATCCTCGGCGTCGGTGGCGCACGAGCGATCAGCGAGCTCGGCTATCGCCCCCGCGTGCATCACCTCAACGAGGGTCATGCCGCCTTTCTCCTCCTCGAGCTGCTCGACCGGCGTATCGCCGAGGGTGCAACACTCACCGAGGCCGTGGCGGCCGTCGGTCCCGGACTCGTCTTCACCACCCACACGCCGGTGCCCGCAGGCATCGATCGCTTCGGGAACGATCTGGCCACCGACCACCTGAAACCGTGGGCCGAGAAGTGGCGATTGCCGGTGTCCGACGTGGTCGCGCTCGGCGCAGAAGGGCCCTCGGTCGACGAGTCCACGTTCAACATGGCCAACTTCGCGCTCCGGATCGCGGGGCGGACCAACGGCGTGTCGAAACTGCACGGACAGGTCAGTCGAGCACTGTTCGCCGATGTCGAGCGGGGCGACGCCATCGGTTCGATCACGAATGGCGTACACGCCCGCACCTGGGTGCATCCGCCGCTGCAACGAGCCTTCGACCGCCACTTGGGACCCGGGTGGGCCAACGGCGAGGTCGACGCGTGGAACCGCGTCGACGCCGTTTCCGACGACGACGTGCGGGCGGTGCGGGCCGACGGTCATGCAGTCTTGGCCCACCTCGTGCACGAACGCACCGGGGTCGAGCTCACGCCGGGTGCGCTGACCATCGGGTTTGCCCGCCGGTTCGCCACCTACAAGCGGGCCAACCTGTTGTTGCTCGAGGCCGATCGCGTCGCGGCCCTCCTCGCCGACGACGATCGGCCGGTGCAGTTCGTCTTTGCCGGGAAGGCCCATCCGGCCGACGGGCCGGGCAAGGCGCTTCTGGCCCAGATCGCCGCGTTCGCCGAGTCGTCGCAGGCCAATGCTCGTTTCGTGCTCGTGCCCGACTACGAGATCTCCGTGGCCAAGGCCATGTACGCGGGGTGTGACGTGTGGCTGAACAACCCGGTGCGTCCACGAGAGGCATCGGGAACCAGCGGCGAGAAGTCGGCGCTCAACGGGGGCCTCAACCTCTCGATCAGCGACGGCTGGTGGGCCGAGATGGCCGACGATCGTAACGGCTTCACCATCCCCACCAGCGATGCCACCGACACAGCCGTCCGCGACGCAACCGAGGCCCGGTCGATCCTCGACCTGCTCGAGACCGTCGTCGTCCCGCTCTACTACGCAGGCGATGCGGCTCCGTCGGCCGAGTGGATCGAACGGGTCCGCCACTGTTGGCGCACGCTCGGGCCCAGGGTCACGGCGGCAAGAATGGTGGCCGACTACCGCGACGAGTTGTACACACCGGCCGCCGCGGCTTCCCTGGTCTGATGGAGATCTGGCCGGGCGATGTCTTCCCCCTCGGGGCGACCTTCGACGGCACGGGAGTGAATTTCGCCGTCTTCTCGGAGGTCGCCGAGTACATCGAGCTCTGCCTGTTCGACGTCGGCGGCGACGAGACGCGCCTCCGGCTCCCCGAATCGAAGAACTTCGTGCACGCCGGGTACGTCGACGGTCTCGGCCCCGGTCAGCGCTACGGCTTTCGGGTCCACGGCCCATGGAATCCCGGCAACGGAAGCCGGTGCAACCCGGCCAAGCTTCTGCTCGATCCCTACGCCAAGGCCATCGCCGGCACGGTCGAGTGGGGACCGGAGGTCTACGGACACGAGGCGGTCGACACGACCGTACGCAACGACACCGACAGCGCCGGATCCGTGCCGCTCTCGGTCGTCGTGAGCCCGTGGTTCGACTGGGGCGAGGACCGGCCGAAGCGGGTACCGCTGCACGAGACCGTCATCTACGAAGCGCACGTGCGCGGCCTCACCATGACCCACCCCGACGTGCCCGAGAACCTCCGGGGTACCTACGCCGGGATCACCACTCCGGCCGTGCTCGATCACCTGCACTCCATCGGTGTGACCGCAATCGAGCTGCTGCCGGTCCACCAGTTCATCGACGACCATTTCCTTCTCGACATGGGGCTCAACAACTACTGGGGGTACAACTCGATCGGCTTCTTCGCGCCCCACGGCCGGTACTCGGCCAGCGGAGATGCCGGCGGCCAGGTCACCGAGTTCAAGTCGATGGTGAAGACCCTCCACGCCGAGGGGTTCGAGGTCATCCTCGACGTGGTCTACAACCACACGGCCGAAGGCAATCACCTCGGGCCACAGTTGTGCTTCAAGGGCTTCGACAATGCGGCCTACTACCGCCTCGACCCGAATGACCAACAGCACTACGTCGACTACACGGGCACCGGCAACAGCCTCAACATGCGCCATCCCCACTCGCTGCAGCTGGTCATGGACAGCCTGCGGTACTGGATCCAGGAGATGCACGTCGACGGCTTCCGCTTCGACCTCGCCTCGACCCTCGCCCGTGAGCTCCACGAGGTCGACCGCCTCTCGGCGTTCTTCGACCTCATCCACCAGGATCCCGTCGTGAGCCGCGTCAAGCTCATCGCCGAACCGTGGGACGTCGGCGAGGGCGGCTACCAGGTCGGCAACTTCCCGGTGCTCTGGTCGGAGTGGAACGGCAGGTACCGAGACGGCGTGCGCAACTTCTGGCGCAGCGCCGACGAGTCGCTCGCCGACTTCGCCTCGCGATTCACCGGCAGCAGCGACCTGTACGCATGGTCGGGCCGACGGCCGTCGGCCAGCGTGAACTTCATCACCGCCCATGACGGCTTCACCCTGGCCGATCTCGTGGCCTACGACCACAAGCACAACGGGGCCAACGGCGAGAACAACCGCGACGGCGACAACCACAACCACTCGTGGAACTCCGGTGCCGAGGGGCCCACCGACGACCCTGCGGTGCTCGAGATCCGCAAGGTGCGCCAACGGTCGATGCTGGCGACGCTGTACCTGTCACAGGGCGTGCCCATGCTGCTCGGCGGCGACGAGATCGGCCGCACGCAGCACGGCAACAACAACGCGTACTGCCAGGACAACGAGATCAGCTGGCTCGACTGGAGCAGCGTCGATACCGAGCTGCTCGAGTTCGTCCGTCACGTGACCACGCTCCGGACGGAACACCCGGTATTCCGCCGCCGTCGGTGGTTCGAGGGTCGTCCCATCCACGGCGAGGTCGACGACATCCACTGGTACACCCCAGAGGGCATCGAGATGAGCGATGATGACTGGAACGTCGGGTACGCCCGGTCGCTCGCCGTCTTCCTGAACGGTGAGGGCATAGAGAGCCGCACTCGCCGAGGCGAGCCCATCGTCGACGACAGCTTCCTCGTCCTGTTCAATGCCGCTCCCGATCCCATCACCTTCGTCATCCCCGACGGTCTCGGCGGCTGCCATTGGGAGGTCGATCTCGACACCGCCGCCGCACCGAACAAGGGCGCGCTCGTCAGCTCCAGCGAGAAGTGGGACCTCGATCCGTGGGCGGTGCTCGTGCTACGTCGTGTGGCTGCGCCTCCCGGCGGTAGCGGGGCGTGATGAAGGTCCTGTTCGCCACCGCCGAGCTCGCTCCGCTGTCCCGAGTAGGAGGGCTGGCCGAGGCGAGCTCAGGACTGGTGAAGGCACTGCGCAGCGATCATCCCGAGGTCGATCTGCAGGTCGTGCTTCCCGACTACGGCGACGTCGAGCTGCTGGACGAGGAACGCGCGGTCCTCGATGTGCCCCAGTGGGCCGGGTCGGCGTCGGTTCGGCGCGGGCTGCACCCCGAAGTGGGCGCCGTCGACCTGATCAGCACCCCGGGTATGGCCCGGCCGCATCCCTACGTCGACGAGACCGGCGAAGGCTGGCCCGACAACGATCATCGCTTCTTCTCGTTCTCGGCCGGAATTGCCGCCTTGGCCCGTCTCGAGCGCCCCGATGTCGTGCACCTGAACGATTGGCACACCGCTGCTGCTGCTGCCTTCCTCCCCGAGCGCCCAGCGACGGTGCTCACCATCCACACCCTCGGGTACCAAGGCGTTGCCGCGCCGTGGTGGATGGAACGAATTCCGGTCGAGGCCTGGCGCTTCGCGTGGTACGGAGGCACCAATCCGCTGGCCGGCGCCATCGAGCTGGTCGATCGCGTCATCGCGGTGAGCCCGAACTACGCACGTGAGATCGTCACGCCCGAAGCGGGTATGGGCCTCCACGATCGCCTGGGTGCGCTGGGCGACCGGCTGGTGGGAATTCGCAACGGCATCGACGCCAAGGTGTGGAACCCGGCCATCGACCCGGCGGTGGCGTCGGACTATTCGGTGACCGACCTGGCCGGACGTGCAGCCTGTCGGGCAGAGCTTCGATCCGAAGCGGGCTTTCCTCTCGACGGTGGACCCGTCGTGGCGGCAGTGACCAGGTTGGTCGACCAGAAGGGCATCGACATCCTTGTCGACGCGGCCCGATTCCTCGGGGGCATCGGCGCCCGACTCGCCGTGCTGGGAAGCGGATCGGCCGATCTCACCGCCGCCCTGCGGCGCGCGGCCGATGCCGACCCCGACCGTGTGTGGTTCGTCGAGGGCTACGACAGCGACCTGGCGCATCGGCTGTTCGCCGGGAGCGACCTGTACGTCATGCCCAGCCGCTTCGAGCCGTGCGGTCTCGGACAGATGCAGGCGATGGCCTACGGCTCGATACCGGTCGTCACCGACGTCGGCGGTCTGCACGACACGGTCATCGACGCCGACGCCCACCGCAGCACCGGTACTGGCTTCGTCAGCCAGAGCGTCGACAGTCCGGGCATGGTCGACGCCCTCCACCGGGCCACCAGAGCGCTCCGGCACAAGAGCCGCCGAGAGGCGATTCAGCGCCGGGGTATGTCGATCGACTGGTCGTGGGCGGAGCCGGCCGAGCGCCACGTCGACCTGTACGGTGAGATCAGTCGGTGACCACTTCCTGATTCTTGGCCAGCACCACGATGCCGCTCTCGGTCACTGTGTAGTGCTCTCGGTCGTGGTCGAGGTCGTAGCCGATCTTCGCGCCGTCGGGCACCACGATGTTCTTGTCGAGCACACATCGCTTGAGCTGCGCGCCGCGGCCGACATAGACGCTGTCGAGCAGGATCGCCCCGTCGAGCTGAGCGCCGCCGGTGACCTCGGCGCCCGGTGAGAGCACCGAGTTGCGAACCTCGGCTCCGGCGACGATGGCGCCGTTGCTCAGCAACGAGCGTTGTACGAGCGCATCGCCGGTGTGGCCGTCGTGAATGATCTTGGCCGGGGGTTCGTGGCGACCGAAGGTGAAGATGGGCCAGTCGTCGTTGTAGAGGTCGAAGGCCGGGAAGTCCTCGAGCAGGTCCATGTGGGCGTCGTAGTACGAGTCGAGAGTTCCGACATCGCGCCAGTAGTGGCTCTCGGAGGTTTCGCCCGGCACCACGTTCTCGGTGAAGTCGTACACGTGGGCATCGAAGGAGCCGACGAGGGCGGGGATGAGGTCGCCGCCGACATCGTGGCGCGAATCGTCGCTCATGGCATCGTCGTGCAACAGCTCGACGAGGGCCTTGCGGGTGAACACGTAGTTGCCCATCGAGGCGAGGATCTCGTCGGGGGAGTCGCGGAGCCCCTTGACCGAGTCGGGTTTCGGCTTCTCCTCGAACTTCTCGATCCTGGAGCCTTCGCCCCGCGTGATCACGCCGAACTGGTCGGCCTCGCTCCTCGGCATGCGAATGCCCGCAACGGTGACCGCTGCGCCCGACTCGATGTGCTGGTCGAGCATCGTGCGCGGGTCGATCCGATAGATGTGGTCGGCGCCGAAGACGAACAGGTAGTCGGGGTCTTCGTCCTCGATGATGTTGAGATTCTGGAAGATCGCATCGCCGGACCCCTGGAACCAGTGCTGACCCCGCCGCATCTGCGCCGGAACGGTGGTGACGTAGGCGCCGAGAAAGGTGGACAGCCTCCAGGTGCGGGAGACGTGGAGGTCGAGGCTGTGGCTCTTGTACTGGGTCAGCACGACGATCTGGCGATACCCGCCGTTGGACAGGTTCGAGAGCGGGAAGTCGATGAGGCGGTAGTGGCCCCCGAAGGGGACCGCCGGCTTGGCCCGGTCGAGGGTGAGCGGCAAGAGACGCTTCCCCTCGCCGCCGGCGAGCACGATGCTGAGGACGTTTGCACGCTGGGTCAGTTCGGAAGGCATGATCCTAGAGTGGCAGAGATTCGCGCGGGACGGGACAGCAGATCGAGCGGTGCGTTGCGGCTGAACCTAGAGTTCACCGCATGACCGGCTTCAGCCACGAGGACCTCTGGCGCTTCGCCGAGGGAACCCACGACGGATTGTCGTATCTGCTGGGGGCCCATCTCGACGACGATGGCTGCCGGTTCGCGGTCTGGGCGCCCTCGGCGATCCACGTGGCGGTGATGGGCGAGTTCAATCACTGGGACCCCGACGCCACGCCGATGCATCCTTCCGACGCCGGGATCTGGTCGGTCACGGTGCCAGGCATCGAGCCGGGAGCGGTGTACAAGTACCGCGTCGTCACCGAGGACGGTGTTCGACTCGACAAGGCCGACCCGGTGGCCTTCCGCTGCGAGGAACCACCGAGGACCGGTTCGCGGGTGTGGCCGCTCGACTACGAGTGGGGTGACGGAGCGTGGATGGCCGATCGTGGTGATCGCAATGCCCTCGACGCACCGCTGTCGATCTACGAGGTGCATCTCGGCTCGTGGCGCTACGAACCTGGCGGCTATCGGGCGTTGGCTCATCAGCTGGCCGATCACCTCGACCGGACCGGGTTCACCCACGTCGAGCTGCTCCCCGTGATGGAGCACCCGTTCTACGGATCGTGGGGGTATCAGACCACCGGGTACTTCGCCGCATCATCGCGCTACGGCTCGCCCCAGGACCTCATGTATCTCGTCGACTACCTGCACCAGCGGGGCTACGGCGTGCTGCTCGACTGGGTGCCGTCGCACTTCCCCGTCGACGCCCATGGCTTGGCGCAGTTCGACGGCACGTACCTCTACGAGCACGCCGACCCCCGCATGGGCTTTCATCCCGACTGGAAGAGCGCCATATTCAACTACGAACGCCACGAGGTGCGCAGCTTCCTGTTGTCGAGCGCCCGTTTCTGGCTCGAGCGGTTTCATGCCGACGGGCTTCGGGTCGATGCCGTGGCGTCGATGCTCTACCGCGACTACTCGCGGGACGAGGGCGAGTGGATTCCCAACGAACACGGCGGCAACGAGAACCTCGGCGCCATCTCGTTCCTGCAGGAGATGAACCGCCGGGTCTACCTCCATCACCCCGATGCGATCACCGTCGCCGAGGAGTCCACCGCCTGGCCCGGCGTGTCGCGGCCCACCGACGGCGGGGGGCTCGGCTTCGGCTTCAAGTGGGACATGGGCTGGATGAACGACACGTTGCGGTTCTTCTCCCACGAGCCCGTGCACCGCCGGTTCCACCACGGCGAGCTCACCTTTCGCATGGTGTACGCCTTCGACGAGAACTTCGTCCTGCCGCTGTCGCACGACGAAGTGGTGCACGGCAAGGGCTCGCTGTTCGATCGCATGCCCGGCGACACCTGGCAGAAGCTGGCCGGCTTGCGTTCGCTCTTCGGCTATCAGTGGGGTCTGCCGGGGAAGAAGCTGCTCTTCATGGGCGGTGAGCTCGCCACCACGGGCGACTGGAACCACGAGCAGGAGCTTCCGTGGGGCCTCTTGGCCGAGCCGCCCCACATGGGCGTCTGCGACTGGGTCGGTCGGCTGAACCATCTGCTGCGATCCGAACCGGCACTCCATCGTGACGACGCCAGCGCCGACGGATTCTCATGGGTGGTCGGCGACGATGCGGCCAACGGCGTGCTCGCCTTCCTCCGTCATGCTCCCGACGCACGTCCCGTGCTCGTCGTGGTCTCGCTCACCCCGGTGCCTCGCCCGGACTATCGCATCGGCGTGCCGGTGCCGGGGGAGTGGGAGGTGCTGGCGTCGAGTGACGATGCGGTCTTCGGTGGTAGCGGCATCGTCGTGGGTGAGGGCGGAACCGGTGCCATCTGGTGTGCGGCCGAGCCCAGCCACGGCCACGACCAGTCGATCAGCGTCACCGTCCCCCCGCTGAGTGCCGTGTTCCTGGCCCCGGTCGCGGCTCAGTCGAAGTCGTAGAGGGTCTCGGGGTTGGTCACGAGGATGCGGTTCCTCGTCTCCTCGTCGGGGGCATAGGCCGCGAGCAGGTCGATGAGGTCGCCGTCGTCGGGCATGTGGCGAACGTTGGGGTGCGGCCAGTCGGTACCCCACAGGATGCGATCGGGGGCTTCGGCGATGAGCGCCCTGGCGTAGGGCACGACGTCGTCGTAGGGCGCGCTGCCGTCGGCGGTGAGTCGTTCGGCGCCGCTGATCTTCACCCACGCTCGCTCGTCGGCCATGAGCTCGAGCAGGGCCTGGAAGGGCGGCTGGTCGACGCCGTCGGTCACCGGAACCCGGGCCATGTGATCGATCACGTACGGGCAGGGCATGCGATCGAGGAGGTCGTCGTAGCCGGGGAGGTCCTTGGCGTCGAAGTGCAACACGATGTGCCAGTCGAAGGGCTGCACCCGACCGACGAGCCGCCAGAAGACGTCGAGGTCCGGCGCACCACCGAGGTGGGCCACGAAGTTGAAACGAGTGCCTCGCACACCGACCTCGTGCAGCGCCGCGATGTCGCGATCGGTGAACGACTCGTCGATCATGGCCACACCCGCGTAGCGGCCATCTCCCTGCTGCAGCGCATCGACCATCGCCGCGTTGTCCGTTCCGTGACAGCTGGCCTGCACGAAGACCGCCCGCGACAGGCCCAATCGATCCTGGAGTCGTTCGAAGTCGTCGATGCCCGAATCGGGTGGGGTATAGGTGCGGTCGGCCGAGAAAGGAAAGCGGTGTGCGGGTCCGAAAACGTGGCAGTGGGCGTCGCACGCACCCGGCGGCGGCACGAACTCGGTCGGCGGATGCGGCGAGCGGGTCGGGGCGGCGATGGTGCGCTCGGGCGGTGGGCTCACGTCAGTACTCCCGGGGATACACGTCGCCGTCCATGAGCTTGCGGGCGGTTCGCACGATGCCCGAGCGCTCGGCAATCGGTGTGCCATCGGCGTCGAAGCGAACTTCGACCGACGCATCGAAGGTGCCGGTGGGATGCTCGACCACGATGATGCCGCTCCCATCGTGGTCGTCGCCGAGCACCTCCGACGCCGGCGATCCGGGCAGCAACGCCGCAGTGGCCACCGAGACGGCCCCGAGCACGCCGATGGCGTCGTGGCAGCGATGGGGGATGAAGGTGCGGGTGTTGAGCGAGCCGCCGGCGACAGCCGGTGAGACCATGGTGAGCTTGGGCACTGTGGTGTGGGCGACGTCGCCGAGGTTCATCCGCCGTCCGGCCTGCAGGCGGATCGACTCGAGGGCCGCGACCAGATGCTCGTCGGCCTCGAGGTCAACGCATGACTCGTAGCCGGTGACGCCGAGGTCGGCCGCCGCCATCACGACGACGGGCATGCCGTTGTCGATCAGCGTCACCGCAACGCCGTCGATCTCCTCGACCGCGTCGCCGGTCGGGAGCAGGGCACCGCACGAACCACCCGCGGTATCGGCGAAATCGATTCGTACGGCGGCGGCGTGGCCGGGAACTCCCGAGATCGTGGTGTCGCCCGCGTACACGGCCTGCCCTTTGCGCACGGGAAAGGTGGCAACCGCGATGGAATCGGTGTTGGCCATGTGGATGCGCACGCTGGCCAGTCCGAGATCGGGTGCGTCGACCAGCTCTCGCTCGACGGCGAAGGGCCCGACGCCGGCGAGCATGTTCCCGCAGTTCTGCCGATCGGTGACCAGCGCCTCGTCGACACCGAGCTGGAGGAAGAGGTACGACACGTCGGCATCGGGGTGCTCGGACACACCGACCACCGCCACCTTGGTCGTGAGCGGATGCGCGCCCCCTACGCCGTCGATCTGGCGGGGGTCGGGACTTCCCATCACCGCCAACAGGAACTCGTCACGCTCGCTCTCCACGTCGGGGAGGTCGTCGGCCACGAAGAAGGCGCCCTTCGAGGTGCCAGCGCGCATCAGCATGCACCGCACACCGTCGAGACCGAACATGGCTGAAGTCTCTCGCGCCCATCGAGATGTTGACAATCGGGCCCAGCGACCGGGTCAACTAGCCTCTCGACCTGTGCCAGTCCGGTATGAGCGTTTCGATCGCGACGAATGGGCCGAGCTCCGAGCGGCGACGCCGCTCACCCTCGACGACGCCGACCTCGACCGCCTCCGGGGCATCAACGAGAAGGTGGATCTCGATGAGGTGACCGCGGTGTACCTCCCGCTGTCGCGTCTGCTCAACCTCCACGTGCGGGCCACCATGGACCTCCACGAGGCCACCTCGACCTTCCTCGGCAAGCTGGCCCCCAAGGTTCCCTATGTGATCGGCGTCGCCGGCAGTGTCGCGGTCGGCAAGAGCACCTTCGCCCGCATCCTCCGGTCGTTGCTCGACCGATGGCCCGATCATCCCCGTGTCGAGCTCGTGACCACCGACGGATTCCTGTTTCCGAACGCCGAGCTCGAGGCACGGGGCATCATGCATCGCAAGGGCTTCCCCGAGAGCTACGACACCCGTGCCCTGCTCGACTTCCTGCACCGTCTGAAGAGCGGTGAGGCCGAGGCGACCGCCCCGGTGTACAGCCACGTCGAGTACGACATCGTGGCCGGCGCCCAGTTCACCGTCGAGGCTCCCGACATCGTGATCCTCGAGGGCCTGAACCTGTTGCAGGTGGGTACGCAGGCGACGTCGT
>JAHEJN010000044.1 GCA_024638845.1 Acidimicrobiales bacterium | reverse complement strand
CGGCCAGGAGGTCGAAGTCGGAGTGACAGATTCCCACCTGTCGCAGGGCGACGAGGATCTCGTTCTCACCGAGCGACGGCTCGGTGACATCGGCGACCTCGGCCACGCCGGCCTGAGCGAACACAAGAGCCTTCATGAAGCTGCCTTTCTCGATGTGCAGGTTCTCCCCGCGCAAATTTCCCACTTGCACGATGAGATCCTGACACTACAATCGATTGCACGTTCCACCAAAGGGTTTTCATGAAAGCAGCGGTGTACCACGGCCGGTTCGACATCCGCATGGAGGAGATCGAACGCCCCGAACCCGCCGACGATGAGCTGCTCGTCGCCGTCACCGGCGTGGGCATCTGCGGCACCGATGCGACCGAATTCGCCCACGGCCCGACGATGTTCCCCATCGAACACCGGCACGAAGTCACCGGGCACGTCGGACCGATGGTTCCGGGACACGAGTTCGCGGGACGCGTCGTTCGCGTCGGCTCAGCGGTGACCGGTTTCAGAGAGGGCGACCTCATCACGTCGGGCGCCGGTATCTCCTGCGGGACCTGCCCCCGCTGCCTCGAGGGACGCACGAACCTCTGTGATCGGTACAGCACCGTCGGGCTCCAACGAAACGGTGGTCTCGCCGAGTTCACGACCGTGCCAGCGATCGCTTGTGTGAACGTCGAGCATCGCTCCTTGACCTCCGACGTCGCCGCGATGGCACAACCCATGTCGATCGCCGTCCACGCGATGCGTCGCGGCCGGCTCCACGGCGGCGAGCGGGTCGTTGTGCTCGGGGCGGGAGGAATCGGAGCCTTCCTCATCCACGCCGCAGCAAAGGAGGGTGCCGAGGTCACCGCGGTCGACCTCGACTCCGATCGACTTGCCACAGCACAGGCACTCGGCGCCGCCAACCTCATCCAGACCGACCGAGAGTCGTCGATCCTCGAACAGCTCACCGGTCGGGGCCTCGACCCCACGGTGGTCTACGAGTGCACCGGCATCCCCCCGGCAGTCGAAGCCGCGGTCGGACTCACCGTGCGGGGCGGGCGTGTGGTCATGGTCGGTCTGCACAAGGCGCCGGTTCCGGTCGACCTCCTCTCACTCTCGCTCCAGGAGAAGGAACTGATCGGGACTCTCGCCCACGTCTTCGGCGCCGACTTCGGCCATTCGATCGAACTCCTCGAGGACGAGACCGATCTGTGGACGTTGGTTGCGCCGACGGTGCTGCCGCTCGAGGAGCTCGTCGACCACGGGCTGAAGCCCATGGTCGACGGCGGCCCGACCCCGATCAAGACCCTCCTCGATCCACGGATCGACACCGCTCGACCGGTGCAGACGTCGTGAACCACTCGACCCTCACAGCACCGACTGGAAGTGCACCATGACCAACGCGCCCATCAGAGTCGGCTTCGTGGGTCTCGGGCGCATGGGCGTTCCCATGGCCCACCACCTCGTCGATCGCGGCTTCGATGTCACCGTGTTCAACCGGTCGCCCGCTCCCGCCGAGGCGTTCGCGAACGACACCGGGGCCGCGCGAGCCACGACACCGCGCGAGCTCGCCGAGCACGCCGACGTCGTCGTGATGATGCTGGCGAGCGGCTCGGCGCTGATGGAGGTCCTCGACGGCGACGACGGTCTGTGCGCGGGGTTGTCGGCGGGAACAGTGGTTGTCGACATGGGCACCACCGGAATCGAGTTCACCAACATGGCACGCGCGCGCCTGGCGGAGTGGAAGGCAGATCTCGTCGAAGCTCCGGTGTCGGGTAGCACCGCCGCGGCCGAATCCCGCGCCCTGCTCGTGATGATGGGCGGCGAGGACCATGCTGTCGAGATCGCCCGCCCCGTGCTCGAAGGGATCGCCGACCGGGTGGTCCACATGGGCGGCCCAGGCACCGGAGCCGCGATGAAGCTCGCCGTGAACGCCGTGTTGTTCGGGATCAACCAGGCGGTGGCCGAATCGCTCGTGATGGCCGAGCGCGCCGGCATCGATCGTTCGACCGCGTACGACATCTTTGCAACCTCTGCCGTGGCGGCACCCGTCGTGCTGTATCGACGACCGGTCTTCGAGCACCCCGGGACCACGCCGGTCACGTTCTCGATCGACCTGGCGGTCAAGGACCTGCAACTGATCCTCGACCTCGCAACGAGTGTCGGAGCGGCGATGCCACAAACGGAAACGAACATCCACCAGATGCGGGACGCGGTTTCCGACGGCCTCGGCAGCTCCGACATGGGCGACGTTGCGGTACACCTCCGCGGGACATCGTGAGCCCGACCCGCCCGAGCGGGGAGGGATTCCACCATCGCTGACGTGACCCTCAAGGACATCGCCTCGAGTCTGGGCGTGAATGCATCGACGGTGTCGCGTGCGCTCGACCCCCACAAAGCCCACCTCGTGAGTGAAGGAACCGTCGACCGCGTACGCGCAGCGGCGAAGCAGCTGGGCTATCGCGGCGACCGGGTTGCCGGTGCACTCCGTCGAGGAGTCACCGGCACGGTCGGTGTCATCGTCGCCGACCTGGCGAACCCGTTCATCGCCCCGGTCATCCACGGCATCGCGCAGAGTCTTGCCCCTCGGCAGATGCTTCCGATGGTCATCGAGACCAACGACAACGCAAGCGAGCTGGAGTCGAGTCTCGATCATCTCCTCAGTCGCCGTGTCGACGCGGTCATCTGCGCCGGAGCACGGTTCAGCAACCGCGACGTGCTCGAGGAGGCGGGTCGCTCGACACCCGTTGTCATTGCGGTTCGTGGCCTCTCGAACTCCGTCCTGGCGCAGGTCCTCCACGACGACCGGGCCGGTGGAGCCATGGCCGCCCGACACCTCCTCGGGTTGGGGCACACACGGCTCGCCGAACTCCGTGGTCCCGACGATGTCGGCAACTTCGTTTCACGCCACCTCGGGTTCCGGGAGGCGTGCGCCGAGGAGGGTCTCGCCGTGATCGACCTGCCCGAGGTGGGCGAACGCCCGATTCGGGAAGCGGGTGAACATCTTGCCCGCCTACTCATCGACCTGCACGGCGATGCGATGCCCACGGCCGTGTTCGCGCACAACGACCTCATGGCACTGGGAGCCCTGAGCGTCTTCCGTCAGCACGGCCTCACCTGTCCGACCGACATCTCGATCGTCGGGTACAACGACTCTCCGACGATCGATCAGGTCGACCCTCCACTCACGTCGGTCATCTACCCCGGCATCAAGGTCGGCCGGTCGGCCGGCGAGGTCGCGCTCCAGCTCATCAACGAACCCGCCGAGCACGCCCCCGGTGCGATGTTTCCGCCGAGACTCGCCGTTCGGAAGTCGGCTGCGCCACTGGTCAATGACCCTTTCCTCGGGAGGACCCATGCGACGTGAAGACGTCGAGTTCGTCAGTGAAGGAACGCGGATTCGGGGCTGGCTGTACCTCCCCGACGAGCACACCGATCCCGTTCCCGCAATCGTGCTCGCAGGCGGATGGTGCTATGTGCGCGAGCTCGTCATGCCCTACTACGCCGAGGCATTCGCCGAAGCGGGCATGGCCGCGCTCGTCTTCGACTACCGGAACCTCGGCGTGTCCGATGGCGCCGTGCGCCAACACCTCGATCCGTGGGCGCAGATCCGCGACTACCAGAACGCGCTGAGTCATCTCGAGACCCGCCCCGAGATCGATCCCGAGCGCCTTGGCGCATGGGGGATCTCCTACTCCGGCGGCCACGTCCTGATCCTCGCTGCAACCGACCCGCGCGTCCGCGCGATCGTCAGCCAGATCCCCGTCGTCGACGGATACCGGAACATGCGGCGGGTGCACGGAACGATGGGCTACCGACGGCTCTGGGACCTGATTCTCGAGGATCGACGCGTCCGCTTCGCCGATCCCGACTCTCGCCTCTTCATTCCCCATGCGACCGCAGATCCCGATCGGGATCTGTCGACATGGCCCTTCCCCGAGACCTTCCACACGTTCCTCGACCTCAAAGAACGCGAGGCCCCGCTGTACGAGAACCGGAGCACGGTCGAATCCGTCGACTTGCTGCTCAACTACGACGTGATGCCCTTCGTCCGCCGTGTCTACAACACGCCCACGCTCATGATCGTCGCCGAAGGCGATGACCTGACCTTGTGGGACCTCGAGATCGATGCCTTCAACGCATTGCCGGTCGCCGACAAGGAACTGACGGTTCTCGCGCACACCTCGCACATGACCCTCTACAGCGACCAGTCGAAGCTCCAGCGCGCCGCCAATGCCGCAACCGCCTGGTTCGAGAAGACCCTGCTCTCAACCCACTGATCGGACAAAACCAATGGAACTGCCCCATGGACTCGGACACCTCGCCTACTCGACGCTCGTACATCCCGGCGATACCTGGGAGGAGATGAAGTCGAGCCTGCACACTTATGGACCGGCCGTGAAGCAGGCGATCAGCCCCGACACGCCGTTCGCAGTGTCGCTCCGACTCTCGGCACAAGCCGCCGCACTCCTCGCCGGCGACGCCGAGGAATGCAACGAACTCCGTGAGTTCCTCGACGAGCAGTCTCTCTACCTCCTCACCGTCAACGCCTTCCCTTACGGCCCGTTCAAGGGAGGGCTCGTCAAGGAACGGGTGTACGAACCGGATTGGACCACCGAGGAGCGTGTCCGGTACACCCTCGATGTGGCGGAGGTCCTCGCAGGTCTCGTACCCGTCGAGGTGCAGCCGAGCATCCAGACCGCGCCCCTCGCCTTTCGTCCCAATGTCAGCGGGCCCGCCTACATCGAAGCCTTCACCCGCAATGTCCTGCGCGTCGTCGCCGGGCTGGTCGACATCGAGCGGCGTACCGGTCGAACGGTCAAGCTCGCGCTCGAGCCGGAGCCATGGTGTTTCCTGGCCACGACGCCCGAGACGGTTGCGTACTTCGAGGAGTACCTCTATTCGGCCGCGGGGGCCGCGACGCTGGCCCAGCTCACCGAGATGGCTCTCGCCCAGGCCCACGGTGCGCTCCGTCGCCACCTCGGCGTCGTGTTCGACATCTGCCATCAGGCCGTCGAGTTCGAGGACATCCCCGCGTCGATCCAGATGTACGCCACATCGGGAATTCCGATCTTCAAACTCCAGGAGGCTGCGGCCCTCTGGATTCCCGAGGTGACCGCCGATCTCGTCAGTGAACTCGAGCAGTATGCCGACACGATCTACCTGACCCAGACCACGCAACGACGGGACGGCGAATTGCAGCACTTCCTCAACATCGAGGATGCGGTCGCCGCGTGGCGAGCCGATCCGAAACCTTGCGAATGGCGCACCCACTTCCATGTGCCGGTGTTCCTCGACGATCTCGGACCGTTCCGCACGACCAGGTTCGCGATCGAGGAGGCGCTGCGGGTCCATGCCGCCGCACCGGTGTCGGACCACCTCGAGATCGAGACCTACACCTGGGACGTCCTGCCCCCGCATCTCAAGGACGCCGACATCACCACATATGTGACCCGCGAGCTCGAATGGGTCGAGGCGACCCTTGCCGCCACGGCGGTTCCGGATCCGGCTGGCCGCGGATTGGCGTTCACCTGACGTTCACCCATGCACCCCCGCCCCCCTCGCGCACCACGAGAATCCCGCACCGAACCCCGGCTTCCCTAGCGGGAACCAGGGTTCAGTTCGTGACCAGCGCGGCGCCCATCTCCGCCAGCTCGATGTCGACGGGTTCGGGAAGGCCACTCACGCCGACCGCCCCGATGACCTCGCCATCGACCACGATCGGCACGCCGCCACCCCAGGTGACATAGCGGAGCTCGCCGAAATTGGTCATCGGGAAGCCCGCCTCGCGCGACTCGGCCCCCACGCTGGCCGACGGCATGCGTTGCCTGGCCGCCGTGTACGCCTTGTTCATCGCGATGGTGATCGACGGCAGCGGGCAGCCGTCGGTGCGCAACAGCGCGACGAGCTCGCCGTGGGAGTCGACCACCGCGACCGCAGCACCCAGGCCGTCGGTGTCGAGCCGGGCTGCGAGTGCGTCGACGACGACGCGGGCGTCGTGGTGGGAGATCTCGGGGTGACGGCGCATCTGTGAGGTCCTTTCGAGGCGGGCTAACGTTCGCAGGTATGGGAAACATGATCGAATTCGCAGTGAACGGAACCAACGCCGGTGGGTACCTGGCGGTCCCCGAGTCGGGTTCGGGGCCCGGCGTGCTCGTGCTCCAAGAGTGGTGGGGGCTGGTGCCCCAGATCAAGGGTGTGTGTGACCGGTTGGCCGCCGAGGGCTTCGTTGCCCTGGCCCCCGATCTCTACCACGGTGAGATGGCCGCCCACGACGAGATGGACAAAGCGGGTGATCTCATGACTTCGCTGCCGGCCGATCGGGCCGCACGCGACATGTCGGGTGCCATCACGTTCCTTCTCGATCATGACGCCGTCACCAGCGCCAAGGCCGGCGTGGTCGGCTTCTGCATGGGCGGCATGCTCGCCCTCATGATCACCGCCATCGAGGGTGACCGCGTCGGTGCCGCGGCACCGTTCTACGGAGCGCCGCTCGGCGACGACGGCCCCGACTGGTCGGGCCTCACCGCGAAGGTCGAAGGCCATTTCGCCGCCAACGACGACTTCTTCCCGCCCGAGGCGGTGAACGCGCTCGGCGAGACGCTTCGGGGCATGGGCAAGGACGTCACCTTCCACGTCTATGGCGGCACCGGACACGGGTTCACCAACGAGGAGGACCCGCTCGGGAGCTACGACGCCGATGCCACCGCCACCTCGTGGAACCGTGCCGTCGAGCTGTTGCGCTCCACCCTCTGAGGGCTCCGCCGAGCTCTAGCGGAACAAGGCGAAGGTGTCGGCCCCGTTGGCGTTCCAGTCACCGACGAGCACCGTGTCGCTCGGCTCTCCGAAGGAGAATGTGGTGTCGGCGGGACCACTGATGGTGCTGTTGCGTACGAAGAACTTGGCGGCCCGGCGCACGGCGAAGGTGTCGTTGCGGTTGCCGTTCCAGTCGCCGACGAACATCTCGTCACCTGCCCGTCCGTAGCCGAACACGGTCGTCGCCGGGCCCGACACGAGGTCGTTGCGGAGGAAGATGATGTTGCCGCGTCGCACGGCGAAGGTGTCCTTGCCGTCGCCGTTCCAGTCGCCGACGAACACCTCGTCGCCGGCCTTGCCGAAGCCGAGCGTGAAGTGGGCTGGACCCGAGAAGGTGTCGTTGCGGAGGAAGAACTCATTCCCTCGGCGTACCGCCGGTGTGTCGGTACCGTTGCCGTCCCAGTCGCCGATGAACAACTCGTCGCCGGCGCGGCCATAGGAGAACTGGCGGACAACTGGTCCCTGCGTGATCGAATCGCGCAGCTTGAACGTGTTGCCGTTGCGAACGCCGATGTCGTCGAGGCCGTTGCCGTCCCAGTCCATCGCCACCGGCTCGTCGCCGGGGAAGCCGTAGACGATCGTCGCCTCGGCCGAGCCGTTCAGATCGTTCGACAGGAAGAACGTGGCGCCTTCGACGTACTGGGCCGCGTTCGGATTCATGTCGATGTCGAGCTCGAGATCGTCACAACCTCTGAGGGGAATCCACAACAGTCGCTTGGTGGTGCCGCCCTGGGTCACGAGCACCTGGTAGTGCTGGTTCCCGGCGAGCGCCTCGGTGTGGAAACCGCCCGGCCGGATGTCGCCGATTCCCCAGCCCTGGATGGGTACCCCGGTGAGCTGACCGAGCGAGAAGACGAGCACCGAGCTGGGCGTGACCGGCTGGCCGTTGCGCGTCACGTTGGCCGAGATCGTGCCGTTCGAACCCGTGACGCCGCCCCCCGAGAGGCCGCAGTTCAGCGGCAGCCGGAGGTTGATGCCGGTTTGAGCCGGCGTGTTCGGATACATGGCCGAGCCGTAGCGGGTCTTGACCGTCTGGCCGACCGGATCGGTGAACGCCGACCGGGGATACACCTCGACGAAGGCCCGAGTGGTGTTGGCCGGAACCTTCACGCTCCAGGCGCGGGTGAGCCCGGCGCCCGAGGTCGCCCCGTCGGGGCCGAGCGACTCGTTCACGGTTTCCACGAATGCGTAGCCGGCCCGGTTGAGGGCGCAGCCGTTGTTGTCGATCGGGGTGTCGCCGGCGAACAGGTCGAGGCCGATCAGCGCGAACACGAAGCGCCCGTCTTCACCTTGGATCGTGCCCGAGATGGTCTTGGTGTTCGGGGCACAGGCCGCTGACGCGGGTGCCGCGGCCGCGACGACGACGGAGACGACAAGGACGAGGACGGCGAGGACTGCGTTGATTCGTGACATCAGAGGAAACCATCGGCCGGTCGGTGGGCGGCGTTGACCGTGAGGGTCGAACAGTGAACCGTACGACCTACAGCCCCCATCATGGTCGCTAGTGTGCGCGGTGATGCACCACCCTTCCGAAATGCGAGGGTTCCTCGCCCTCGAACCACACGGGCCCGACGTCTTCGTCGGCGAGAGCCCGGCCTACCCGTGGGGCCCACGTGTATACGGCGGGCTGGTCGTCGCTCAGGCGCTGTGGGCCGCCGCCACGACCGTCGATGTCGAGTACCGCCCCCACTCGCTCCACGCCTACTTCATCCGTGGCGGTACCCACACCGAACCGATCCGCTACGAGATCGATCGCATTCGCAACGGCCGGTCCTTCGTCACCCGCAGTGTGGTCGCCCGCCAGTCGGGGGGTGCGATCTTCAACCTGTCGGCGTCGTTTCACATCGACGAACCACAGACCGACGTGCAGACGGTGGCGATGCCCGAGGTCGCGTCGCCCGACGAGCTCAGCAGTGACGGCTGGTCGGAGGTCTATGACCATCGCGAAGTGCCCTGCGAGGGCTACCGCTATCTCGCCTGGATTCGCACGCGAGGCACCCCGGCCACCTCCGTCGGAGCCGCCTGTTCCCTGGCCTACGTGTCCGACGACTTCCCGATGGACGCGATCGGGCGCAGCCACCCGGTTCGTTCGCTGGGAGACGAGTACCGAGAGCAGTTCATGGGTGCGACCCTCGACCACGCCATGTGGTTCCACCGACCGCTCCCGATCGACGAGTGGATGCTGTTCGACATGCGCGCACGCGGGCTGTCCGGTGGTCGGGGCATGGCTTTCGGCGAGGTCTTCTCGGCCGAGGGCGTGCACCTCGCGTCGCTCGCCCAGGAGGGTCTGCTGCGCGAGCTGACCCGCTAGAGCGGGTAGCGCTTCAGGCAGGTGCCGATGACGTCGTAGAGGCCGTCGGCGTCGATGCGACGGGCAACGGTGCAGTTCGGCTCGTTGCCGGTGGCATCCCACCAGTCGACGACGGTCATCCCCATGGTGAGCTCCGACGCGATCTCGACGGCGACGTGACAGAAACGGGTTTCGAAGAGATCGGGCCGCAGCAGGTACACGATGGTGCACGGATCGTGCAGGGGGCCTCCTTCGGTGCCGTACCGCTCCATGTCGAACCGCTCGTAGAACTCGAGCATCGCCACGGTGGCTCGGGCCACCTGGGTGTCGACGGCACCGAGGTCGGCCATCCACGCTCGACTCATCAACGCGCTGTGGGTGGCGTCGAGAGGGATCATGGTGAGAGGCACGCCACTGGAGAACACCACGTGGGCGGCATGCGGATCGACGTAGATGTTGAACTCGGCGGCGGGCGTGGTGTTGCCGCCCTCGAAGAACCCTCCGCCCATCAGCACGACCTCGCGGATCTTGGCGGCAATGGCGGGCTGCTTCACCAAGGCCATGGCGATGTTGGTGAGCGGTCCGACGGGACAGATGGTGACGGAGGCGTCGGCGGCCGCCATGAGCGTGTCGACCAACCAGTCGACCGCATGCCGGGGCTCGAGCGCCATCGTGGGCTCGGGCAGATCGGGCCCGTCGAGGCCGGTGACCCCGTGGACTTCCTCGGCAGTGCGCAGCGCCCGCACCATGGGACGACTGCACCCGGCGAACACGGGGACGTCGGTGCGGCCGGCCAGCTCGCAGACCTTGCGGGCGTTGACCTGGGTGCGGGCGAGGGGCACGTTGCCGGCCACCGTCGTGATGCCCAGCACCTCGAACTCGGGGGATGCCAGCGCCACCAGCAGGGCAACCGCATCGTCCTGGCCGGGGTCGGTGTCGATGATCAGGGGTCGGGGCGCATCGGTCATGGCTTGCAGTCTGCCAGGCGATCGGCATCGGCTCGGTGCCGTGCTGCTCAGAAGCCGGCGCTCGCCTCGGGAGGTGCGCCACCCCGGTTGGGTGCCATGTCCTTGAACTGGGTGTACCGGGGGCGAAACGCCAGCCGGCACAGGCCGGTGGGGCCGTTGCGATGCTTGCTCACCAGCACCTCGGCGCTGCCGACGTCGGCCGAGTCGGGGTTGTAGACCTCGTCGCGGTACAGGAACATCACGACGTCGGCATCTTGTTCGATGGCGCCCGACTCGCGCAGATCGGACAGCATCGGCCGCTTGTCCTGTCGCGACTCGAGCCCACGCGACAACTGCGAGAGTGCCATCACCGGACACTCGAGCTCACGAGCAAGGATCTTGAGGCCGCGGCTGATTTCGGACACCTCGACCTGACGGTTCTCCGCCGAGCTGCGACCGGTCATGAGCTGGATGTAGTCGACGACGACCAGGCCGAGGTCGCCGACCCGGCTCTTGAGCCGGCGGGCCTTGGCCCGAATGTCCATGATGGTGAGGTTCGGGTTGTCGTCGATCCAGATGGGCGCCTCGGCCAGACGGCCGACCGCGTTGGAGATGCTGGTCCAGTCGTTGACGTCGAGCTTGCCGGTTCGTACCCGCGACGCATCGACCTCGGACTCGGACACCAGCATGCGCTGGCTGATCTCGAGCTGGCTCATCTCGAGCGAGAAGAACAGCACCGGCCGGCTGCTGCGCAACGCCGCGTTGGCCGCCGCGCCGAGGGCGAAGCTCGTCTTGCCCATGGCGGGCCGGGCGCCGACGACGATCAGCGAACTGGGCTGGAGCCCCGAGAGCAGTTCGTCGAGATCGCGATAGCCCGTGGGCGTGCCGGTGATGGTCTCACCCTGTTCGTACAGCTCCTCGAGCCGGTCGAGGTTGCCCTTGAGCAGGTCGTGGATCCCCGACATGGAGTCGACCACCCGACCCTGGGCAACGAGGTACATCATGGCCTCGGCCGAGTCGACGGCCTTGGTGACGTCGTCGGGGGTGGAGAAGCCCAGCTCGGCGATCTCGCCGGCCACACCGATGAGCCGACGGAGCACGGCGTGTTCGTAGACGATCTCGGCGTACTTCTTGGCATTGGTCGCGGCCGGCGTCGACATCTGGAGATCGACGAGGGCCCCGGCGCCGCCGATCGACTCGAGCAGACCGGCCCGGCCCAGCTCGTCGGCCACCGTGACGGTGTCGGCCGGCTCGCCCGCGCCGTACAACGACACGATGGCCTCGAAGATGTGACCGTGCGACGGTCGGTAGAAGTGCTCGGCGATGACGACGTCGACGGCATCGCTCACCGCATCGCGGGTGAGCAACATGGCACCGAGCAGTGAACGCTCGGCTTCGAGGTTCTGCGGCGGGACACGAGTGCTTCGGTCCGAGCCACCCCCTGCGGGGCGTGGCTCGGCGGGCGGTGGAGCAAAGTCGGTCATCGGCACAATCGTGTTGGGGCGGCGGGAGCGGGCGAACCGGAGAAACCTTGCACATGACGATCATGCCGAGGCGGTGTGACACCGAAGCATCTCTTCGGAAGCGCAGCTACGACTCTGCCTCGGATCACCAGTGGATTGCCAGAGGAAAACCCCAGGTAAACAGGGGAAAGCCCTGGGGTTAACTCGGGGTCGCTCTGGGGATATCCCTCGAGTCTTCCCCAGGCATGTGCACAGCTCCGACAGGTCGGGCCCGCAGCGCGGTCAGACGGCGACGACCTCGATGGTGACGTTCACCTCGACCTCGGGATGCACCCGAGCGGCCACCGTGTGGGTGCCGAGGATCCTGATCGGTTCCGAGGCGATGGCCTTGCGGTCGAGGACGACGTTGGCCTGCTCGGCCAGCGCGGTCACGATGTCGTTGGTGGTCACCGAGCCGAAGAGCTTGCCCTCGTCGCCGGCGTTGGCACCGATGCGGATGACCTTGTCGGCCACGCGATCGGCAATGGCCTGGGCATCGGCGATCTCCTTGGCCTCGCGCAGCTCACGGGTGCGGCGCATGGCCGCCGACTGCTCGACCGAACCCGGCGTGGCCTTGAAGGCCAGGCCGTTGGGGATCAGGTAGTTGCGGGCATAGCCGTCGGCGACATCGAGGACGTCGCCCTTGCTTCCCATGGAGGCGACATCGGAACGCAGTACGACCTTCACGCCTCGCTCCCCTCGTCGATCGCCTCGGGCGAGTCGTCGCCGTCGCCCTCGGCCGCATCGGTGGCGGTGGGCGGTGGAGCGGTCGGGCGAGGCGCAGGACCCTCGGCGCGAGGGCCACGGTCGTCACGACGCCCACCGCCACCACCGCGTTGGGTGGTGATGCGGTTGGCGTAGGGCAACAACGCCATCTCGCGGGCGTTCTTGATCGCCCGGGCGATCTCGGACTGCTGCTGGGCATCGTTGCCCGACACCCGACGGGCGCGGATCTTGGCCCGATCGGACATGAACCGACGCAGGAGGTTGACGTCCTTGTAGTCGACGTAGTCGACCCGTTCCTGGGTGAGGACGCTGACCTTCTTCTTCGAGCGGCGGGCGTTGTCCTTGTTCTTCATTCGGCGGGCTTGCTTCGCCATTAGAACGGCTCCTCATCGGGGTTGTAGGCGGGGGGCTCGTTGGGGACCGAGCGCACACCGCCGCCCCGGGAACCGCCGGCGCTGTCGCCGCCCTTGTACTCGTTGCGGGTGACCTCCGCCGATGCCCACTTGAGGCTCGGGGCGACGTCGTCGGCGATGATCTCGACCTTCGAGCGCTTGTCGCCGCTCTGGGACTCCCACGACCGCTGGTCGAGGCGGCCGTAGACGACCACGCGGGTTCCCTTGGTGATCGATTCGCTCACGTTCTCGGCGAGCTGGCGCCAGCACGTGACGTCGAAGAACGACACCTGCTCTTCGCCGTCGCGCGTCTTGAGGTTCCAGGCGACGCCGAAGTTGCACACGGCGGCGCCCGAAGGAGTGAAGCGGAGCTCGGGATCGCGGGTCACGTTGCCCACGATGGTGACGGTGTTGTCGAATGCCATTGGAGTTCCCCTTAGGCGGTGGTTGCGGCCGGCGCGTCGCCGAGGAGACCACGACGGGTCGCTTCGCCATCGGGCAGGCGCATCATCTTGTGACGGACGACGTCGTCCGCGAGACGGAGCTGACGCTCGAGGCCGGAAAGATCCTGGCCGTCGGTCACCAGCTCGAGGACGACGTAGTAGCCCTCGTTCTTGTGGTTGATCTCATAGGCGAACTTGCGCTTGCCCCAACGATCGACCGTGGGCACGGTACCGCCACCATCGGTGACGGTCTCGGTGACCAGCTCGACGATCGTCTCGACGGCGCTCTCCTCGAGCTCGCCCTCGACGATGATCATGAGTTCATAGGCCCGCATGGGCGTGCTACCTCCCTGTGGATCCTGCCTACAAGAAGGCGAGGAGCCCCGACGGTCGGGGCAGGGTCTTTCACTGACCCCGCAACGCTAGCGGCAGCCGAGCACGGCTGCGACGTGAACTCAGTATTACGGTCGGGTGTGACGCGCCCGTTTCGCGTCGCCCAGCGCCTACCTTCACAGCCCATGGACAGCACATCGCCCTCGCACCGCGGACGCAAGCGCCTCTACCTCGTCGGTGGAGCCATCGTCGTCGTGGCCGCCGCCCTCTTCTCCGGGTGGTACTTCTTGATCCGCGACACCTCGCCGGCGGGCGTGAACACCGCCGAGCAGGCCGAGGCGCGCGACGCAGCGGTCGCCGCCGCCGCCGAAGGCACCGCGGCCGACACGACCGCCGGCATCGACGGCACGTGGACCGTCGACACGACCATCGGCACCTTCGACGACTTCTCGTCGACCTTCGCCGGATTCCGTATCGACGAGGAGCTGGCGAGCATCGGGGCCAAGACCGTGGTCGGCCGCACACCCGACGTGAGCGGCACCCTCGTGATCGACGGCACCACCATCACCGCCACCGAGATCCTCGTCGACATGACGACCCTCACCACCGACTCGGCCAGCCGCAACCGTCAGATCAAGCGGCAGGCCATCGAGACCGACACGTTTCCCGAGGCCACCTTCGTGCTGGCCTCGCCGATCGACCTCGGCGCGGTTCCTGCCGACGGCGAGCCGGTCACCGTCACCGCAACCGGCGACCTCACCGTCCACGGTGTGACCAACAGTGTGGAGGTCCCGCTCACCGCCGAGCTCGAGTCGGGCGTGATCGTCGTGGTCGGCGAGATCAACCTGCTCCTCTCCGACTACGCCATCGACAAGCCCCAAGCTGCAGTGGTGCTCAGCGTGGCCGATAATGCCGACATGGAGCTCCAGTTGTTCTTCACCCGATGACTGCGCCCGACCGCGTCGACTTCGTCTCGGCCCTGGTCCAACTGCGCGCCATCTGTGCCGAGCTGCCCGAGGTGAACGACCGACTGAGCCACGGCTCACCGACGTTCTTCGTGCGCGACAAGAAGACCATCTGCAACCTCCACGACGGCGGCCATCATCACGAGGCCGTGTCGATGTGGGCCAATGCTCCCCAGGGCGTGCAGCAGCAGCTGGTGGAGACCGAGCCCGACCGATTCTTCGTTCCTCCCTATGTCGGCCACCGGGGCTGGATCGGCGTACGTCTCGACGTCGATGTCGACTGGGACGAGATCGCCGCGATCGTCACCGACGCCTACCGCATGGTCGCCCCCAAGTCGCTCATCGCCGAATTGGAGAGCCGCGGCTAGCATCCGAGACCCAAAAGCGGCGGCCGTTCGCCCGACGAAGGAAAGAGGACGACGACATGGACGAGCGATTCGACGACCTGTCCAGCGGTGTATGGCTCTACTTCGCCGGCATGTTCGCCCTCTTGGTGGTCGTGGTCGGGATCGGGATGGCCAGGAGCGACGACGACGCCTCGACGGTGGCCACCAACGGCTCCTCCTCCTCGCCCACCGTCACCGCCACCGACACCGACGGAACCGGTGACGACGGCACCGTGGCGACACCGACACCGACCCCCGGCACCGGTGGTGACGGCACCGTGGCGACACCGACCCCCGGCACCGGTGGTGACGGGACCGAGGCGACACCGACGCCCCCGACGACCCAGACCGCCACGTTGACTTCGCCGAGCTTCAGCCAGACCTACACCGTTGCGAGCTGGGATTGCACCGGCGAGCCCGGCGACCTCGCACTCCAGGGCGAGGCCAACGGCGCAACCCTGGTCGTCGCCGCCGCCGGCGGCACCGGCACCGTTGCGGTCGAAGGCGGAACCGAAGCCGATTCGATCACCCTCAACGGCGACATCGTCACGGTCAGCAAGACCCCCGCAGCCTTCACGGCCAGCGGGACCTTCACCGAGCCGAACCTGGTGGGCGAGACATTCGACCTGACCGGTACCTGCTGACCGCAGTCGCCGACGCCGACGGCGACCGGTAGAGTTCGAGCCTCTGGAGAGGTGGCCGAGTCAGGTTGAAGGCGCTTCCCTGCTAAGGAAGTAACTGCCGTAAGGTGGTTCGAGGGTTCAAATCCCTCCCTCTCCGCTCCAGCCCACCTGCGGGACAGGACTCCGCATGCGTTTCCGAACAGCCCTCCTGGTCGTTGCTCTCGTGGGCGCGATCCTGAACGTTGCATCGCCCTCGGCCGCCCAGGACACGGCCTCGGTCGGATCACCCGATCTGCCCGGTGTGTACCGAGGCGACCTCGCGCTCCTGCGCAACTCCAACACGTCGGGACCAGCCGACGCGCTGTTCAACTACGGCGATCCCGGCGACGTGCCACTGGTCGGCGACTGGAACGGCGACGGCATCGACACTCTCGGCATCCGTCGCGGCAACGCCTTCTATCTGCGCAACTCCAATACGGGAGGACCGGCCGATCTCACCTTCGCCTATGGGCGCAGCGGCGACTCCGTCGTCACCGGCGACTGGAACGGCGACGGCATCGACACCGTCGGAATCCGCCGCGGCAACGCCTATTTCCTGCGCAACTCCAACACCACCGGTCCGGCCGACGTGGTCATCGGCTACGGAAACGCCACCGACACTCCGGTCGTCGGCGACTGGAACGGCAACGGCCAGGACACCTTCGGCGTCCGCCGCGGCAACGCCTTCTACCTCCGCAACACGCTCTCCACCGGGGTGGCCGACATCTTCCTGGGGTACGGCACCGCCGGCGACACCCCCGTGGTCGGTGACTGGAACGGCAACGGCCAGGACACCTTCGGCGTCCGCCGCGGCAATTCCTACCTGCTGCGCAACACGAACACCTCCGGCCCGGCCGACGTGTCGTTCGCCTTCGGCAACGGCGGCGTCGACGAGCTCCCCATCACCGGTCGCTGGGGTCCCGTGCTCTCGCCGTCGCCCACGTCTGACCCCCTCGTTCGTGTCAGCGTCCTGGCCACCGGTCTCTCCATTCCCTGGGGCCTCGACATCGCCCCCGACGGCGTCATCGTCGTCGCCGAACGCACCGGAACGATCAGTGCCGTCGTCGGGGGAGTGCGGCGAGCGTTGGTGGCCGACATGAGTGACCTGTTCCGCAGCGGCGAGACCGGGCTCATGGGCCTCGAGCTCGACCCGGGTTTCGCCACCAACCGACGCTTCTACACGTGCCAGGGTCATGTCGGACCCCAGATCCAGGTGATCGCGTGGACCGTCGATCCGGCGTGGACCACGGCAACCCGGGTGGCCGATCCTCTGGTGGCCGGCCTGCCCGCCTCCACCGGACGCCACGGCGGTTGCCGGCTCGAGTTCGACCAGTCCGGCCAACTCCTGATCGGCACGGGCGACGCCGCCGTGGGCTCGCTGCCGCAGAACCTCGCTTCCCTCGGCGGCAAGGTGTTACGCGTCGACCCCTCGACCGGTCAGGGCTCGGTCGGCAATCCCTTCGCCGGCTCGGCCGATGCCAACACCCGTCGCATCCTCACCTTCGGACATCGCAACGTGCAGGGTCTTGCAATTCGCCCCAACGACGGCCAGCCGTTCAGCATCGAGCACGGGTCGTTCCGCGACGACGAGATCAACCTCCTCGTACCGGGAGGCAACTACGGCTGGAGCCCGGTGCCCGGCTACAACGAGTCGGTTCCGATGACCGACTTCAGCCGGTTCCCCGACGCCGTCGGCGCCGTGTGGTCGTCGGGGCCGACCACCCTGGCCACCAGCGGTGGGGCGTTCATCGACGGCGAGGAATGGGGAGCCTGGAACGGCGCCCTCGCCGTGGCCTCGCTCAAGAACTCGACCCTTCGGCTCTTCTTCTTCGACGGCGCGGGGCGCCTGACCCGCCAAGTGGTCGTCGCCGAGCTCGACGGCACCTTCGGCCGGCTCCGTTCGGTCGAGCTCGGACCCGACCGGGCCCTGTATGTGACGACCTCCAACGGCAGCAACGACAAGATCATCCGGGTGAGCCCGACGTAGTCGGCACCGAATCCTGGAATTCCAGGGTTTTCGACGTGACCGATGACACGTTGGGCAATATTACATTCTTGTTTCGATAGTGACGGCGGGTGACTACCTTGCCGGGGTCAATGCCCCATTGCCACGTGCGCTCCCGCGCACCCGGCAGGAGGAATCCCCCCAATGTCCACCCCCAATCCCACCCTGGCGCGCGTCGCCGGCACCCTTGCCGCACTCGTGCTCATCGCCATAGCCACGATCGGCGTATTCGTCACTCCGAATGGAGCCGACGAAGCGGTCGCGGGGCCCACCGGGGCCACGATGGCCCAGGCGCCTCGCACCCCCGCGGCTCCCGTCGCTCCGGTCGCAACGGTCGAGATCGGTGCCGACCGAACCGGTCCGAGCCTCGATCCCTTCAGCGGCGAGGTGGTCCTCGCGGCCTACACCGAGCTCACCCCGGCTGAGTGGGCCGAAGGCGTTCTCGCCGGATTCGCCCCCGAACCCACCCCGGCACCGGTCGCGCCCCCCGCGGCACCGGTTGCCCCCGCACCGACGCCGGCTCCGGCTCCGGCCTCGAGCGAGACACCCGTCGGAGCCGACTCAGCGGCCACGCAGTCCGCAGCCGTGCCCGAGTCCACCTCGGTGCAGGCTGCACCGTTCGACGGTCCGATCGTCGCCGAGTCGGTCGGACCTGCTCCCACCGAACCTGCCGTCCAGACCGACGGTTGGGCTGCGTTGCGGAACTGCGAATCCGGCGGCAACTACCAGACCAACACCGGCAACGGCTTCTACGGCGCCTACCAGTTCACCATCAGCACCTGGAACGCCGTGGCCCAGGTCATCGATCCGGCCCATGTGGGTGTGCGCCCCGACCAGGCTCCGCCTGCGGTTCAGGACCGCATGGCCTCGGCGCTCCGCTACGAGATCGCGTGGGGCGGGTGGCGGCACTGGCCCGTCTGTGGCCGGTTCATCGCCTGACACGAAGCGTGGGCCGGGTCGCTGGGTTTCCGCCCGCGGCCCGGCCACGTAGACTCGGGCTTCGCAAGAAGCGCTCGTAGCTCAATTGGATAGAGCATCTGACTACGGATCAGAAGGTTGGGGGTTCGAGTCCCTCCGAGCGCGCTGGATAAGCCCCGCTCAGAGCCACCTTTCGGGGTGGCTCTTCCGCTTCTCTGGCCTCCGTGAGAAGATATTGAGAAGATGAGATCTTCTCAGGAGGTCGAGCGGTGCCGAAGTTCCGTGGCGTCTACAAGGACACCAAGGGCAACTGGTACTTCAAGGCGTCCACCCACAAGGACCCGCTGACCGGCAAGTGGGCGCAGGTGACCCGTCGAGGGTTCGCCACGGCCGCCGATGCGTCGGAGGCTCGTGAGACGCTGTTGCGTGAGGTCGAGGCGCAGCCGTCGGCGACGGTGTCGGGTCTCACGGTGCGGCAGCTGGTCGAGCAGTACCTCGACGAGTGCGAGGCGAGCGAACGGCTCGGGGCCTAGAGCCTGTTCGACTACCGGCACTACCTCGACGATTACGTCGACCCGTGGATCGGCTCGCTGAAGGTGCGCGAGCTCACCGCCGACGTGGTGGCGTCGTGGCAGCACAAGCTCGCCACGGAAGGCGGCACCAAGACTGGCCGAGGCTTGTCGCCCAACACGATCCGGCTGGCTCGGTCGCCGCTCAACGGCGCACTGAAGCAGGCGGTGGCCATGGGCCTCCTGCCGGCGAACCCGCTGGCATCAGTGCCCCGGCCGAAGCCGCGGCGCTCGGTACCCAAGCACTGGTCGCCCGACGAGGCCCGGCACTTCCTGGCTTTGCACGAGGGCGACCGGCTGTGGCCGGTGTGGGCCTTCCTGCTGGGCTCGGGCATGCGCATCGGTGAGCTGGTGTTCCTGCGGTGGCCCAACGTCGACCTCGAGGCGGGCCTGGTGCGGGTGAACGAGTTCGCCACCGTGCTCGGCTACGACGTGCACCGTTCGACGGGCAAGAGCCGTGAGGCGATCCGAACGGTCGACGTGGACACACACCTGGTCGAGGTGTTGCGGATGCAGCGGCGGTTGCAGGCCGAGGAGGAGCTGCGGGCAGCCGAATACGAGGCGACCGACTACGTCTTCACCAAGGAGCAGGGAGGCGCGTATCACCCGCAGTACCTCTCACGGCTGCTCGGCAAGATCTCGGTCGAGGTCGGGTTGCCGCGACTGACGGCTCATGGGCTTCGGCACACGAGTGCGACGCTGATGCTGGCGAGCGGCGTCCCGCCGAAGGTGGCGGCCGAGCGCCTCGGCCACGCCGACACGACCCTGTTCTCCAACCTCTACAGCCACGTCACCCCCACTATGCAGCGGGAGGCGGCCGAGCGAATCGGTGATGCACTGTTCGGCGACTGAGGAACTTTGCGCCGACGCGACTACTCGCCGCTCCACTTCGGCCACTGGTTGTATCCAACGGCCGGGTTGTTCGAGTCGAACCTCCGAATCATGTCAACCTCGACGGCGCTCACCTCGGCGTCCGACGCGTCGTCGCTCACCCAGAGCCTGCCGACGGATCGTGAAATCGAGACGGTCGGCCTCGCTGAAGTCCTTCGCAATCAGGTCGCCCTTGGCGCTGCCGAAGTAGTTGATCGAGTTCGTCAGGTCTTTGCCGATGTAGATCTTGCCGTTCGGATACGTGATCTTGTAGACGATTTTCCGCGCCTTCCGCTCCTCGGTCATGTCCACCACTGTGGCGCAACGGGCGTGCTCCGCAGTCAAGTGCGGCGCTCGACGCGCCCCTCGAGAATGAGAGCGTCCACGTCCGCTGGCTCGAAGCGGATGAACTTGCCGACTCGGTGGAACGTGATCCGACGTTCGGCGACGAGGCGTCGGACGAAACGAGGGCTCACGCCGAGACGAGTCGCGGTGTCGTTGATCGTGAGCAACGACAGGGTCGGGACGGTTGCCCCTTCGGTAGTCAAGGTTGTGTCCTTCATGCTTCGGGAAGGCGGCCTCCCTGGCCAAAACGCGACACGCGGTTCGGCTGCCACATGGGCGGGTGCCCGTCACCAGGCTCCAGCCGCGCCGGTGCTCATCGGTGTCGCGAACCGCTGGTCTTGGCAGTGGTGATCACGCCTTCTCACTCTGCGTTCCCCATCGCTCACACGATCCCATCACCGTGTGGTGCAGCGGTTGGTGCACTGACTCACCCGCAATCAGCCCTGGCGCACAAACGCCATCGCTGCCATGGCAAAGACTGCACCACTTCACGCCGAAATGACCGGCACGGACTTGACCAACGTGACCGCTCAGTACACGTTGGGGTTGACCGGGATACGTCGATGGTTGTCGCTGGGTCGTCCCGCTGACGTCCGACAAGTGAGAGGTTCGGACGCGAAGACGCGACCCCTGGGCTTGGGGTCGCGTCTTCGGAGTGGGCACTTCAGGGCATCGGGCGAACCGATGGTTGCGTCATCGGCGAAAGCAGTGATCCGCCTTAGCTCCTTAGGCTGGCTGGCCCATCGACGTGCATCGGCGGGGTGAGCGAACGTTCCCAAAGCGTGGATCTGACGAACTCAGTGTGCGAGTGTCGTCAGCGGAGGACCCTGGGCAAGCCTCCAGAGTGGGCAGGGCGAGTCGAGACCGGGCGGGTCTCCTCGCCATGCTCCACGAGGTAGGTTCCGATGGTGCTCACTGACGACGAGACCGTCGCTGCCGCCAAGCGCGCGGTTGCCGCCGGCCCGCCTCCGAGGCCGGGCCCCATGAGGCGCCGCGGGATCTCTCTGACCCGAAGTGGCGAGGTTTCATGCGCGAAGTGTGGCTCCGCACGGTGTATGGCTGATCGTGGAGGTTGGGTGTTTGCTGGCGTCCGACAAGCAAACGTGGTCGGTTCGAGATTGCCGTCCGCTGTCCGTGCGGCGAGGGAGCCGGCTTGGCCGGTGATGATCGTTGAGGAGTCTTTGGTGAAGGCGAGTCCGGACCGGCCCGCTGCGGCGGCTCCGACAAACGAGTCGGCAATGGAGCCTGATTCGATCAGGCCCGGGAGGTCGTACAAACCCAGCATCGAGGTGTCGTCGAAGATCCCGGAGGTCAAAGCGGTTTGTTTCAGCAGTCACCAGTGATTCGACGTTCGGCGACGAGGCGTCGGACGAAGCGAGGGCTCACGCCGAGACGAGTTGCGGTGTCGTTGATCGTGAGCAACGACAGGGTTGGGGCGGTTTCCCGTTCGGTAGTCGAGGTTGTGTCCTTCATGCCTCGGGAAGGCGGCCGCCCTGGACAAGACGCGACACGCGGCTCAGCTGCCACATGGCCGGGTGCTCGTCGATGTTGCGCACCATGGTCTGGGGCAGTGGTGTTCACGCCCTCTCACGCTGCGCTCTCCATCGCTCACACGGTTCCATCACCATTTGGTGCAGCGGTTGGTGCACTGAGTCACCTGCAGTCGGCCCTGGCGCACCCACGCCTTCGCGGCGACGGCAAACACTGCACCACTTCACGCCAAAATGACCGGCACAGACTTGCTAGGTGCGCAAAGCGCACCGAGCTGACCCCGCTGACCCGTCAACTGCAAACGCAGACCTGGCGCCGCTCCGTCAGATTGAGGACGCGCCAATCCGGTAGAGAGACGCTTGATCGGACCACCGAGCATTGGAGGCATCCAGACTTCGGCGCATGCCCGGGGTGAGAATGACCGGTATGGATGGCGAGGCAGTTGACGGCTGGTGGTGGATCCCCGGCCGCGAGAGCGACCGCCGGTTCGGACGGATGTCAGCGGGGGCGTCGGATCCGTGGAAGCTGGATGTCTATGGCGGTCTCGATGATCACAGTGGCGCTTCGGACTTCCTGTCAGACGAGATGAAGACAGCCGCAGTGATACACGGTCATCGGTTGCATGGTTCGCCGGGACAACGGTTTGTGTCATTGGTTGATTGCTGGCAGACGAGTTCAAACATCACATACGGCGGTGCCGCCGACGGGGAACGAGCTGAATCGTGGACGTTCCAGGAGGTCATCAGTGGCCCCGAAGTCGCCACTTCCGAGGGTCCTGTTATCGAAATCCGCGTTCGTCTGTCGAACTTGTTGAAGTGGTCCGGCCGGCCGAGGCCGCGACCGACTCGGTCCGATGTGGAAGTCTCGGCATCGAGTACGTCGATGGACGTAGGGACGGCCGAAGTGCCCGGCGGGAGCATCGATCTCGTCCTCGATCATGACACGATTGAGGGTGAGACCGAGCTGACAATCCGGCATCAAGCAACGTTTCGGGTGGTTCCAGACGAGCCCCTGTCGTTCCGTACAGCGATGTCCGAGTTCGCCCTGCCGCTCAGGTCATTGCTCTCATTCTTGACGATTGCGCATGTCGATGTGGACTCGGTCAGGGGCCTACTCGAGCCGGGCAATGACGACAGGCGGCGGTTGTGGTTCTACTACCAGACGGCTCTTCAACGACCTCTCGCGGAGCCGAAGCGTCCTCAGGCGCACGAGATGCTGGTCACGTGGCCGGATATGCAGACGACGGTCCAGGAGTTGCTCAGCTCTTGGTTTGAGCTGCATGCGCGGTTTGAAAGGACGATCCAGATGCTGCTCCTTCCACACCATGCGCCGTACTTGTATGCCGATGACCGGCTGATGACCGCATTCGTGGCCGTAGAGGCGTTTCACAACGAACGCATCGGCGGCACCGCACTTGATTCCGTGGCACACGACAAGCGGGTCGACGCGATTGTCGAGGCAGCGCCGCTTGAGCATCGGTCGTGGACCAATGAGATGCTGCGCGGCAGGAACGCTAAAGGCCAGCGAAGAAAACTCACCGAGGTTCTCGATTACTCCGGCGCCACAGGCCAAGCAGTCCTTGAGGCCGCTCCTCGCTTTGTGGATCTTGCGCTCAGGAGCCGCCATCAGGTCGCCCACCCGAGCGGATCTGACCGCGTGGCCGGTGCTGAGTACCTCGCTGCGTCATACGGGCTGCGGTGGATCCTGCGCCACTGTCTCCTCGTCGAGCTGGGGATTGACGATCGCCGAGCTGCGGAACTGATCGCCAGATGCAAGCCGTTCAGCGATGAGCTTGAACTTGTACGCCGGTGGACCGAGCCGCATTGATCCACGGGCGAATCGCTGCTCACTGAACCGAACCGACCACGGTTGGCAACCGGCCACGTGAAGCCGGGAGGACCATTGTCAGCTGCCTTCGCCGTCGTCGGCGAAGACCCGGTCCGACCGGCCAGACCACCGACGGAGAGGGGAAGTGCTTCTAATCTGGTCGAATGACAGTGCGTTCTGTGTTGTTCGACGACGACAGCGACGAGGACATCTATGTCTTTAGCGGCGCCGACCTCCTGACCTCCCACTACGACACCGCCGACCTCGATTGGAGTGAGCTCGCCGAGCGCTCGCTGATCGACGAGCGCCGCGGTCTAATGATTACCCAGGTTGCAGTCCTCGAGGACTTGGTCGACGAGTTCATTCTTTACCTCCAAGACGCCGATGATCCCGAACATCATCGGGCACAGCTGAGCCAGAAGACGTTGGGCCCTCGTCTGGACATGCTCGAGAGCGGGCTTCGGGGTGCGGGTCTACTCGATCAAGAAGCAGTCGAGCGCCTGGCCGAGCTTCGAGCAGTCGTCGGGCGGAGGAACCGCCTCGCCCACGGAACAGTCCATTGCCGTCCCACGACGGTCATTCCGATCAAGGACCTGGGACATCGTGACCTTGAGCTCGAATGGGTGCTCGTCGATCGCCGTTCAGGCGAGACGGAACGCATCTCAATGGCCGCTCTTCGGCAGGACGTGACCGAAGCGATAGCCGCTTTGTTGTCCATGCTGGCCTTCGGCGAGGTCTTCGTCCAGAGAGCGCCCGCACCTACAAACTTCGCCGGAGGCGTCTACCTCGTAGCGCCAGCGTAATGACAGCCAAGAGCCGCGGAGCGTCCCGAGAGCTGAGAAGATCCGTGAGAAGATCCCGACCCAAGCCGAACCCGACGACGCAACCGAGCCCGATGACCGCCCTGCCCAGCCCGATGACCGCTCTGCCAAGCCCGATGACGGATCGGATGTGCCATCGACCGGCACGGACTTCGGCACCGGGCCCGTGCCCGCAACCACACTTGCGTCGACGTTGCCGTTCTCTGGAGTGGGCCAACCAGCGCCTTCGTCCATTTGACACGTGGACCCCACTGAGTGCGGCGCGAGCACGATGTATCATGAGGCAACGTCGCAGCACGCACTGCAACGTGTGATCCGACCGGTGGTACGTGACTCCGAGGATAGGGATCTCGAATGATGTTATCCCCGCTACCCGACCCCTCAGGCTCCGACGCCCGCGAGCGAACGCTGGAGATCCTCACGGCCGCGAGGAGGCGGCTCAGACTGGGGCTTCTATACCTCCGAGTCTCGTTCTTCCTGAAGCGGGGCCGGCTCGAGACGAGCTCTTCGGTCCCAGTGGATCTCGATATTCGCCGAGACTCCGACGTGCTGTTTTGGGAGAGCTACGAGCAGTACGACTTCGACTTCCACGAAACCGAGACCCGCCGCCGCACGCTCGGATACCACTGGCGGATCCACGGCCCGGGCTACCACACATACTCAACGTACTTCCAGATGCTGGTCGGCCGCAACGGGATCGCCAG